>DAIQQE010000212.1:0-1509 GCA_036786905.1 Candidatus Nezhaarchaeales archaeon | reverse complement strand
CTAGCGGTCGAGGGGGACAAGTTCGATGACCTGATGAGGGCTACGCTCGACCTAGTGAGGAGGCTCGGGGGCGGAGGCCTGATATACGTCTCCTACGACTTGGGGGTAAAGCACGCCCAGGCCCTCGCGGACTTCTTGGCCTCGAACGGCGTCAGGACCGTCTTCGCCAAGTCCGGCGTGAGGGGCATAAGGAAGCTCATAGAGAGCTTCGCCAAGGGAGAGGCCGACGTACTGGTCGGGGTCGCGAGCTACTACGGAGTGATAGTGAGGGGGCTCGACCTCCCCGAGAGGGTCAGGTACGCCATCTTCGTCGCCGTCCCCAAGTTCAAGTTCACCTTGGACTCTGAGGAGAACCATCCGGTGAGGCTCCTCCAGATAATGTCCGTGCTGCAGACGTTGGTCGAGGGGGACGAGGCGTTCCACCTAGCCAAAATGGTAGCTGAGATGAGGAGGCACGCCCTCAGGCTCGGGTACGAAGAGGCGAGGCTCTTAGCCGACGCCCTTCGCAAAGGCGTTAGGCTCGAGGGCTATCTAGAGGAGGTGCGAAAGCTCTTCGACGACGCGAGGAAGCTGATGGCCGAGCTATTGAAGAGGGAAGAGGTTCGGAAGAGGTTCCTCGAGAGCCCAGCGATAGACGTGAGAGAGGTGGGCGGGAAGCTTTACATGTTCATCCCGGACGTCATGACGTACATACAGGCCAGCGGCAGGACCTCTAGGATGTACACGGGAGGGCTGACGAAGGGGCTCAGCATAGTCGTTTACTTGCCCGAGGACCGCAACGCCCTCAACAACCTGATCAGGCAGACGAAGATCTACATAGAGGACGTGCAGTGGAGGTCCCTCTCTGAAGTCGACTTGGACCGATTGATCGAGGAGATAGATAGGGATAGGGAGAGGGTTAGGAAGGCCTTGACGGGCGAGGTCGAGGAGATGAAAGAGCCTGTCAGGAGCGCCTTGATGATAGTCGAGAGCCCCACAAAGGCCAGAACCATCGCCAACTTCTTCGGAAGGCCCTCGAGAAGGGTCGTGGGGCCCCTAAGGGTCTTCGAGGTCTTCGCCGGGAACTACCTCTTGAGCATAGTCGCGACGAAGGGGCATATCTACGACCTCGTGACTGAGGACATAGGCAAGTACGGCGTGTTGCTACTCAAGGAACGCTACGTGCCGATTTACGGCACGCTCAAGAGGTGCAGGAGGTGCGGCTATCAGTTCACGGTCGACAGCGACCTGTGTCCCAGGTGCGGATTTAACTACATAGTGAGGTCAGACGACGTGGTCAGGGTCATCAGGAGGATAGCTAGCGAGGTCGACTTAGCGTTCATAGCCACAGACCCTGACGTCGAGGGCGAGAAGATAGGCTGGGACGTCGCCTGCACGATAGCTCCCTACCTCTCTGAGGTTAAGCGAAGTGAATTTCACGAGGTCACGAGGAGGGCCGTGTGTGAGGCCCTCAATAATCCGCGGGAGATAAGCATACCGATGGTCGAGGCCCAAATGGTCAGGAGAGTC
>DAIQQE010000211.1:0-1513 GCA_036786905.1 Candidatus Nezhaarchaeales archaeon | reverse complement strand
CTCTCTATCACTGATACTACCACGGTCTACCTCCTCGGTCAACTTCGATTAAATGTCAGACATGCTGACTTATGTATTCACTTAACCTTCCTCTATCCTTTTCTGATCCAAAGTTATTAGAGAGGACTACGGTCCCAAAAAGGGCCACAGGTCAATTTCATCAGCGAACCCCGGCCTTGGCAATCAGGTCTAGAGCTGGAGGCCTCTCTTAACGTAATCGAAAATGCCTTGGGCCGAGACTTTAAAGAAGTTCATGGTCACCGAGTCCTTAGGACGGCCCTCGCAGAGAGCCCTTACATCCCCGTCCTCCCTCAGCAACTTTTCGATGAGGTCGTCTACGCTATTACAAGAAGTTGCCATCTCACACCATTCCCTTATCTTGTCCTCTGCCTTTTCTATGATCTCCTTGTCAGCCAAGCCGAAGTGCGTAAGCGCTACGGACGTCACTTCAAGCCTCCGCAACCTCTTAAGTGTGCTTAGCGCTTTGTCATAATCGAATGGCGGTGGCGTCGAGGGGATTATGAGTCCATTAAAGCCCATCCCCACGGCGTCCGCTGGGAATAATATCTTGGCTTCTTTTAAATAGTAGACCTGCATGTGCGGGGCGTGTCCTGGTGCGTGAAGGACTACAAGCTCGTCTTCGCCTAAGTCGAGCTTCTGACAATCTTCTACAATCATTATCTTGTCCTCTTCTAGAGGTTCGGGCTTACCGAAGACGGCGGCCAGTTCTCCCAGAATCGTTTTGGACGCCTCCCAGAGCTTCGCTGGATTGACTACGTGCTTCGCCCCTCTCGGATGGACTACTACCTTTGCAGAGAGGGGCTTAGCCAACCTAGCGACTCCGCCCGCGTGATCCAAGTGTACGTGAGTGAGCGCTATTATCTCCGGCTTAACGCTTAATCTCTCTAACCCCTCCATGACGTTGTGTACTCCGTTCAGGGGACCGGGATCTATCACCACGGGCTTCTCGTACTGCAGCACGTAACAAGATATGACGTTGGGCTCACGATGTTTGAAGACGTCGATTATGTGTATTTTGCTCAATCTTCTAAGCGCCTCTAGCTTGTTTAAAAGAAAGACCTTTATCTTATTTGTTGCGATATGGCTTTGCGGTTTCCAGCATTTCAAGGGGTTTACATTCCACGACCCGAGAAGTGCTTGTCCGTCAGAGCCTTTGGGGGCTTGAGGGTCTCGAGCTTACCAAGTACGTGATAAGCTTCGTGATGGACTTGGAAAAGCCGTGGTCGTCTCACCTAAGGACGGCTTTCTTTGAGGGAGCGAAGCTCTCTGTCATTGATTGAGGGAATGGTTTCGAGGACCAAAGCCTGCGCTCCTCCTCTTAGAACAAAATCCGTCTCGTTAACCCTGGATAAGCATAGCCGATAAGCGTCTTCAGTGACAGGAGTTAGTATTATAGAGCATTATCCTAAGGTTCTCATATCCTAGGGGGTGGAAGCAAAGAGGTGTCAGGAAAGCTCAAAGCTCAGAACTTTCAAGGAGATTTCAACGATTT
>DAIQQE010000210.1:0-1568 GCA_036786905.1 Candidatus Nezhaarchaeales archaeon | reverse complement strand
GTCTTCATCAACCTTGTATCTCGGCACGGCTATCGCCACCGGCAACCTCGTGTTTATCATTAATGAGAGAGCCCCCGACTTTAACCCTCTAACTCTTTCTCTACTCGATTTCACGTCTATGAACGTCAGAGTCTCTATGTCTATTAAGTCCCCAAGAGTGGGCCCGCTAGGCCCCAGTGTGATGAGGTGCTGCATGAATCCAAGCGGCATTACGGGCTTGTCATTGTACAGGTAGGCATAAATTACCGATAATTCAGCTATTGCTCCGCTGATAAGGCCATAGGAAAAGTCTAGAAAGTTTTCTTTGAAGGAATCTTCGTCTTTAAACAGTTCGTGCTCTCTATATCGAGAGCCCTCACCATTATACCACTTCATGACCTCCTGTTTAATGAGGTCCCAGTTCTCTAAGAGTTCTTGAGCTGCGTGTATGTGGTAAGCCAGCCATCCCAGCTTTGCGCGTCTTCTCAACTCGGCTGTTTTGCGACCCCCTCTAGGCCCGTATTGAAGGTCGCGATGGGGGAGCATGCATAGCAATAGGTCAACGGCGTGAAGTAGGTCGCGCAAATACGACTTTGCCAGCGTCTCTTGAACATCAGCGGGTAGGATTTTGAAGCTATCATTGTATATTCTCCTAACGGTTTCAATTTCGAATAAGAAGGTTGCAGTTCGAAGCCACACATCAAGTGGCTCACTCAAGCCCAATACGATTCCCACTCCTACTAGTCTGAGGAAGCCGTTATAAGCGAAGCGTGTGAAAAATCTCAAGCCACTTTTAAAAAAGTGCTAATCACGAGCTCAGAACATCTACTCCCTAGAGGTTGCACCTCGCTTTTTTAGCATATGCCGGAAGGGCTCTGTAAAGGATGTAGCATGCCCTTTTACTTGGCTCTACAGGCCTGCTAGACAGGAAGCCATTTCAACTAGGTCGCTGGTTACCCCTTCAACTACACCCATGGCCGTTTTTAGGCCCTCTTTTACTCAAACACGTGAGGCGACCGTCAGGGTAATTACCTCGAGCCCCTATAGCTGTAGTGGAGAACATGTGCAGGCTCTTCGGTCTATACGCCAACCACGCTGTTGACGTAATGTTCAGCTTTTATAAGGCTAAGAAGAGCTTAAAGAAGCTCTCCGAAGGGAACCCAGACGGTTGGGGGGTCGCGTGGTTCGACGGCGTTAAATGGAATTTGCACAAGGAGCCCGGACCTCTCCACGCCTCTCGAAATGCCGAAGAGAGCGTTAAACACGTCCTAGGAGTCATCGTGGTGTCCCACGTCAGACGCGCCACGTGCGGAGCGCTCAAGCCGGAGAACACGCACCCGTGGCTCTACAAGGGCTACGTCTTCGCCCACAACGGCGTCCTCGACAGAGGCGCTGCCTTGAACTTATTATCGCCGGGGTACCGCGACCTCGAGGGCGATACCGGTTCCGAGGTCCTATTCCACTTAGTGGTCCAAGAGGTTGAGAGGGAAGGAGGCTTCGTAGAGGGGGTTAGAAGAGTTATTGAGAAGATCGATCGAGGCAACGTCTACTACAGATCCTTGAACTTCATCGCAAGCGATGGGAGGAAG
>DAIQQE010000209.1:0-1573 GCA_036786905.1 Candidatus Nezhaarchaeales archaeon | reverse complement strand
GGATGTAGGCGTTCACGAGCTTGAAAACAAGTGTTCCAAGATTTATGATGAAGAGGAGATAGATGCTCCTCCGTCAAGTGGTTCAGCTCGATTTGAGGCCATGATAATAGCTCCTTGTAGCATGAAGACCTTGGCGTCGATAGCCAACGGTTTGTCAGACAACCTAGTCACGCGCGCCGCAGATGTGATGTTGAAGGAGAGGAGGAAGCTCATAGCTGTCATAAGGGAGACGCCCCTCAACAGAGTGCACATATTGAACATGTTGAGGGTAAGCGACATGGGGGGGATAGTTCTTCCGGCCTGTCCAGCTTTTTACCACAGACCGAAGAGCATTGAAGACCTCGTAAACTATGTAGTGGGAAAGGTACTGGACCTCCTCGGAATAGAGCACAACCTCTTCCAACGGTGGGGCTAGGGGGTTTACCGTAACGCTTTTTCAGTACTACTCAAAGACCCGCCACTTCTTTAAATTTTCTTGTAGTGAGAAATTCTCTCGCTATTGAGAGGCGCTTCATTATGGCCAGGGTTAAACTTTACGTTTCTCCTCAATGTCCTAGATGCGAGATGCTGAAAAAGGCGCTGAAGGAGATGAAGGTTGAGTACGAGGTTCTCGACGTATCCAAGTCTGATGTGATGGCAGACCTGATAATGAGGGACATATTCTTAATGGAGACACCGGGGCTCGAAGTCGACGACAAGTTCTTCCATGCAAGAGAAATTTTTGATGGGGATAGGCTACTCGTAGACAAACTCTGCAAAGTCCTTGGGAGGGAGTGAGGTGGCGTCTCGGAGGAACGAGAAAAGGACGCGTTTGAGGCCCAAACAGGCCTCCTTGGAGGCTTGGTTCAAGGCGGCTTCGCACTACGTCGCCGGCAAACCCCTCGTCAGAACGACCGACGGGTACATGGTTCCTTGGGATAGAGGGGCCATTGTTAGGCAATTATTGAGGGAGACCAAGCTAGCTGAAGAGTTCTTTGACGTCCCACCTATGAGCACTAAAGAGGCCGAGGAGATTGCCCGCGAAGCTGAAAAGAGGATACTTGGGATGAGAGCTAAGTTTGTAAGCGGAGCTTTGATACGAGAGCTCGTCAATAATATCTTACTTGAAAGATCCGAGGAACACCCCGAGTACGTGATATACAGAAACATCCTGACAAGAGTCGGCGCTCCGGTATATGACGCTTATTTAATAGACTTGGGCCTTGGCTTTGAGGCCAAGGAGAACGCCAACTTGCAACCCAATGCCGAGACAGCGCACAAGAAGAAGGCCGATAAGCTGTCGAAAGAGGAATACCTGTTGTTACTCCACCCTAGAGTCGCCGACGCCCACCTCAAAGGCGACATCCACATACACGATCTTGAGTACTTTGGCGTGAGGCCCTTCTGTCAAGACTGGGACCTCAGGTACTTTTTCTATTACGGACTCATGCCCGACGGTACGGGTCTTAAGACGAGCGTCGCGGGTCCAGCCATGCACCCAGAAGTAGCAGTACTGCACAGTGTCAAGGTCTTGGCAGCCGCGCAAACCAATTTTGCCGGAGGACAGGGATTCTATAACTACAACGTCTTCTTA
>DAIQQE010000007.1:0-34455 GCA_036786905.1 Candidatus Nezhaarchaeales archaeon | reverse complement strand
GTCTATTACTATGAGCCGATCGTAGCCTTCTATCAAGTCTAGCAACGCGTATCCAAAGCTGTTAGTCGCAACAAAGGAGGCCTTGCGAAAGAGGTGTTCCGATAGTTGTTTGTGAAGTTCTCTGGTGACCATGATGCCTACAGCGTCGTCCCCTAGCAGTTCATTGCCAAGACCGAGGACGAGGACCCTCGGCTTAGTCGACATTAGTGATGACCTTTATTAACTTGCCCTCGTGGTCGTATATCTTTAGTTCTAGAGGAATGCGACCGATCACGCTGTGCGTCGCGCATGCAAAGCAAGGATCGTAGGCCCTGAAAGCCATCTCGATCATGTTCAGCAACCCATCGTCGACCACGCCGCCTTTGATGAGCGCTTTCGCCGCCTTCTCAATAGACAGACAGATCCTCGCGATGTTGTTTTGCGTAGCGACTATCAAGTTGGCCTTCTTGATCAAGCCATTTTCATCGGCTTCGTAGTGGTGTATCAAGGTCCCTCGCGCGGCTTCTACGACGCCTATGCCCACATCAGGCTTCGAGGTCGGTAGGTTTCTGACCTCAGGGCTGGTGATCTCCGGGTCGTCAACGAGCTCCTTAACGTGCTCTGCCGCTTGTATCATCTCCACGACCCTAGCTACGTGATATGCGAGCGTGTAATGGACTGGCTTGCCACCCAATGCACTATACATCTCCTCGTAGGCTGCCTGAGCCATCGGCGTCGCCATGCCATCTGCGGCATTGAGCCTTCCCAGAGGCCCTACAGCGAGCACTCCGCTGTCCTCGCCATCAGTAAAGCCCTTCCAGCCAACCGTCTTCAAGTAAGACATCCTAGCATAAGTCCAGGGCTCCACGTGCTCGGCTATGTACTTAAGGTAATCGTGGACGTCGAACTTGGCGTGCTCGCGCCCTTTGGGGTCCACGACCCTTATCCTGCCGTCGTAGAAGTTAACCCTGTTTTTGTCATCCACCAGCCCCATGTAGTACGTTCTGTGGGTGTAGACGTCACTCGTCATCAAGTCCACGTACTCCTTATTCCTCATCAAGTCCTTGAGTAACTTGTAGGCAGTGTCAGCTAGCTCGAGAGCCGCGCCAGCTGCCTTCAGTAACTCCTTCCTATCGTCTTCAGTCAGCGACTTCGAGACTCCGCCCGGCAGACCCATGACGGGGTGCACGGGCTTGCCTCCTATGATGGCATCTGCATCCCTCAACACTTTTCTAGCCAGCACGATCTTCTTAACGGTCTCCGCGCCCAGCTTCTTAATAATGCCGACGATGTTTCTCTCTGCTCTCGGGGCTCTAGGGCCGACTATGAAGTCCGGGCCAGCCAATACGAAGAAGTGGAGGGCGTGGTCCTCTAGGATGTGCATGTTGTAAGCCAGCTCTCTGATCTTCACGGCGGCAGGGGGAGGCTTGACCTTGTAGAGGTCGTCCAAGGCCTTGGTCGCTGCCATGTGGTGGGCCCAAGGACAAACGCCGCATATCCTTGAGGTTATTTGGGGCATGTCCTCGGCATGTCTGCCAACGGCTATCTTCTCGAAGCCCCTGAGCTCTGGCACCTGTAGGAACGCCCGCTTAACATGGCCCTCCTCGTCAAGGAATATCGATATCACACCATGCCCTTCCAGCCTAGTTATCGGGTTAATGGTTACGACCACCATCGGCTAACCCTCCTTGCGTTTGATGGAGTCCTTCAATAAAGACTTTGCTAAGGAGAACTTGTAGACTTGGCCTACGAGGTCTGCTATGGAGCCGAGGGTCCTCTTAATGCCCTCCTCATCCTTTTGGTCTATGATCGATGCTATGAACGACAGAGCCCTAGCGCCGAAGTCAAGGACGTTGTCGAGAGGGCCGAAGCAACCTGAGCATGGCATGTTAGCCTTAATGCACACGGCCTCGCACCCGCCTCTCGTGACGGGCCCCATGCAAAGCAAGCCTTGAGCTAGAAAGCACTTCTTCGGGTCTGGGATGAAGAGGTGGGGCCTCTTAAACTCACTTATGGCGAGCTTCTCGGGCTTGGTCTCGTTTAAGTGGCACGTCTCGCAAAGCGCTCGCTTGCTAGCTCCCAGGACCTCGCCCTTCGGCGGGAGATTTCCGCTCAACAAGGTCTCGATGGCCTTGAGGGTGACTTTTGGCGTTGGAGGACAGCCGGGCACGTAGTAGTCGACGTCTATCACTTGGTCGAGCGTTTTCAAGGTGTCGAGGAAGGCCGGCAACTCTAGATCGCCAGCATCCGTTCGCACGTGCTCCATGGGCAAGACGTTACCTTCGTTAACGACCGATGGCGCTTTCAGGTACACGTAGTCCATTATCGAGGACTTGCTCCAAAGATTTGCGAGGCTGGGTATGCAGCCCTCGCACGCGCAAGAGCCGTATGCCACTACGATCTTCGACTTCTTCCTGAGGAGTTTGACTACCTTCTCGTGCTCTGAGAACCTTATACCGCCGTTTATGATGGCCACGTCTATGCTCCCGTCAGGCAGCTTCTCGACGTCTTCTATCTTGAAGTCGAAGGCCACGGGCCAGAACACTATGTCGACGGCCTCTAAGACCTTAAACAGGTCTTCGCCTAGGTCCACTATCGCTTCTTCGCAGCCTCCGCAAGACGCGTTCCAATAGAATGCGACCTTGACCTTTGTCGGAGAAGTCATCTCAAACACCCTCCTCAGACATCGACATCTTAGGACTGACTGCCCCTTTCTTAACTTCCTCCACGAATGACCTTATGTACTGCGCGAAGCGCTCTCCCTCACCCGCTGAGAACCATTCAAGCCTTACCTTGTCGCCCAAGCCTAGCTCGTCGAGGACCTTCTTCAGTAATACGTATCTGGCCAAGGTCTTGTAGTTCCCCACGAGGTAGTGGCAGTCGCCCGGATGGCAACCAGTGATGAGCACAGCGTCGGCCCCCTCCGCCAAGGCTGTCAAGACCATCTCCGGGGTCACCCTGCTCGAGCACATCAGGCGTACGATCCGCACGTTATGCGGGTACTGCGTCCTCGACGTCCCTGCTAGGTCCATAGCCGCGTATGAGCACCAATTGCACGCGAATACGATTATCTTGGGCTCGAAGTCGGACTTAGACATCCCACCACCTCACATCCTAGCCAATGTTTTCACGACCGGCATCAATTGAGCGTCCTTAAAGTGCTTCTGCTGCATGGCGCCCGACGGGCAAGCGGCTGCACAAGACCCGCAACCCTTGCACTTCACGTCCTCTACGCTAGCCACCCTCCTGCCGTTTTCTACCTTTATGGCAATCGCATCGTATGGACACACGGACGCGCAGATCCCACAGCCACTGCACAGCTCCTTGTCTACAGAGGCCACGTGGCCGATCGTCCTTACGAAGCCTTGTGCTAGTATCTCGAGGGCCGCTGAGGCCGCGGCCTTGGCCTGGGCTATGCTATCCGGTATGTCCTTAGGTCCTTGAGCGCAACCGCAAATTAACACCCCATCGACAGCCGTTTGGACCGGGTACAGCTTAGCGTGTAGCTCCTGTAAGAAGCCGTCTGGAGACCTCGACACCTTGAGCAACTCCGCTATCTTGAGCGTCGACGGAGAGGGCCTAAGCCCAACAGCCAAGACCACTAAGTCGGCCTCGAGCTCAACAATGCCGCCTGTGAGCACGTCCTCGACTCTAATTATGGGCTTGTTCGTCTCCGGGTCTATCACTAGCTCACCTACTCTGCCCTTGATGTAGATGACGTTGAACTCCTCTACGGCCCTCCTATAGAACTCCTCAAAGCCCTTGCCCGCCGCTCTGACGTCGATGTAGATCACGTAGGCCTCGCCATCCGGTACTCGCTCCTTGTAGAGGATTGCCTGCTTAGCAGTGTACATGCAACACACCTTAGAGCAATAGGGGACGTCCACCGTCAGGTCTCTCGAGCCGACGCATTGAATGAACACGACTCGCTTTGGCACTTCCTTCCAATCGGGCGGGCACAGCACTTTTCCTCCCGTAGGCCCCGTCGCGCAGAGAATTCTCTCGAACTCCAGAGACGTTATGATCCTTGGGCTCACCCCATATTTGTACTCCTTCTTAAGTCGAGGATCGAAGGTCTCGAAGCCAGTAGCGATTATTATCGCGCCGACGTTGATCTCCACGGTCTTTGGTTGCATGTTGAAGTCTACGGCCTGGGCTGGGCATATCTTCTGGCACACACCACATATGGGCCTGCCCATCCTATCGCGTTTCGTAAAGTAGAGGCATGCTTTGGGGTCTATGGTGTACACCGTCGGCACGGCTTGGGGGAAAGTGATGTATATGGCCTTCCGCTTCGACAAGCCCGCGTCAAACTCGTTGGGCGCCGAAGCCGGGCACTTCTTGGCGCAGTCGCCACAGGCCTTGCATTTGGCGGGGTCTACGTATCTCGGCTTTAACAACACCTTGACCCTAAAGTCGCCTACGGAGCCTTGGACGTCCACGACCTCGGCGTACGTCAATAGCTCGATGTTTGGATGGTTCGCAACCTCGTTCATTATCGGGGTTAAGATGCACTTTGAACAATCAAGTGTTGGAAACGTCTTGTCAAGCATGGCCATCTTGCCGCCTATCGTTGGGCTAGATTCCACTAAATACGTCTTGACGCCAGCGTTCGCCAGCGTTAGGGCTGCGAAGAGGCCAGCGACTCCACCGCCTATGACCAAAGCGCTCTTGACGACGGGTAACTCCTTCTCCTCGAGCGGCTCTAAGTTGTTGGCTCTAACGACCGCCGCCGCGACCAAGGCCTTCGACTTCTCCAAGGCCTTATCCGGCTCATGTTCGTGGACCCACGTGCAGTGCTCTCGAATGTTGACCATTTCGAGCAAGTAGGGATTTAAGCCCGCAGACTGCAAGGACTTCCTAAACGTCGGTTCGTGCATCCTAGGCGAGCATGCCGCTACGACCACTCTATTCAACTTATGTTGTTTGATGTCCTCAATTATCATCTCTTGCCCTGGCTTAGAGCACATGAACTGGTAGTTCTTCGCGATGACCACGTTGGGCAATCCCGAGGCAAACTTCGTCAGCTCCTCGACGTTTACGACCCCGGCTATATTGGTACCGCAGTGACAGATGTAAACCCCTATCCTCGGCTGGTCACTTAGACCTCCCATCGCTTTTCACCGCGGACGGGTCTGATGGCCAAAAAGGATTTCTTGGGATAGAGGTTAGTGGGAGAGATGAACTTCTCAATCGTGAACGCGTTAGCGGCGAACTTAGTGTCTATCAGAGCGAGAACCGTATGAGGGCTACGCGCCTTCGAAGCGCCGTCTTCTGCTCTAAAATCCACGACCATAACCTTCGGCCTCTATGGGCAGAGGTGCCGACAGAGGGTTCTTGGGTATCGTTTATAACTCTTTCGCTTGATGGGACTAGCGCCGGGCTTAGCCCTATATAATCCTGAAGTCCTCGACCTGGTGATTATGTCGGGCTCGCAATGGGCTGGCGACGAACAATGAACACGTCGACGAGGCCTAGAGAGCCTCTCTCGAAAATCGCACAACCGTAGTGATGCTACGCCTAATCGCGAGGAGAAGGGCTGAGCTATACATCTCCACTAGGCCTGAAAGCCGGAGGCTTAGACGCGCTTCCTGCTGCGACGGCTAGAGAGAGGGGTAAACGACCACGGCTCGCTTCTCATGTTTTTGAGCATAGTCCTCGCCTTTCGCTCATTAGCATCGGGTCTCCGGTAGAGGTACGACCTACTTTATCCATTATTCTCAAGAATTGAAGACACCATGGGCTATGAGGGTAAATACTCATAGAACCCCCTCTCCAGAGTTGTAGTCGAAGCTTGGCGTAGTTGCCCATCGCAGGGTCTCGCCATGAAGGCCGGAAGCCTGATTGACAAGTGCGCGGACAAGGGGGTCGAGTATGCTGACTGCACAAGCATCACCTACAAGAAGCTAAGAGTAGACCACGTGTGCGGCCAGAGTACTATCAATAGATCCGCTGGCACCATTTATGTGCTCAAGGTGCTGTGGAGGGGCCGCTGGGGCGTGTGCGCTTCACCTAAGTTAGGAGACGAGGTGCTCGACGAAGCGCTGAGGCTAGCGTCAGCCAGCGCTAAAGGCGACGTTAAGCTCGCCCACAGGAGGCCGGTCCAAGGTGGCTTCGTCATAGGACAGAAGAGGCCTATAACGGAGAGCGACGGCTCAGACGTTGTCGACTTCTTGAGCTGTGCCTCGAAGAGCCTCGGCGAGCTGTTTAGCGACTTGCAGGACTTTAGGGCTGCGGTTGAGGCGACTGTCACGACGAGGGCCATGATCTCAAGCGATGGAGTGAACGCATACGAGGTCAAGCCTTCTGTCGTGGGCAGCTTCGCCGCCCGCGCGAGGAGCGGAGAGGTAGCGATGTTCGAGGTCTTCGGGTCTGGAGGCCTCGAAGTGCTAGAAAAGGCCGACCCTAGGCGCATAGCCGAGGAGCTGGCTTTTCGACTGCTGTACGCGCCAAAGGCCAAGCTCTTGAACCCGCTGTATAGGGGATCGAAGTTCGAGGTAGTGCTGATGCCAGATGCCGCCTCTAAGGCCATGCAAGCAGCCTTAAGAAGCGTCCTCGACGCGAGGGTGCCCAAGCACTTGTCAGAAGAGGGCTACGAGGGGCTCACCGTGCTCGACGACCCGATGCTCGAGGGTGGCTACGGGAGCTTCTTCTTCGACGACGAGGGGGTCAAGGCCAGGCGAAAGAAGTTGATAGAGTCTGGGAGGGTCGTATCGCTCCTGCACAGCAGAGAGACGGCCTACGCGTATGGCGTTGAGCCCACGGGCAACGGGAGGGGCTTAGCGATACCTCCTCAGCCGCTTCACGGGAACATTGTCGTAGAATTAGGGGACTGGAGTGCGGAGGAGATGGTGGAGGAGACGAAGCTGGGGCTATTAGTGCACAGCGCCGAGCGATCGTACGTCATTGAGGACCTCCTAGTGCTAGAGCCTGAGACGACGTTGCTCGTTGTCAAGGGAGAAGTGAGGGAGCCAGTCAAAGTAAATTGGCTGGCCATACGGTTGCACGAGCTCCTCCAGAGCGTGAAGGCGGTGGGCTCGGGCCCTGTGGGCTCGGCTCGCGAGGTCGTCTTTGGTTGTGAGGCCGCTTCGTACAGCCCTCCAATCAAGCTCGAGATGAGGGCTTTTTGAAGGTCTTTTCTTTTAGGCCCCTCGATATACTTAATCTGAGGCCGATAAAAACTCTGACGCAGGGCAGCGAGGTCCTCTCGATGTTCCGAGATAGAAGAACAGAAAGGGAGGTCGTCAGGACCATAAGGGCTCTGGGCAAGGGCCTTCTGAGGACAGCCACGCTATTCATGTTGCTCGAAGGCCCAAAGCACGGATACGAGGTTCTCAAGGAGTTGACCAAGAAGACTGCTGGTCTGTGGAGGCCCAGCCCGGGGTCCCTATACCCGATATTGAGAAACCTCGAGGAACAACGTTACGTGGTTGTCGAGGAGGTTAGGCGCGGAGCTAAGGTTCGCAGGACGTACTCGCTGACCCTCAGGGGCAAGGCGTTCATAGCCTTGTTTACTCGAAGACTATTAGAGGGCTACATCAACGGAGCAGAGCTGGACGCCTTGGACGAGTACCTCGTGGCTCACTTAGAGGCACTTAAGGAGGTTGACCCGGATATAGCAAGCATGGTTGTAGAGTACCTAAGACGAAAGATCGAGAAGCTTCAACACTTGCTGAAGTCCGCGGAAGAGGGCTCGAGTGCTATTTAACTGGCGCTTACTCGTATCGCAGAGCTACGGCGGGCGGTATCTTAGAGGCCATGTAAGCTGGCAATAGGCCGCCCGCTACGCCGACGAACACCGTCAGCCCGAATGTCAATGAGAAGAGGTCTGGAGTTAGCGCTGGCCGCGCCACCACCAGTAAGGTCGTAGTCTCGGAAGCTATCTGGAGGCCCCTCGACGCCAACGCGTGGGCCCCGACGACCCCTAGAGCTATGCCCATCGAGCCCCCTATCAAGCTCATGGCGAGGGACTCAGCCAAGATCATCACCACTACTTGCGCGTTCGTGAAGCCCACGGCCTTCATAACCCCTATCTCCCTCGTCCTCTCCATAACCGAGGTCACCATGGTGGCTGTTATCCCAGCCACCGCGACAGCCAAGGCCGAGAGGGACGTCGTAAAGTTTATGAACGCTACCGCTGAAGTTATGCTCGAAGCTATCTCGGCTATGGCTTGGAAGGCCACGGTCGTAAGCTTACCGCCGTAGGCCCTCCGCACGCTCTTGATGAAGTTGCCAACATGGATCGGATCCTCGAGCAACACGAAGATTCCCGACCACTCCTTTAGGTTCAATAACCTCTTACCGGCCTCGAGGTTTAGAAATATCGTTTGATCCGGGCTGAATATCAGTGCGCCACCGTATTCCCCGAGCACGCCCGCGACCACGACGTTGACGTTCCTCACGTTCGTCACTCGCCCGCCCTTGATCTCGCGCGAGGTTATTGTTATCACGTCGCCCACTCCGCACTGCCTATTGCCTTGGCTGTCGAAGGCCACCTTGTAGCCCACGAGAGCGCTTATGACCTCGCCCTCAGACGGCGCCTCTCCCTCCACGATCTCCAAGCCCCCTATTGACCTCAAGATTAGCGAGACCTTGGCGGCGTATATGTAGACTTGAACCTCTTCCCCGCCCCTCTTTATTACTCCTTGAGTCGCGTAGAAGGGCTCGGCCTCGTCCACGTAGGGGAAAGACCTTACGTAGTCGAGGTCCTCTTGCGTGAGCTTGTAGTCTGACGATGGGTAAATCACGACGACGTTCTGCCCTAGCGAGGCTATCTGGTTCACTATGTAGTCCGAGTAGCCCGCCACGACTGAACCCATCATCACCATGACCAGCGGGCCTATCATTATTCCCAGCACTGTCAACGACGACCTCAGCTTCCTCTCCCTCAGCGCCTTAAACGCTAGCCTAAACGCGTCGACTAAGAAGCTCGTCAACAAGAACTTCATTCCGCCGGGGCCCCTACTTGGATCTTCTTCATGTGGGACCTGTACAACCTGAAGATGAGGAACCCCACGAGCGCCAGAAACGCGGCTATGAGCGCTATCACCAAGGTTCTGTAGAACGTCAGGGGCGCTTCGCCCGTGGGCTTCTCCTCCACCTTCGGTTGCACTCGAGTGATGGATATTGAAAGCTCTCGCGCGTCGTACTCGTTGAAGATGTTATAGTAGCCTATGGACAGTCTCGCCGTATCGCCGACGTCTTCGGAGACGTAAACCCTAACCCTAAAGGCCGTCTGAGAGCCCGGCTCCACGTCTCCCACGAAGGTGCTCGACGAGCTACCCCCAGCCCAGACCCTCACCTCAACCCTGTAGGCCGTGGCCGAGCCGTAATTTATGAGCACGCCGCTAACCTCTAGGGCCTTGCCAGAAGCCTCTGCCCTAAGATCCTTGACGACTATGTCTATGAAGGGGTCTAGGGCTATGGTCACCGTCGTGTCGAAGCTGTGCGAGTAGCCATGTGCGTCCTTGTACGATATCGACACGGTCAAGGGAACGACCCCGTAGTTCATCATGGTTGTTGCCCCCATTACGCTTTGATACCCAGTGGGGTTGAAAGCGAAGGTTATTGGAATGGCGACTTTGGAGTTAGGGCCGAGGGCGTCAATGTAAATCGTAGAGGGCGTTGCTATTAGCAAGGGAGCGGTAGTGGCGCTCAGAGCTGGAAGAGCAGTAGCGCTCTGGGCTGGCTTTATGGTCACCATGGCGTTGTACATGGGCGAGCTGCCCGCGTTGCGGAGCCACAGAGTCGCGTTGGTGTACCTGCTCCTCGGGCTCAGGGAGCCTGAGAATTCGACCTCCACGTACTTCGTCGAGCCCAAGACTACGAGCGGCACCTCAATCCCGCAATCCCTAGCGCAACCCCAAGGGTCGACGTAGCTCACGCGGCCCACGGCGAGGTAAGTCCCGGTAGAGTCTACAAGCACGTTGAGGGGCACAAAGAATGATATTATCTCTCCTCTCGAGTACTCCTGCACTTGGGGCGTTGACGTCGCGGACCTAATCATCGACACGAGGGCTTGCAAGTCCTGAGGGGCCAATTGTCGAGGCACTTGAAAAGCTTCGGGCGAAGCCGGAGCGACCTTGACCCTCGATGAGTTGTCGACCGAGAATAAGAAGCCTTGGGGCAAGCTGAGCTCTAGGACTGCACCGCTCATCGAGTCCACGTAATTGTTGCGGATGTCGACTCTCAACAACGCGCCGTAGGTCCCCGGTTCAACAGCAGAGCCCAGCCAGCTAGCGCTCACGAGCTCTAAGGCCTTAGCGTCGTCCACGACACATAAGCTCACCTCATAGCGCTCTATCCTCCTCGCACCAGGACCGCCAGACTCGACTATGTAGTCAAGCATTAGAGCGGCCTCGTAAGCCCCCGGCTTCACGTCACCCACTGACACCCTAAACGACAGCGTAGCCGTTGAATAACTCTGAATGGGTCCCTCGACGTACGCCGTCGCCGTTGAACCCCTATCCCCTCCGAAGCCCTGTGGGAGCGCGAGTAACGCCTTCAAACCCCTCACCGAGAAGGGAAGTCTGTTGGCCACGGTGACCTGATACGTGGCGTTCTCAGTTCGCGGGAACACGTTGTAGTTGTTGAGCCAACCGTACGAGGCCACGTAGAGGCCTTCGCCCTCGGTTCCAGTGTATCTCTCTACGAGGACAGTTATGTCTTGGCTATGGTCCACCTTGACGAGCGTGCCCCCTCCTAGGTCGACCCAGTACTCCAAGCGTACTGCCACGCGCAAGCTCTCGGGGGCGTCCTCCTTGACGTTGAAGTAGAATGTTAAGCTGCACGAGCCTCCTGAATAAATCCTCGCTGAGTGAACCCCTTCGGGCTTCACGGGCTCTAAGTACTGGGAGCTAGCCGTAGCCCTGAGGGTTGTGACGTCATATACCCCGACGTTCACTATAGTTATGGTCAGTGGGGTGTACTTAGAACCAGGGTATGCGGGTACTGGCCTCGCCTCGCCCCAATGAGACGAGAACAACCTGAGCACGTAGAGGTCTGCTGTCGGAGTGTCCACCTCGATCACTATAGAGGCGCTCGTCGAGGCCCGGTAAGCAACGCCGTCGGGGGTCAGGGCGGTGCCCTCGACGTAGAGTGTTGCGCTATAGTTGCCCGGCCTCACTTCCTCGCTTACATCTATGCCGTTGAAAGACATTGTCGCTTGATCTCCTCTAGCTAAGACTCCGAGCTGGACCGTCGACTCTTTTGGGCTCATGCCATCGGGCAACTTGAGCCTAACCATTGCGTTCCTCAAATCGCAATCCCCCACGTTCCTAACGGTGATCCTCAGAGAGGTGCCAGAAGTACCGGGATAGGCTGCGGGACTCCACGAGACGTCGACCACTTCGAGATCCAGCTGGGGGTATTGAGCGATGACGACATAGACTGGGTAGCCCTCATCAAACCACGACGTGTCGTTTCTAAAGCTTATGACCAACGTCAGTACATATATGCCTGGGCTAACACTCTTATCGACGTCTAGATAGAACTCAAAGTAAAGGACGTCACCAGGCCTTACTCTCGTCTTCACCTCGCCGTCTAGGTCTCTGGCCGGCGATGCCGAGCCGTAGCTAGGGGATAGCCCGCTCGGCAAGTCCTTTAGCCGGCCGGCTACGGCGTAGACGTCGCCTTCCCCGACATATCGCACATCCACCCTTAAGCGAGCCATTTTGCTTCCGGGATAGACGTCAGTGCCGGCAGAGGACTTGAAGGCGATCGACAGGATTTCGAAGCTACTTGAAGAGGCCGAGGTTACGGCGAGTACGACGACTAGCGCAATTAGAGAGACCATTGAAATAGTTGCTATGGAAATGCCTTTACGGGTCAAGTAAACACCCCAAGGACCATTGCAGGGCTTGTCGTAGTTTTCGCCCTCGCTCACGCATAAAAGCGTTTTCAGAGCTAGCCTTCGTAGAGCAAGACGTTCGCTTAGATGGATGAGCTATTGGTATATCTGGCCGAGCGCTATCCTTTAGACGGGCTTCGCCTGCACTTCAAGCCTTTACTAAGAGGCTTTGGCTCTTGTCGGGCTCTCTGACGTCAACTATGATGCCGTCCCTTATCACGTAGATCTTGTTAGTGCAATTGGCCACCTCAGGGTCATGAGTCACTATTATTATGGTCTGACCAGCTTTGTTGAGCTCTAAGAACGTGCTTAAGACGACCTTCGCTGAGGCCCTGTCGAGGTTTCCAGTGGGCTCGTCGGCTAGTATGATCGACGGCGAGGTGACTATGGCCCTTGCGATGGCCACTCTCTGCTGCTGACCTCCCGACAACTGGGTGGGCCTCTTGAGCAACCAGCTCTCGTCGCCGCCGACCCTTCGAAGCGCTTCCACTACCATCTTGACTCGAAGAGACCTCGGTAACCCCCTAGCGATTAGCGGGAGCTCTATGTTCTCCAACACCGTGAGCCTTCCCACTAGGTTAAACTGCTGGAACACGAAGCCTATCTTGTAGTTCCTGAAGCTCGCCAGCTCGCGATCGCTGAGCGTGCTCGTGTCGACGCCGTCGATGTAGACCCTCCCCCTAGTCGGCCTGTCGAGCAGGCCTATCATGTTCAAGAGAGTCGTCTTGCCCGAGCCAGAGGGGCCCATTATGGCTATCATGTCCCCCCTCTCGACGCTGAGCGAGACACCTCTTAGGGCCCACGTCACGGTGCTCCCCAGCTTGAAAGCCTTGTGCACGTCGTCTACGACCACTACGCGATCCGGCACATCCCTCACCTCGATGGCCTCTCGAGAACGCCTAAAGTTCTTTGGCTCAACCGCGATTCGCGCAGGACCTCAAGCCGCGGGAGTCGATGTGGTCGTAAGACGCATCACCTAGATGGGCCCTCTATAGAGGGTTATCAGCTAGGGCTCCGCCCTTTAAGTGCTTCCACCATCCACCTATTTAGTTTCCTAGCTCCTCAAGATCGATGTGTCGCTGAGGATTCACGGTGTCAAGGGCTTGGGGCCGCGTTCGGGCACTAGCTCGCAGACCCAAGGCCTCTTAGGCGCATGCGCGCTGGGCACTACTCGAACCAAACTCCTTGCTTTAAGCGTTTTTAAACCATCTCTAAACTCAAGTGTATGACTCCTAGGTTTATGATCACTATCCCGTAAGCTTCGAGCAAAGCTACGGAGGGCCAGCTCCACAGCAGTTCTACCAATAGAGCGCCTAGCGGGCCTAGAGCGCTTAGCAAGGCTAAGGAGGCGCAGAGCTTCCTCTTCTTAGTTAAGTACGAAGCTACCGAGAAGCTGACAAAGCTGAGCCAGACTTGGACGAAGAACCAAGTCGATACGAATGTGTGGGGCCTAGTGGAGGACGGGAAAAAGCCTATGAGAGCTAAAAAGATGCCAGCAACGAAGAGCAACGAGGATGAGAACGCCTCGACCTTAGACTTGGCTACGTGGAGCAAGTAGAGTGAGAAGAGGCACGCAAGCGCACCCGACGCTATGAGGCCAGTGTTGTAGACCCAAGGTAGGTTAGCCTGCGGAGCGCCGAGGTCGCTGAAGGCGTGCTTACAAATGCTAAACCAAGGGTTAAGGTAGGCTGAAGTGGCGATCGTGAGCCAGGCGACTGCAGAGGCTAGAATGCCCGTGAGCCTCCAGAGCTTTAATAGAGATGTATTTAATGGGGTACTAGGCTTCATCCGGTCGCCTCCTTAAAGGCTCTCCAACTATTGCGAAGAGGCCTCTTACCTCCTAGAGCTAATTCGCCGGCCCTTCCTTAAGCTCTCCACGACCACTTACTCGACGCTAGAGTCCTATCTGATCCGAGGCACGTCTGGCTACGGCCATTCCATGCGAAAGCGTCTGGACCCTGCTCACGCAGGAGCATCTACTCCGCGACTTCATCTTCAGGGCTCCTACTTGCTACAGACAACGCGCACCCCTACGTTGACTATCACAGCGTTACAACCCATTTGGGCTCAAACAACACTCAAAAGGCCCGCTATCGTGCGGTCACCGAGGCCACAGCCCAATACCCCTTGTCACGCCGAGGCCATGTCTAAGGTTTGAGCGATGATGCCTTGGCACAAGAAACTCGAAAAATGAGGACGTTAGGTTAAATCGCCTCACGCAGTTCTCGTGAGTTGGAGCGTCTTCGCTAAGAACTCCTTTAGTGCCTTTACGTTCTCTTCGTGGCAGCTGTCCCTGCGCTCGTCGACCCTCAAGCCCATCTTCCTGGCCCTCTTCACATCGAGCCCTGCGGCCTTGAGCTCGGACATGCTGAAGCCCCTGCCACTACGTAGTTTCACCGGGAGCTCCTTGTGGAGAGGGGCTTGGACTACGGGCCTCGGGGCCTCGACGTCCTTCGACATAGCCACCCGGCCCGAGAAAAGTTGAAGGCGAGGATTTAAAGTTCACTCCTCAGCGGCCCGAGGTCTGTGATGAGCCTCCACGGTCCTGAGGGGTGATGACGTTTGCACGTGCTGAGCCCTCCATCGATGACTCGGGAAGCTTTAATCGACGTCCACCCCCGATATCTCGAGGGACATGAGGGTCTTATTGGTGACTGGCAGGGCCGCTTCCAAGATCGTCGAGGAGTACGCATCGAGGTCCGGCGTGGACTTCGAGGTCTATGTAATGCCACATGAGGTAGCAGCCCTAATACCTCCTCGAGAAATAGCCAAGAAGTTGAAGGAGGAGGGGGTCAAGGGCTTCGACTTAATACTGGTCCCAGGGCTCATCAGCGGAGACGTCTCGGCGATAGAGAGGGAGGTGGGGGTGCCGACGTTTAAGGGGCCGATACACGCAGCTGACTTGCCCCTTGTGCTCTCGATGCTGGGCAAGGTCGAGCTGTCAAAAGTGGACCCGGCTTGCAAGGTCTTGAGGGTGAGCAGAGAGGTCGAGGACCGGAGGGTCCTAAGCGCAGTAGAGGAGGAGCTGGCCAGCAAGGCCTTCTTCGACGTGGCCGGAGTGCCAATAGCCAAGGGGTCCTTGAGGGTCGTCGCCGAAGTCACCTTCGCCTCGATCAAGGGCATCGACGCAACAGTGAGCGAGGCCCGTATGTACAAGGGCTACGGAGCCGACATAATAGACGTGGGCATGGTGGCCGGAGAAAGCAAGCCCGAAGTGGCCAGCGAGCTGGTAAAGGCAGTTAAGAAGGAGATCGAGGGGCCTGTAAGCGTGGATTCTGCGGATCCCGGCGAGATAAGGGCTGCCGTCGAGGCCGGGGCCGACCTCGTCATAAGCGTGGACAGAGGGACTTTAAGGGATCTAGAGGATCTGCCCCGTGACGTGGCCATCGTCGTGATACCGACAGACGTCAAGAGGGGTTACTACCCGTCGAGCATAAACGAGAAAGTTGAGTCCCTCGAAAGGGCCGTCGACGCCGCTCGGAGCATGGGGTTCAAGAAGGTGATAGCTGACCCCATACTCAGCCCTCCCCTGCAACCAAGTCTCTTCGAGTCCCTAGTAGCTTACTACGTGTTCGCCAAGAAGCGCCCGGACGTGCCAATGCTGATGGGGGTCGGGAACGTCACCGAGCTAATGGACGTAGACAGTCCAGGCGTCAACGGACTCATGGCTGCCATAGCGGCTGAGCTCGACATATCGTTGCTCCTAACTACCGAGGCCAGCAACAAGACCAAAGGCTGCGTGAGGGAGCTGTGCATCGCGGCGAAGATGGCTAAGCTATCCAAGAGGGAGAGGAGGCCGATGAAGGACCTCAGCCTAGATCTCCTAAGCCTAAAGGAGAAGAGAGACTTGACCATTCCGCCGAGGGTCGCGGAGAACTGCGAGGTCGTGAAGGCCTCGAGCCGAAGTTCCCAAGCCCACGATCATGCTGGTTACGTCAAGGTGGCGATAGACAGAGGCAAGGGGGTTATAGCGGTCTCACACTTCAGAGCTGGCAAGGCTACGTGCGTCATCGAGGGCTCGAGGGCCGAGGAGGTGTGCGATGAGCTAATAGCGAGGGGGCTCGTGTCGACCCTGAGCCACGCGGCCTACATAGGCAGGGAGCTCTACAAGGCCGAGCTAGCCCTCAAGCTCGGCAAGAGCTACGTTCAAGACGAGGAGCTGGGCTTCGGGTTCGTGTTGAGATGATGAGGTTCACCGTATCGGTCTCGCTCGTTGGTTCCTCTGTCGGGGACAAGTTTTTAGTGAACGGCGGCTTTGGACTGGTGGATTGCCAATGGTCAAACAATTGAGGGGGGTCGAAGAGCTCTTCAAGGACATGGAGACTAGGGGCGTCGCCACGAGCCTCTACAACGCTAAATATGATAGGAAGCCAATACTTTACGATACCACGCTGAGGGACGGCGAGCAAACTCCAGGGGTGTCCTTCAACGTCAAGGGCAAGGTCGAGATAGCCCTCCTACTCGAGGAGTGCGGATTGGAGGAGATAGAAGCGGGCTTCCCGGCAATCTCCAAGGACGAAGAGGAGGCCGTGAGGGCCGTCTCCAAGGCCGTTTCTAAATCTAAGGTCTTGTGCCTCTGCAGAGCCCTGAAGTCCGACGTGGAATTGGCCCTCAAGTGCGACGTGGACGGGGTTATAATATTCGCACCCTCGTCGGACATTCACTTGAAGTGGAAGCTCAAGATGAGCGCTGAGAGCCTATTGGGTTGCGTCCTAGAGGTCATAGAGTACGCGAGATCCCACGGGATATTCGTGCAGTTCACGTGTGAGGACGCCACGAGGACGCCTCTTGAAAGGCTACTTAAGTTCTATAGCTCGGCCATAGAGTGGGGAGCGAACAGAGTGGGCGTAGCGGACACCGTCGGATGCATAACCCCCTCGGGGATGAGGCTCTTAATAGGCGAGCTCTCGAAGTCTCTCAACAAGCCAATAGCGGTTCACTGCCACAACGACTTCGGGCTGGCCACGGCCAATACCTTGGCGGCGTACGAGGCCGGGGCTACGGCTCTCTCGGTCTCAGTCAACGGGCTCGGCGAGCGATGTGGCAACGCTTCGCTCGAAGAGGTAGCCTTGGCGCTCTACTGCCTTTATGGCGTGGACCCCGGCATAGACTTCAAGAAGCTGAACAAGCTCTCTCAAAGAGTGGCCGAGCTGAGCAAGCTCAGGCCTTGGCCCCTCAAGCCCGTGGTTGGGCTCCATGCCTTTATGCACGAATCCGGGATACACGTAGCAGCGGTTCTTGAAAACCCCTTCACCTACGAGGCGTACAGCCCGAGCATAGTGGGGCGCGAGAGAGCCATAAAGTTCGGCAAGCACAGCGGCATCAAGGCGATATCGTACGCGCTTAAGGTCGCGGGCTTAGACATATCCAGCGAGCTGGCCCGAGAGGTGCTCGAAGAGGTGAAGAGGCTCGAAGAGTTAAGGGGCCCCCTAGACTTGGAGGACGTTAAGGAGCTGGCCCTCAAGGTCTTGGAGGCCAAGAGGCGTTGATTGGCGCCGAGGCCCTCGTAAGGAGACTAGGAGTAGACGCGTACTTCACAGTTCCCGGCCGCTTCGCCATACCGCTCAATGTGTCGTTAAAGAGGGTGGGCGCCCGTAGAGTCATGATCCCCGATGAGAGGTGCGCCGGGCACGCGGCCGACGGCTACGCTAGGGTTTCTGGCAGGTCGGCTGGCCTGGTGGTCTCCGCCGGGCCCGGGGCCCTCAACGCCACGCTCCCAGTGGCCACGGCCTTCAGGGACCACACGCCCATGGTAGTGATAGCCGGGGACGTGCCAGCGCGCTCTAGGGGCTCGCTGGCCGTAGAGGAGGTCGACTTAATGAGGGTCTTCGAGCCGCTCTGCAAGAGCTCGATATACGTCGACTGCGAGGAGAAGATCGTCCAGGCCCTGGACATGGCTGAGAGCTCGATCCGAGCCCCCAAGGGACCCGTCTTCTTGGACTTCCCGCTAGACGCCCAAGAGATGGAAGTAGAGCTCGGCGAGCGGCCTAGGGAGGTGAGCTCTCGAGCGAGGGCGGAGGGGCTCGAAAAGGTGGCCGATGAAGTCGCTAAGTTGCTCGAGGCCTCCAAGAAGCCCTTAATATTAGTGGGCAATGGATGCGCAGACGCCCACGAGGCCGTGGCCGCTTTCGCTGAAGCTTACGACATACCTGTGGCGTACACCTTGATGGGCTGGTGCACGGCCTGGCCGAAGCCCTCAGTGGGCGTGGGCTTCTGCGGCATCAGAGGGTTCAGAACCGCGAATGGTGCCCTCCGAGAGTGCGACTTCCTATTGGTCCTAGGGGCGAGACTCTCCGAGGCGACGACGGCGTATGGAATAAACGAGGGCTCGGTAGTGGCTCAAGTCTTGGTGGAGGGCCCCTTCAGCGAGAGGGCGGCGCTGAAGATCAAGTCGAGGTGCGAGGACTTCGTAGAGGCCCTGCGCAGGAGCTATCGCGGCGGGAAGAAGGGCTTCTGGGTCACGCGCAGAGAAGAGCCTCTCTACGACTCCAAGACCTTCAAAGCCGTGAGGCTGCTCATCTCGTCGACGCGGTGCTCCGCCATCGCCCTAGACATGGGCCAATCGAGCATGTGGGCGCTCGAAGCTCTGAAGCACGGATGGCAGGGCCCCGTCCTCTACCCCGGAGGCCTCGCGACCATGGGCTTCTCGATACCAGCGGCGATAGGGGCACAACTGGCAAAGCCAGCGCATCGAGTCCTGTCGATAACGGGCGACGGCGGAGCCATAATGAACTTGCCTGCTCTCCACACCATATCGGCCATGAGGTTGCCGATAGTCGTGGCGGTCTTCAACAACGAGTCCTACGGAATGGTGAGGAGCAAGCAGCTGAGGGATTACAGCCTGGCAAGCGACGTCGAGTTGGGCTTTAAGGGGTTCCAGAAACTAGCGGAGGCTGTGGGGATGAGGTACTTAAAAGTGGACGGCGAGGAGGAGCTACGCGGCCTCAGCCAAGTCGAAGAGCCGACACTGATAGAGGTGAAGGTCGATGTCGATGACGCGCCCCCTACTCCGAAAAAGCTCTTTCCGAAGTCTTGACGTGAAGGGTGCAATCTTATATCTCTCGTCGCAGCGCCTTATGCCAGGCCTTGCGTACAACGGCCGTAAGGGGCAAAGTGATGGAGATGAGGTTGAAAAAGGAGGAGCTCTACGAGCTCGTCAGGGGCAGGCCTTGGATAACTCCATTTAGGAAGCTAATCGCGATGGTCGATGAGCTAGGGGAGTACGTTGAGGTCCACGAGGTATACGAGGGCCCTTGCTTTGGCAACGCCGCGTGGACGACCTTCAACGTAGCCAAAAGCAGCCCCGCAGTGGTAAGGGCGAGGAGAGAGGGCAACAGGAACATATACGTGGTCAGGCTGGGCGAGCGCTCTGAGGGCAAAGGAGTGGCGTGCATAGAGGGCGCTTGGATCGAGGGTGATAAGGTCAAGATAGCCTATAGAGGCGTAGCTGGAGCTGGCGTCGGCGCGCTCTGCAGGGGTCTAGCAGAAGGCGTGGAGGAGATCGAGATCTTAGAGCAGGGCGGAGGGGCCAAGGTCGGCGAAAGCGTGATAACGCTCCCATTGAAGTACAAGCTCTGCGTGGGCGTCGACGACACCGACACCAAGGAAGAGGGCGCGACGTGGTGCTTGGTCAACAACATAGCCCTCGAGATAGAGAGGTGGGGGTTGGCGGACTACGTGTCGCTGACGTTAACCCAGCTCTACAAGGAGAACCCGTACAAGACCTCTAACTGCGTGTCATCGGGCTTGGTACTGGCTGTAAGGCCCCGAGTGCTCGACGACTGCTTGAGGTGCTTGGAGGGGGCTTTGAGGGAGAGGACCTTGTCCTCGCACACGGGGATTGCCTACAAGGTGTGCGTGACGGTACCGCAGGAGCTCAAAGACTTTACTGAAAGAGCGAAGAAGGGGATGGTGAGCATCGAAGAGGCTCGTCGAGTTGCATTCAGCGCTCGCGTTGCTCTAAAGCCGGTGACGGGCGAGCGGGGTTGCATAGGCGCGCTGGCGGCTCTCGGCCTCATAGACGAGCCCGACCGAGCCGCCACGTAGCCAAGGGGCCCAGAGGTGATCGATAACTTTTTCCCTGAGCGATAGCGACGCCTAGATTAAAGGTCATCGACGAGGGCTAAGTGCTTGGCGAAGGTGTCCGGGCCTTGGCCTTAGTAAGGCAGAACGAGGAGAGGGCGTCGATCGTAGGCGAGGTGCTGAAGTCACTCGGGCTCGAGGGCGCCTTGAGGATCGAGGAAGTTGACCCTCAATTCCACGCGGTAAAGCTCATCACTAGCAAGATGGACTTTGGGCCTGCTCTAACGCTCATAGTCCTCAACAGCATCATAAGCTACAGGCTCAGCGGGAGGGGCGAGGACTACTGGAACGAATTCGCCCTCTATGTCTCTAAGGCCGAGGAGCCTAAGAGCTTGGTCGAAGCGGTGAAGCTCATGCTCGGCTTCCTGTCCGCATCCAAGATAAACTTGGCCTTAAGGACCTCCAAAACCTCTAGGCTCCTGAGGGCGTCGACGGCGAGGATGCTAGAGCCCGAGAACGTAGTAAAGCAGATAAGGGATTTGCGCGGGTTTGCCGAGGCCCTAGCACTGAGCTTGAGATCTGAGTGGAGCTCGAAGACCATACTCTTCTCGCTCAAGATGATCTGCTACGCATACAGAGCGCGCTACGGGAAGGCCCTGATAGCCCCTCTTAGCATACCAATACCGATAGACTCGAGGATCGCCAAGCTGTCCTGGACCGCTGGCGTAATTGACGTCGAGGGGGCGAGCTTGAGGGGGTGGAGCGACGTCGTCGAGGCCGTGATGAGAAAGCCGAGGACTGTACAGAAGGCTTGGAGCGCCGTGGCCAAGAGGTGCGGGATACCTCCATTGCACCTGGACTCGATACTATGGCTCGTTGGAGGTTTCATAGGTAGACAGAGGACGAGAGAGGAGGCCATCAAGGAGGCTTGTGAGGCCCTTTCGAGGACTACGGGGAAGGACAAGCCCGAAGTCTTCAATGTAGTGGGCGAGTTGATAGCTAGGTATCTGTGATGTTGTCTTCCTAGCCGACGATTGCAGGCTAGGTCATTGGAGGTACCTCGATCCAGTACTTCGAGGCATCTCTCAACAAGGCGCTCCTCTCCACCCTCTCCTTGAACTCGTCTGGGGTGAGCGGTATCGCCTCTATGAAGGGCCGTACCCCCACCTCCACTGCGCTCTGTTTACAATGTCGAGCCTCTTGAGAAACGGCACGCCCTCGAAGCCTCGCGAGACTATCACCAAGTCCACGTCGCTGGTCTTGATCCAAGAGCCCTTGGCGTAGCTCCCGAATAAGTACGCCTTCTCGACGACTATCCCCTCGCTCTCTGACAGCTCCTTCATTAGCCTCCTAATCGCTTCCACGACTTCTCGCGAGATACTCTCCAACGACATTCACCACCTCGGCTGCGATGTTATAGGCCCTCTCTGCCTCGATCTTGTCGACGGCCTCGCTTGGGAGGCCGTTGGCAGCATCGGGTATCTCGTGACGGTGTAGTACTCGTTCAATACGTAGAGCTGACCCTCGAGCTCTGGCGGGAGGGTAAAGCCAGAGTCCTTGAGGGGCCTGTAGAGCTCCGTCACCGTGCGCACGTGAGGAGGCTCTTCTCTGCGCACTACGAAGAAGAGCGCCTTCAATGCCTTCTCCACGGCTTGTTAAGAGAAGAAGGCGGCCCTGAACCACCTACACCTGTGCAGAGCGTCGTTAGCGTCAAACAAGTCCTCCTCCGCCGCTTCTATCCAAAGCCTTACCACTCTACGCATCTCTGCCTACTCTCCATGTCTACGTTCTTAGCCATAAAGACTCCCACTGATGAGCGCTATCAGCACGTGCACAACGATGAACGGTCCTAGTGAGCAAGAGCTAATAGCTGAGCTCGTGTAGAATTTTTGGCGCTACTTCTATGGAGGGGCCCAAGGCGCAGCTTCAAGGCGATGATAAGGCGTTTCTGAGGGCTTGCGTGGAGATAGCCGAAAAGCTGGTCGAGAGGCCCCACGTCAGCCCCATAGAAATCAACCGCGTCAAAATAGAAGTGGCGAGGAAGTACGGTGTCGGGCCCCCTCGCAACTCGGATGTGCTCAAGGCCGTCGGGTACGACGAGAGGTTCCTGAAGCTCTTGAGGGTCAAGAGGGTTCGATCCATAAGCGGGATAGTCCCGGTAGCGGTCATGGTGAAGCCCCACTCCTGCCCTCACGGTCGGTGCATCTACTGCCCCGGAGGGCCGGAGATAGGCACTCCTCCGTCCTATACGGGCCTAGAGCCCGCTGGTAGGAGGGCTAGACAGAGCGACTACGACCCTTACCTACAGGTCAAGAGCAGGATCGAGCAACTGAAGGAGATAGGTCACAAGGTCGACAAGGTAGAGCTCATAATCTTGGGAGGGAACTTCACCTGCTTGTCCATCGACTATCAGCGATGGTTCGTGAAGAGGTGCTTAGACGCGCTCAACGGCGTCGAGGCCTCGGACCTCGAGGATGCCAAGCTCTTGGCCGAGAGGGCACCGATAAGGAATTCGGGCATGTCTGCCGAGACCCGGCCCGACTTCTTCAAGGAAGTGCATGCGAACGCCATGCTGGAAATGGGCTTCACTAAGATAGAGCTCGGAGTGCAGACCGTCTTCGAGGACGTCTACGAAGCGATTGAAAGAGGGCACTCGGTCGAGGACGTCGTTGAGGCGTTTAGGGTGGCCAAGGACTGCGGCTTCGAGGTAGTCGCCCACTTCATGTTGGGCCTGCCCGGCTCAGATCCGAAACGCGACGTGGAGATGTTCAAGATCGTCTTCAGCGATCCTCACTTCAAGCCCGACGACATCAAGATATACCCCACCTTGGTGCTGAAGGGCACCAAGCTCTACGAGGCGTGGCTCAGGGGGGAGTACAGGCCATACAGCTCCGAAGAGGCCGCCGAGCTAGTGGCCGAGATAAAGAAGCTCGTCCCGAGATGGGTCAGAATCCAGAGAGTGCAGCGCGACATACCGGCCAACGTGATAGTCGACGGCGTTAAGAGGGGCGACCTCAGGTGCTTGGCGCTTAAGAGGCTCGAGGCCCAAGGGCTGAAGTGCAACTGCATCAGGTGCAGGGAGGTAGGCCACGTGATGCTCAAGAGGGGCGTGGCGCCCGATCCCGAGAACGTTAAGCTGAGGGTCGAGAAGTACGGGGCCTCGGAGGGCGTGGAGGTCTTCATCTCATGCGAGGACGTGGTCAACGACGTCCTCATAGGGCTCCTTAGGCTCAGGATCCCGTCGGACAAGGCCTTCAGGCCGGAGGTCGTCGAAAAGCCCTCGGCGATAGTGAGGGTCCTCCACGTTTACGGAGACGTGGTCCCCGTTAGCGAGAGGGATGGGAGCGCTTGGCAACACAGAGGTTACGGATCCACGTTGTTGAGGGAAGCCGAAAGGATCGCTAGGGAAGAGTACGGCGCGAGAAAGATATTGGTGCTGTCGGCCTTGGGCGTCAAGGAGTACTATGCCAAGCAGGGCTATAAGAAGGACGGCGTGTACATGTCGAAGTACTTAAAGTGATGGTGATAGGGTAAAAGTTACGTGCACGCCCCCATGTTTCATCAAGGGCTAGGGCCTGCAAAGTCACGTCAAGGCTTCGCTCAAAGAGCGACTGGCTATCAAGCTTCAACGCCCCACCTACCGCCTCCTCAACGTATTCGAGAGCCTCCCTCAAGTCGAAGTACATCGCGAAGGCCTTGACGACCTCCTTAATGGTTGCCAAGGCTACTCCGAGCTAGAGGCTACCACGGCGCAGAAGGGATACGAGGGTACGAGAATAGAGAAACGCGCTCACTGACCAGATTCAACTAATTGGTAGCGGGCAACTGCTTAACCAACGACCTTTCCGATTACGAGCTTCGCTCCTCTCTCCTCTGCAATCCTCTCCGTCTCCAACCTCTCGACGTCATCGACGTAATCCCTGATGACGGCGGGGACGGCGCTGACGATTTTCTCAAAGAGCTTGACGGCCCTCTCAAGGCTCTTCCTAGCATCTGAGAGGTTTGCCTCCACTTCTGAGAGGTACGAGAACAACATCCTCGAGCTCGTTCTACCATCTCAAAACAGGATGAGGGAGAAGGATCTTATAGCTTCACCTGCCATTGCACACTGGTTTAAAGCTCGCTATCCCACCATTTCCATCATCCTAGTCAAGCGACGGCCCCCACAGAGGTCCATCGGCCTCGCATCGAGGCCTTGGCTCGAGAGGTTGGGGACGATCCTCTTGTGGACATAGCTTCATCAGCCTTCCGCAGCCTTACCAGCCCTTATGGGCGAGGCGGAGGGCCTTGGGAATCCCGCGCGCTACGAGGGCGGGCGATGAAGAAGGAGGGGTAACAGTAAAAGCTGATAACCACGAGAACTTTAGGGTTCGGCGAAAGACTCGCCCGAATAGGGTGGAGATCGTTGAAGGTCGAGCTCGAGAGGGGCGTGGAGGTTTGCGTCTGGGTCCCGTGCCACATCACGTGCTTCTTCGAAATCAGAGAACACGACAACCCGCTCGAAACCGGCTCGAGGGGGGCCGGCTTCAACCTCGACGTGGGGGTGAAGACCGTTGTCAGGCTGAGGAGGTCGAACGACGTCGAGGTCTCAGGGGGCAACGACGTCTCGAGAGACGTGGTGGAGCGCATGCTACAGGGCTTGGGTATTAGGGCCCGCGCCGAGCTGGAGCATGACGAACCAGTGCCGATGGGGGTCGGGTATGGGGTCAGCGGGGCCACGGCCTTGGGGGCCGCGATGGCCACTTCAATCGCCTTGGGCAACGTCATGACCCTGTCCCAAGCAGGGGCCGTGGCCCATGTCGTTGAAGTAGAGCACATGACCGGCTTGGGCGACGTCATAGCTCAAATACACGGCGGCGTTGAGGTGAGAGTTAGGGAGGGCGCTCCGGGCGTGGGAGCGGTCGACAAGCTCTCGCACGAGCCCGACCTCCGCCTGATAACCGCCAGTTTGAAGAAAATCTCGACGAGGGAGCTGCTGACGACTAAGAGGGAGGCGATAAACAGGTGCGGAAGGCTGGCCTTGGCTAGGCTATTGAAGAGGCCCAGCATCGAGGTGTTGATGAGCGAGGCCAAGGCCTTCGCAGAGGAGGTCGGCTTCATGGACGACGACATGAAGAGGGTCGCTGAGAAGGTCATAGAGAAGGGGGCCTTGGGGGCCTCGGTGAAGAAAGGGGTCTTCTACGTGTTGACCAGAGAGGGCCTCGTCGACAGGCTCTCGGGCTTAATAAGTGAGAGGTTGGGAAATGTGAGGCTTGTCGTATGCGGCATACACGACGGCGGCCCGAGGGTCATTTACGTGAGGCACCTTTGAGCCTGTCTCGAGCATCAAGGCCCTGCGATGTCATCAAGGAACAGCGACGAAACGCTCCTCTTCAAGTCCTTGGCAATACGCTTGAGCTGAGGCCACCCAGTTCGCTCTACGATTGAGAGGTGGTGGTCTATAAGCTTGCTCAGTTCGCGGGCCTCGGCCTTTCGGCTTGTGGCAACGTGATACCTAACCCTAGTATAGTGGATAAGGGCCTCGAGGAGGGAGGCCTCAGCCCTGCATATGGGCCTTGGCCTTACCTTAGCGGCACTCGCGTCGACTACGGAGCACTTCATTTCGTAGTACTGCCCTCTATCGACGACGTCCTCGAGCTCGAAGACTAGCCACGCACGAGCCCTCCTCAATATGGGAACGCCGTTAGACCACTTGAACGACAGCTGGTGCGGCTTGAATATGCAATTGAAGAACACCACAACGTCGTCGATCACGTTTAAGGCTCCCCGTTCGCTCGACCTCAAGTTCCTGAGGGTCGTGGTCTCGCCGTATGAGCGCATGATGAAGGAGTCGTGGCTCAAGAAAAGGGCGCCCATGGGAGCGGCGTGCGGCTTGCCGTCGGGATTCGAAGTCGAAGCTATCACTTCATAGAGGCCGCCTACGTTGATGCCAATGCGCCTGGCTAAGTTAGGACCGCCCTTGTTGCTGACCATATCTGAGTCGTATCTTTTAAGTGAGCAGGAAAGAGATTATTAGCCTACTCCTCGCTTACACTTACTCTTGCTGACGTTGGAGCAGTGGTTTTAATGGAAGACGTCCACCAAAGGAGGCCGTCATTCTCAATACCACTACAATTCGTCGGGGTCAAGGGAGTGAAGATGCCGGTGGCCTTCGTGAAGTTTGGGGGGAAGTCCCACTTCACTTTGCCTGTCTTCGATGCTTACATAAACCTGCCCTCGACGATGAAAGGCATCCATGCTTCTCGTCATTACGAGGTGATCGCAGAGGTGATCTCTCTTTTTGCTATGAAGGTCGGAAAGCTTGAGGATATATGCGAGAAGATCGCCGTTAAACTCCTAGAGAGGCACGACTACGCCTCCAAGTCGTACGTCAAGGCTAGAGGAGAAGTGGTCTTCGAAAGCCATGTAGAGGATTCTGATTCGATTAGTTTCGAACCTTGCACGATGATCGGAAAGGCGTGGGCCTACAGAATGGGAGAAGGCGTAGAGACTAAAAAGGCCATCGGGGTCTCGGTCAAGGGGATGACCGCGTGCCCATGCGCCTTAGAGTACGTTAAGGAGAAAGTGAGGAACTTCCTCGAAGGTCCTCCAGCCAACGAACTGCCGCTCGCAACCCACGTACAGAGGGTCACTGGTACCATAATAATTGAGGTGCCTCACGGGCGTGAGCTGGACGCCATGAAGCTAGTGGGGATAATTCAGAGGTCTATGAGCTCTCCGACTTATGGCCTTCTCAAGAGGGGTGACGAGGGAGAGATCATATGCAGAGCCGTGTCGAACCCCAAGTTCGCCGAAGACGTCATTCGCTCCATGATTAGGGGGATCTTAGAGGGGTTCTGGGACTTCCCCGACTCGACGTTCTTCGAGTGCTACGTCAAGAGCGAGGAGAGCATCCACAAGCACGACTTGGTGGCCAAGCAGAGAGGGACTATCGGCGAGTTCAGAAACTTGGTGTCGTAGAGGTGCACTCCATTGGACTGGAGCTTGTGGGAGCCTTGGTACATATGGATAGCGAGCTCTTTGGGGCTCAGCGTGTCGAGAGATTACGAGGCTTCTCGCATCCTAGACGCGCTGATAAGGGATAGGACAACTGACGTCAGCCACCTGAAGAGGGTCGTGGAGGGAGGGCTTGTTTTAGTCGTGGGAGCGGGGCCGTCGATCGAGGGCTATCTGGGTGAGGGGCTCGACAACGTCGACGCATTGGTCGCCGCCGATGGCGCTTCTAGCAGGCTTCTCGAGCTCGGGCTATGTCCGGACGTCGTAGTCACGGATCTTGATGGCAATTTACACGACATACACGAGTGCTGGCGGAGGGGCTCTTACGTGGTCGTCCACGCTCACGGAGACAACATACCGGCGTTGAGGGCATATACGCAGAGGTTCAGCAATAGAGTGATCGGCACTACCCAGGTGAGGCCCGTCGGCTGCCTCTACAACTTCGGTGGGTTCACGGACGGAGATAGAGCCGTGTTCATGTGTATGGAGCTTGGCTGCAAGGCCGTCTTGATGGTTGGCATGGACTTTTCAACGGTCGTTGGGAAGTACTCTAAGCCATGGCTTAGAGAGGACGTGGTTGCTTGGCCCTTCAAACAGGCTAAGTTCGCAGTGGCCAAGAGGCTCCTCTCGTGGGCCTCAAGGCTGTACAAAAGACCCATGGCTAGGTTGGTAACTTGCAAAGGCGTAGAACCCATCAACGGCGTCGAGGACTTGGCAACCGATGAGCTCGAGGCGTGGATTGAAAGGGTCCACTCGAGAAAGGCCTCGCCCGTCGCCTCCAGGGGCCCTATTATTTAGGGCGAGCCCCCAGAGCCTCTTCGGCCAACCTCCTGAGCCGATTGGCCATGTACTCCAGCACCTCAGAAAGCGCGACGTTGTTGTCGTAGCTCGACAGCATAGAGCGCAGCTCGTCTCTCGGCACCGCTTTCAACCTCGAGGCCTCTTCGACTAGCTTCGGCATAGCCCTGACTATGTTGTCGACTATGGTTATAGACGCCGCCCGAGCGGTTCTCGAGAGCGGGTTCAGGTCTATGGCTATGACCGTCTTGCCTAATTTCCTGAGGGCCTCAGTCCTGTCACCGTCTTCCAGCGGCACCAAGACCACGTCGGCTACCAATATGCCTCGAGAGTCGACCCTCCTTCTCTCGCTCATGAGCTCAGGTATCGTGGTTTGGAACCCCTCGTCGACCCCGAAGACCTCTTTGGCGCCCAAGCCCCTCAACAACGACTCTATGGCCTTCTCCCTCTCCTTGGTCCTATAGAACAGGTTCACCTCTATCTTCGCGTTTACTACCTCTGCCAACTTGATTATCCACTCCCCGGCCAAGGCCGCCGCGTTGCCGTTCACGGATATGACGGGCCTCTCAGCCAAGAGCAAGGCGCACGCAGCCGCCCTTATCGCCTTCAACGCTGGCTCTATGGTCTCCTCTCCTATCAAGTAGTCGAAGGCCTCTCCTCGCCCGTGCGCTATGAGGCCCGCTCTAGCCACGACGCCCGTCTCGAAGTGCTTTATCAGCTCCTCCCTGATGACTAGGGAGTGGTACCTCGGGTGGTCCTTCGGTATCAATAGGCTCGCCCTCTACCGTCTTGTCAAGACGAGCTTCTCGTTAGGCACGTCCACCGACTCTATAATCGCGCCGGCTACCTCTTTGAGCTCGCCGAGCAACGTAATGAGCCTGACGACTTCGCCGTCAACCAATGCCTTTACGACCCCCTCGGCTATCTCTTCGACCTTGTCGCCCGACCTCAAATAAACCCTAAACTCGCACATGCCTCTGCCGCATTTTAGTCGCGATAAAGCCAGATAAACCTGACTACCGCTCTAAGGGGCGAGGCCTCTAGTCGCAACTCCTAGGCCTCGGGAGCTAGATGAAGAGTAGGCTGAGAATAAGCCGCCAGCTCGTGGATGAGCTAGTCCACGAGGCTCTGACGAGCGAGGGCGAGGTATGCGGCTTCCTCCTAGGAGAGCTCCGAGGCCAGTGCTTTGAAGTTCGCGAGCTCTACAAGGCTAAGAACGTCTCTCCCGCGAGGGACGTGTCCTTCAACGTGGATCCGAGGGACGTGTACGAGGCGCACGCATACGCGGAAGAGAAGGGCCTCGACGTCGTGGGGATCTACCACTCCCACCCCGAACCGCCTAGCCCATCGCCCATGGATTTGAAGTGCATGGAGGATTGGCCCGTCGTATGGCTGATCATAAGCTCGGTGGACGGCTCGATGGCCGCGTACATCGCCAAGCGAGGCTCCATAGAAGGGCTCGAGATGCAGATAGTTTGAGCTTCGCGTCAGAGGGGCCTTCCGCTCCTAAGGTTCGAACACACAGGACAAGTCGGCGAGGGCTCCACCTTTATCTCGTGGAACCTCATCTCATAGCCATCGAATATCAAGAGCTTGTCGGTGCAGGGCCTCCCGAGGCCGACCACGAGCTTCACGACTTCCATGACTTCGAGAGCCGCCATAACGCCGGGCGTGGCGCCCAGCACAGGCACGGCGTCTTGTTCGGGTGGATCCGAGGGGATTATGCACCTCAAACAAGGCCCTTTACCGGGCAATACGGTAAACAGCTGGCCCTCGAGCCCATAGACCGCAGCGTGGACGAACGGCTTGCCGTAGGTCACACAGGCCTCGTTGATTAAGAAGCGGGTCTTGTAGTTGTCCATGCCGTCTACGACCACGTCGACCTTCTTGACTAGATCCTTCACGTTGTCTTCGTTGATCTCCAACGCCAGCGCTTCGACCTCCACGTTGGGGTTTAAGCGGACTAGCTTCTCGGCGACGGCGTTTACCTTGGGCCTGCCGACGTCTGAGCTCCAGTGGAGGATCTGTCGGTTCAAGTTGCTGAGCTCGACTTTCTCTCGGTCCACGAGCACCAGCTTTCCGACCCCTGCCGCCGCTAAGTACATCGAGGCCGGGCAACCGAGGCCTCCCAAGCCAGCCACTAAGACCTTAGTCGATTTCAGCTTTCTCTGACCATCGATGCCGAAGCCGAGGATGCGCATCTGCCTATCGTACCTCTCGAGCTCCTCGTCCTTGAGCGACGGCCACGACACATTCACGCACCTTCCTCGTAATATACGCCACGGCTAAAGTATAAAACGCTATGGCATTGGCAGGCTTTTATGAGGCCTCTAAAGCCTGGGAGTAGCGCTTAAAACGCGGCCTCCACATAAAAGTGGAGCTCGCTATGAGGGTCTTGGTATCCGACTTGGACGGGACGCTAATCCACGTTCCAGTTAATTGGAGCGAGGTTAGGGAGGCGCTGTCCAGTACCTTGAAAAGCGAGGTGAGCTCCATCTTCGAGGCTTTGAGGAGCGCTAGGTCTCGGGACGAGGAGCTTTACAGGAGGCTCAGCAAGCTGGTAGAAGAATACGAAGTCGGCTCGATGAAAGATCTCCAGGAGCTAAGGGGAGCGAAGGAATTATTGAGGTTGTTGAAAGATTGTGGCGTTAAGGTCGCGATAGTAACGCTTCAAAGCGAAGGGAGCCTCAAGAGAGCGCTCGAGGTCAGCGGATTGGCGCCTTACGTCGACGTCTACGTCACTAGGGACGATGAACTCGACAGAGCGAGGCAAATCAAGATAGCGCTTCAAAGGCTCGGTGCCGAGATAGGTCGAGACTCCATAGTCTTCATGGGCGATAGGCCCTCAGATCTCGACGCCGGTAGGAGGCTAGGAATACCCACTATAATCATAGGCTCGACGGTGCCTGACCCCTTGGGGGCTATTAGCGCAGTCGCAGAGGCCTTGGGATTGTCGCTAGGGAAAATGGTCGATTAGCGAGCGGCTCGCCTCTTGGAACTAGGCCTGCTCGTCGGCCTTCTTCGAACCCCTTTCCGAGAGTAAAGCGGATACCTGTCTGAAGTGCTGCTCTATCTTCCTCTTCAATTCCTCGAGATCCTCGAGTATGTCCTTTGGAAGTGGCTTGCCTATGCCGTACTCGTCAACATACACCACCCGTCCCCTCAGCCTGCCGAAGTTTGAGGGCTTTATGTCTAGGGCATACCCCTTAGACTGTGCCTGGACTATTATGGCCAGTATATCCCAAACGTCCTTCAAGGTCGGTAAGTTTATGGGCTCTGCGTACGAGTGAGCGCTCACGACTGCTGGCCTGACCTTTCCGTCGACTTCGAGCGCGCCCAAAATAACTCCTAAGAAGTCGGGCAGGAAGTCGAAGGACTTCGTGACCTCCTTCATGTGCTCTTTGACCTCCTTCGCGGACTTGATATCGAAGCTCCTCACTTTGAGCACTAAATCGCCGACCCTGAAAACCGTCGAGTGCAGGCTCTTCAGCGTCTGCCCTATGGACAATAGCTCGAAGCCTCTAGAGAGGAAGCTGAGCTTTACACTCGAAGGTCTGGCCACGCCGAGCCCCGCCAAAGGCTCAACAAGATATTTCAACGCTCCCGCTTAATTAGCATTTGCGAAAGTCGGTTGCGAGGGGTTGGAGGTGGCGACGTGAAAGTCATAGAGGACGTCTTTGGCGTGAGAAAGGCCATTGTGGGGGTGGTGCACTTGCCCCCGCTTCCCGGTTCCGCGCTCTATAGCGGAGAGGGCTTGGAGGCCATAGTTGAGGGGGCCCTTAGAGACGCGAGGGCCCTGAGCAATGGAGGAGTTGATGGGATTTTGATCGAGAACTTCTGGGATGCTCCTTATCGAAGAGAGAGGGTCAGCCCCATGACCGTCGCCTCCATGACCGTCATCGCTAAGGAGGTGGCGAGAGAGGTGGGGGTTCCCATAGGCTTGAACGTCTTGAGGAACGACGCCGTGGCGGCCCTAGCCATAGCCAAGGCCGTCGGAGGTTCGTTCATAAGAGTCAACGTGTACGTCGAGACCGTAGTGACGGATCAAGGGATCATAAGGCCCTGTGCTCGCAGAGTCCAGATGGCCAAAAGGATCTACCAAGCGAGTGACGTCAAGGTATTTGCAGACGTCCATGTGAAGCACGGAGCTCCTCTTGTCCAGAGGCCTGTGGACTTGGTGGCCGAAGAAGCCTTGAAGAGGGGATTGGCAGATGCTGTGGTCCTGACAGGTCCTAGAACTGGCACGCCTCCTCCTCTGGAGGAGCTTTTGAGCGTCAGGGCCAGGCTCCCTCAGGCATCGATCATAGTCGGTAGTGGTTGCGACCCCGAAAACGTGAGAGGGCTCCTCAAGGTAGCAGACGCCGCGATAGTTGGTAGCTACTTCAGAGGAGGGGACCTGTCAGCGCCCGTGTCGGAGGATAGGGTCAGGGAGCTAGTGTCAAGGGTCAGGGAGCTCAGGGAAGGGGCGTGAGCCCTCAGCCGCGTGACCTCTCCTCATCGCTTCGAAAGAGGCCATCTTCCAAAGCTACACTTGAGCTCGCCCTCAAAAAGGGCTCTGAAAGCTGGCGGAGCGGAGCCCGATCGTCTGGCAATGAGAGCTCGCCCTTTGTATCGACTCGATGGTGTGAGGCCATCGCTATGAGCCAAAAGATGAAGCTCGCTCTTCGAATGCCCACAGCGCCCAAAAGGCGGGTTTTTGTGAGAGAACCGGCACTAGTGTAGCTGTGACCTCCTATGAGCGAGCTGTTAGAGGTCTTGAGGAAGCTCTCGGAGGCCCACGGACCTCCCGGCTTTGAAGACGAGGTCGCAGACGTAATAGTTGACGAGCTCAAGGGCAACGTCGACGGCTTCACTAGAGACTCCTTGGGTAACTTGATAGCCTACAAGGGTTCCGGGGATAGGTCGCTCATGATAGCGGCGCACATGGACGAAGTCGCCTTGATAGTAAAGAGCATAGACGAGAGAGGCTTCATAAGGTTCGCAAAGCTGGGGGGCATATGGGACCAGCTGCTCGTGGGCCAGCAAGTGGTGATACACGGAGCCAAGGGCAAGGTGAAGGGGGTAATAGGGAGCAAGGCAATCCACGTGATGAAGGATGAGGAGAGGCGCCAGCTATTAACGTACGACAAGATGTTCATAGATGTCGGGGCCAAGAGCTCCGAAGAAGTCAAGGAGATGGGCATCGAGGTCGGCAACTTCATAACGATAGACAAGAGGTTGGTGGAGCTCGCTAACGGTCTCGTGGCCGGGAAGGCGTTCGACGACAGAGCGGGTTGCGCGGCCCTAGTCCAAGCGATCAAGGAGGCCAGGCCTCGATGCAAGGTATACGCCGTGTTCACTATTCAGGAGGAGGTCGGGTTGAAGGGCGCTACTGTGGCTGGCTACGCGATCAAGCCCCATGTAGGCATAGCCGTCGACACCACGATAGCCGGGGACCACCCGAGCATGGAGCCCCACGAGGCCCCGGTTAAGGTCGGTAGCGGCCCAGTGATAGTCGCTGCTGACGGGCGCAGGGACTCACTATCAGGAGGCCTCATACCGAACCCGAGGGTGAAGCAATGGATAATGAGGGTGGCCGAGGAGAGGAAAATACCATTCCAGCTCGAGGTCCTAGAGGGAGGAACCACGGACGCCACCGCCATCCAGCTCTCGAGGGAGGGGGTTCCGAGCGGCGTGGTGGCCGTGCCGACGAGGTACGTCCACACGTTCCAAGAAGTCCTGAGCGTCAAGGACTTGCAGAGCCTCGTAGAGCTCTTGAGGGGCCTCATGGAGAGCGAGTTGCCGTTCTGAGCTCAATCCTAACTTTCTTTTACGAGGGTGCCTTTTTGCCACCGTTGTTACATCAGTCCGACGTCCTAAGGGTGCATTGAGCGAGGCTCGATTTGCCGAGGGTATTGGCCACGCGCGCTTCCTCGAAATCGGTGGTCCTTGAGGGCCTCCCTCTCGTCTTTTTCGGCGACCTAGCCTCGTACCAGCTCCTCAGGGCCTCCAGTATCTCGAGGAGCCCCTCAAGTCTATGAGGGAGCCAGACGGAGTCGCGGCACAGGTATATCGGCTCGTGCCTGTTGAGGGCTCGCTCTATGAGGCCTCTCAGCCCTTTCCTTCTTAGCATTAGTATGGGCTTTATGTTAGCCCTCCTGCAGAACTCGTAGTCGAGGTCCGTGAGGTGAGACAGAACCAGCTTGAACTTGCTCTTAAAGAGCTCGACTGGGAAGTTGACCTCGAAGGCCTCGACGGAGTCTAGGGTGAAGGCAAGCTCCGGCATCTCGACCCCGACGTACGCTTCTCCTCCTCTCCTCTCGCAAACTCCCAAGACCTTGTAGCCCCTCGACCTCAAGTCCTCGAGGGTGTTGGCGCGCAACTCACTAGCACTTTTGCAACTTGGTAGGGGCCCCACTATTAAGTTGCCCCCAAGCGATCTAGGCCAGAGTTCTCGCCCTCGAGCCTTCGCTGAGAGCCCTTGAGCCCTTCGAACACATCGATGTGAGTTTTCGAACTAGACGTAGTGAGGCAGTCGCTCCCGCGTGACGCCAGCTTCGGTGCCCGACCCCTCATGGGCGAAGCGTTCTCGTTAAAGTTTCGAGTTCGCGTGCCAAAGGCCATGGCTATGCCTATGGTCACTTGCAAGAATTTGACTATTGGATAAACTATGGCGGAGGGCTTCGGTGCCCCGATGGTCAACAGCGTCGTTTTCGAGGTTGGCCCGCAAAAAAGAAAAGCGGGGTTGAGGGGTCGAGAGGCCAGTTCTGATGCCTAGACCTTTAAGAGGGCGTCCTCGGCCGCGTAAGCTATCGGGTGGGTTCTCGGAGAAG
>DAIQQE010000208.1:0-1589 GCA_036786905.1 Candidatus Nezhaarchaeales archaeon | reverse complement strand
GCTCGGATTCGAGGCGATCTACGTAGACCCTCTTCGCAGGGAATTCGTAGCCCGCACGGACGTGAAAGAGCTGGTCGACAAGCTAGTAGAGGCGGCCTCCGAGGCCGTGGGGATCGCTCAACTGAAGCTGGCGACTCTGGCCATGGACGCCGTTAAGTGGCTGATAAGCAGGTGGAGGAAGGGAAAGGTGGCGGTGCTCGTTGACGACGCTTTCCAAGCCGTTGGACTCGACAAGGCGGCGGCCTACGTGAAGGCGCTCTTGGGCTTGGTCGAGTACCCCCCTGATGGCTACGAGAGGATAGTGACCATAGCGGCCACGAGCGAGGGCGTCTCTAGGGCCGAGATAGGGAGGCACAGGTGGGCCCTCCTGAGGCTCATGTGGAACATGAACAGGAGGGGCTTCGAGGGGCTGTACGAGGGGCTGCCGAGCCCGAAGCTAGACTTCGAAGAGGTCTGGAGGCTGACCGGCGGGAACCCGGGGATGCTCGCCAAGCTATACCAAGCTGAGTGGGACTTCAACGTCGTCGTTAGGGACCTCGTGGACTCCAAGAAGCTCGACATCTTTGCCTCATCGCTGACCAGCAACGAGAGGAGATACCTCCTAGAGGCGGTCGAGGACCCCGACACGTTATTGGCCAGGGAGAGGATACCTCTCTTAAACAGGCTGGTGGAGATGAACTTGATCGTCGACGCCGTCCCTGAGAGGGAGCTCGAGCACTGGATAGACGAGCCCCCGCCTCAGAAGGACTTGGAGCTCGGGATCGGGAGGCGAATTGCCTGGCAGACCCCTCTGCACAGGGAGGCCGTGAAGAGGGCATTGAAGTAGCCCCTCATGAGTGCTCGCCGCCTACGCGATGGTCTTGGATGAGAGAGGCTCCGAGGGTTGGGTTGAAGGGCTGAGAGAGATCGCCGGTGCTCGCCTTCGAGCGAAGCGCATCGCATACATGTCGCCCCCCAAAGTTCTAGCGCAGAGGTAGTCCGATGGAACTCGTAGAGCTAAAGGCGAAGATCTTGGAGCTGCTGAGGGAGGACGTGGAGTTCCGGTGCGCCGTAGCTGGCATGCTGGGCTTGGACTAGATACTCCGAAGGCTAGAGAGGCACGACAAGAGGTTCGAGGAGATACTGGCCGAGATCAGGGCCTTAAGGGAGGGCCAGCGCAGGCTATGGGAGAGTCAAAACAAGCTGTGGGAAGAGGTCAAGAACCTGAGAGGAGGCCAGCGCAAGTTGTGGGAGAACCAGAGCGGGCTGTGAGAGGAGGTCAGAGCGCTAAGAGAAGGGCAGAACAAGCTCTGGGAAAACGTCAACAGGCTGTAGGAGGAAGTGCGGTCTCTAAGGCTAGGCCAGGAAGGAATGAGGAGGGACTTGAGGGACGTCAAGAGGGCCGTGGAGAGGCTCATCCTGAGGCTTGAAGGGAGCGTCAAAGCCCCTGGGGCCTTCGACGCGCGCGTCGTGAAGGCGCTCGTCGGGAGCTTGGCGATCACGACCTCACGGCTCGCCACGGCGAGCTCCGCTCGTCTCGCCAACCGCGGCCTTCCAACGCCTACGCGCTCGTTAAAAAATATTTACCCTCTTACTACTTATTATTACTT
>DAIQQE010000207.1:0-1599 GCA_036786905.1 Candidatus Nezhaarchaeales archaeon | reverse complement strand
TCATGGAAGAGCTTGATGGCCTCGAGGCTATGCCCCTCTGGGGCATAGCCTCGAGGCCATCAAGCTCTTCCATGAGAAGGCCTGCCTGCTTTGCAAGGTGTTCGGGGCCCCGTCCTTCACCGGTCACGTGGAGTTCACGGACGCCTACCCGGTCGGCGATAAAGGGGAAGTGCTAGAGGTCCCGGTAGGCGTGAGGACCGGGATCGCGATCGACAGGAGGACTGGCGCCGTGTACCGCGGAGCTCTCTATCAAGTCGAGTACGTGGAGCCCGGAGCTCGCTTCAAGTTCTCAGTGCACATGACGAACCTGCCCAACTACGCGCTCGGCCTATTAGCGAAGGTCTTCAAGATGTTGAACGAGGGCTGGCTGAGGATCGGCGGCTTCAAGACGAGGGGCTTCGGCGAGGTGAGAGTGGAGGGCCTCCTCTTCGCGGCGAGGGGGGCCACGGTACAAGACACCAAACTGCTCGCACTCGACGAGCTGGACGCCGAGGTGGACCTAAGGGGGCTAGCCGAGGCCTCCGAGGGCTGGTTGAGGGCCTCAGGCGCTAGGGCTTGGGACGTCTTAGCGAAGCTGGAACAGGTGTGGGAAAGTGCAAAGCTTTGTTAGGGTCAGGCGGGCCCAGCCGAGGCCGCGCGATAGGCTAGAGGGGCTCGCTGGCCGCTTGACCATTAAGCTCAGGTCTTGCTCGAGGGCATTGGGCGACTCCTTGGACAGCTATCTGCACGTGGGCACAGGAGCTCTGAGGCTCAAGGTGAGCGAGGACCGCCTCAAGCAGCTCGCGAGAGGCGCGATGACGAGGGCCCAGCTGATGAAGTTAGTCGAGGACCTCAGCCGAGAGATCCAGCTCGACTACGCCGACTTCGCTTCCGTAAGGGGCTCGGTCGTAGTGCCAGGCGCTAGCGTGAAAGGCAACGTGAGGTCGCGCTTAGAGCTGAGCCTAGCGCCGAGCCAAGACTACGTGAGGTCGTGCCTCGTCAGGGCCTCTGAGGAGCCTCTCGAACCGCCTCCCCCTGGCGAACAAGGCTGGAGGCACGTCAGGATTTGGCAAGAGACCTTGAGCTTTGCTCGAGAGCCAGCTTGCGATTACACCGAAGGGGGCGAGGTCTGCTTGCTCTGCGACCTCTTCGGGACTGCTGGCCTGCAGGGCCTAGTCGCCTTCAGCGACTTAGTCGGCGAGGGCATTCGGCTGAGGTCGGTTGACTTGCCCACTGGCGAGAAGCTACTCGCGGCCCCTCCCAACAGCTCCTTCTCGGGCGCGATCACCTTCACCAACTTGAGTCCTTGGGAGCTGGGGCTGCTGTTTTACGGAATGGGCTTGAGGAGCTCGCGGCTCGGCAGGCCAGTGCTCTTCGGCAAGGTGAAGTACCGGAGGTACCCGGGCTACGTCTTTGGCGTCGTGAGGTACGAACTCACGTGTCTTGAGCTAGCCCCCTTCTCGCGACCGCTGGAGGTCGAGGGCCTGCGCGCTGAGCCCGGCTCGCGAATCGAGGGCTCCGACCTCGATAAGCTGGTCAATGCCCTCGTGGGCTCGGCTCGAGCGGAGCTCAAGGACGAGCTCCTCGAGGATCCTACGGACCGCGTGGGGGCCCCGATAG
>DAIQQE010000206.1:0-1633 GCA_036786905.1 Candidatus Nezhaarchaeales archaeon | reverse complement strand
GTCTACTGGTATGACCTTGTCGACGGGGCCGGCGATGTTGTAGCCCTCAGCAAATATGCCCCCCGAGGTCGCGCAAGTGCCGAGGGCTATGACCACCTTGGGATTCGGCATTTGCTCATAGATCCTCCTGAGCCTCGGCGCGGCCTGTCTGTTGACGATCCCGGTCACAACGAGCACGTCGGCGTGCCTCGGGCTACCCTCGAGGAGCGCCCCGAACCTCTCGACGTCGAACCTGGGGGTTAGGACGTCCACTAGCTCAATGTCGCAGTTATTGCACGAGCCCGAGTTGAAGTGGAACAGCCAAGGGCTCTTCACGCGAGCCCATGTGATTAGACCCGCCATCCTTGCACCTCCTACAAATAAGGCAACCCGACTATTATTGAGATAGTGCTCAAGGCTAAGGCGATCGCAGCCCAAGCCGTAGCCGTCCTCCAAAACATGCCGAAGGCTTGGTCGGGCCTGGCCCTCGGGTAGAAGAACCTTATGAGCGCAGTCAGTAATACGAGGACCAAGAGCTTTACCACCAATAAGACGGCATCTGTCGTGGCCGTCACCGGGTCGCCAGACCTGATTATCAGGCCGCCCAAGAACATGTTGGCTATGAAGCAGGGGAGCACGAACAACATAGTTGCGTGCGCCAGCTTGAACAGGGCCAGCGAGGCCCCAGAGTACTCGGTGTAGGGCCCGGCGACTATCTCAGTCTTCGCCTCCGGTATGTCGAAGGGCGGGAGCGCTAACTTCGCCTGCATGACCATCATCGAGACGGCGAACGCTATGGTGCCGGAAATCGAGAAGAGGAGTGGCCCGTGGGCCATCTGGTAATTGACTATTTCCGAGAAGCGCAGGCTACCGGCCTTTAACACCGGCACTAGGATTGCCGCGATGAAGGGTAACTCGTACGAGAACACGAGGGTCATCTCTCTCTGAACTCCGATGGCAGCGTACGGGTTGCCAGACGCGGAGCCTCCTATCATGGCCGCCACAGCCGGCATTACCATTAAGTACAGGGCTACTATGACGTCGCCAGTGAACTCGAGCGGCGAGGGGGCCACGAACGGCATTATCAAGAACGCTAGCACTGCTGAGAACAGGGCGATGGGCGGCGCTAGGAGGAATGCAGTCCTGTGCGCAGTCGCTGGTACGAGGGTCTCCTTTGACATCAGCTTTATGAAGTCGGCCCAAGGCTGGTAGATCGGAGGGCCTACGCGCCACTGCATTCGAGCGCCCAGCTTCCTGTGGACCCAAGTGAAGAACAGGCCGACGTTGGGGGCCACTACGAAGCCCATGAGTATTACGTACAACAAGCCTAAGCCGACGTCCATAAGCCCGCCTGCCACGTCATCTCACCTTTAACGGGTTCTTCCTCTTCCTGCCAAATTCGTTGAACTCGTCCATCGTGAGCACTACAGTCCTGCCCTCCCTGACGTCGACTATGGACACCCTCTCCGTGCAACAGAAGCAGGGGTCTATCGACCCGAGAATTATCGGCGCGTCGGCTATGGAGTACCCGACGAGTTGCGGGACGAGGGATGGCAAATTGGCGTACGTCGGAGCTCTTACCTTCACCCTCTCCGGCACCGTTGTGCCGTTTAGCTTGACGTAGTGTATGACCTCGCCCCTCGGGGCCTCGTAC
>DAIQQE010000205.1:0-1639 GCA_036786905.1 Candidatus Nezhaarchaeales archaeon | reverse complement strand
AAGAGCCGCTCCTCAGGTCCTCGGCCCGGAAGGTCTTCGACGTCTTGGGAACGTTCGAGGTCTTCGTAGAGCCCTTGTCGTCGACGCACCCGCCCCTAGGGCTCAGGACGTACAAGATACTGTCCGTCGAGGTAAGGACGTGCGCGCATGAAGTTCTTCGCCGCTTACTCTTCCCTCGGCGTGGTCCCTAGCCCCTCATCATTCTCAGCAACTCCTCAAGCCCCACGACCTCGACGCCGTACTTCGGAGCCACTCGCTTGATGTCTCTGTCCTCGGACGCTAGAGGCGCCCTTAGCGTTGAGGCGAGGACCACGTAGGCCGCGTCGTAGACCGTGACGCCCTCTTCGATGGCCACTGCGACTACCTTGTCGAAGTCCAAGTCCTCGCATCGATACGTCTTTAGCCTGTCGGCCAAGAGCTTCGCGGCTCTACACGCTTCCCTCGCCTCCCCTTCACTCATCTTGCGCAGCTTCGTACAAGCCTTCCAGAAGGCGTTGCAGGCCTCGTAGATCGTCAAGTCCAATATTGTGAATTCGAGCTTCAGCGCGGCCTCCAAGAGGGGCGCGCCGACGGTGGTTATGAGGGGCGCGTAGACGCTGGCGTCTAGTACGTACGTCAACCTTACCTCTCTCCCCTCTCCTCCTCCACGAGCTTCGAGAGCTCGTAGGGGTCCACCTTGCCCTGCAACCTGCTCTTCAGCTCGTCCAACAGCCTCCTGAGCTCCTCCCTCTCGATCCTCTCAACCTCCTCGACCAGCTTGCTCCTTATGAGCTCCGGGACGTCGACCCCATACCTCTCGAGCTTCTCCTTCAAGTGCTTCGGGACCCTCACGCTCACGACGACGCTCATGGAGGGCCGCCGTCTACGACTTGTATACGGAGGGCTATTTGCATTTCGCCTCACATAGTCGTAGTCGCTGGCAACGCGGTGCCCCTCGCCCCCTCTCGCTCTCAGGCCGTAGCCCTCGTCCACGGCGTGGAGGCTCATCATTAAAGCAACTGGAGAGCTGGCTAGAGCCGCTGCCTCAAGGCCTCTCTCGTCGTGAACCGAGCTCGCGCTTAGGAGGCCTCCTCGACGGTTGAATAGGGAGGCTATGCGCGAAGGCGTCTAGAAGGCCGTCTATATATAGTGCAACGTAGATCCCATGGCGAGCTTCAAATCCCGCTGACGCGGTATCTGTAATGGAGATGGCTGGGCACGAGTGGAGCCGTCGAGATCGTATGTGAGGAAGGCGCATTGAGTCCGCTGGAGAAGCTGGGGCCACTCGAATATGCTCGGGTGAGAGTGAGGATTGAGGGTCTACGGCGTTCTAAAGGACTGGGAGATCGATCCTCAGGGGCTGAGGGGCGAGCTGAGGAAGCTGCACGGCTGAGGGGCCTCGGCAACCGAACCTCACGAGGAGAGAATTGAAAGGCAGTTTTAGTAATTGTTTTAGAGGGGGCATCCCGAGGGTCGGGCCATGAATGGCGCTAGTTATGTCGATGCCTATAGAAGCATGAGAGGAGGCGCACTTTACCTCGTCATAACCTTTCTGCTCATGAGCATAAGCGCCATAATCGCTTTCCTTAAAATCCTCACGACGTACTACATGCATTACTATAAGAAGATGTCGTACACGACGCATTACGAGATGCCGTCT
>DAIQQE010000053.1:0-8346 GCA_036786905.1 Candidatus Nezhaarchaeales archaeon | reverse complement strand
GTCGAGGTGAGGTCGGGAGGAGGATTAGGAATACTTTGCCTCGGAACGGTTCTGTTCCTCTTGGCCGGGAGCATGTTCTTCACCCCTCTACCAGTGTTCCTCTCTCGAGCCCTAGGCCTCCCTCAAAGCACGATATTCGCCCTCTACGTCTTCAACACCTTCGGTAGCATAATCGGGTACCTCGTCATAATTAGGGGTGCCATTAATCAGGCCGAGGAGCGCGGCGCGAGGGGTGCAGCGCTTTGCAGAGGGGTTTTGGCGATGATAGTGGCGCTTGCCGTCACCGCATCACTCCTCAATGTGATCGTGATGGCCGTGGTTCTCACGTTGATGGGGCTCGCCTATGCCGTGTTCTTCATATGCTCACTCGCTCTCTCGATGGAGCTTGTTCCCGAGGGCAGATCAGGGCTCTTCGCCGCAATAGTTAGCTTGAGCAGTGCCTGCGGAGCCTTCCTAGGCTCCCTCATAGCCGAGAGGGCTGGCTTTACTACTACGTTCTTGATCTGCGGCTTTACGTTCCTAACGGCTTACATTTTGCTCAGGCGACTCGAAGGGGATCAGCGCTAATGCCGAGGTTGTAATACGAGTCGTGGCGCTTGACCTCTAAGGGGCGCTACGACCATCTGAGCGTGTAGCAAGTCGAGGAGGGGATGGCCGTGGGCCCCAAATTTCTTCGTCTCTTTCCTAGCGGTCTTTTGATGAGGGGCTTTTTGCTCAAAGAGCCCTTAGGCCTTCCTGAGATATTGTGAGATGACGAATGAGGACGCGTAGGGGCGTGCGAACTTAAGCAGGAGCTACGAGCACCTCAAAGTGCTCGCGATGGCGCAACAGTTTATGGGGCCGGCCAGCCCTCTATGGCACACGCTCGGTACGGCCTCCGATCCGGGCTTCCCGTAGCATCCAGTTCAAGAGCATTCGAGGGGGGACTTTCATGGCGCGGGCCCTCGCTAGCGCTTCGCCATGCTCTCTAAGGGCTTCATACAGGGCCAAGAGCTCTCTCTTCAACACGCTCTCGGATAAGCCCAGTTCCCTCAGCACCTCGTCCGCGGTCATGTCCCACTGAGTCACCATAGTGCAGTCCCCGTCCACCTCCAATTGAAAGTCGCCGACCGATGGGTCCGAGCCGCTCATCCACCAGAACGGCCACACTTTGCAGATCAAGGGCCTGTCCTCTCCGAGAATGCAGCCCTTGCCGGGCGCTAGGGCCACGCACGAGGCTCTTACGAACCTCATTTGGAGGCGATAGTGCTCTCCATCCCAGTAGTAGTATATCTGGGCCATCTCGGGGTCAGACAAGTGGTGGAGGTACATTGCTGGGACGACGTCGACTTCCACCATTTCAAGCACCTCGTCCTCTGAATGTGACTTCAACATGGTCCTGAGGTCCTCGAGCAAGACGAATGGACGACAACGGCTACAACAACTTAGGCCCAATGACGCGCAACGCAGGCAGACGCTGTGGGTGACGTACTTCAAGTTAGATATGCTCAGCACCTCCTTGGATCGTTAAAGCCTAGTAGAGCGGCACAAGATGGGCCTTAAAACCTTTTTGAGGGATCGCACGACTAAGTTTTAGAATGTATAGTGTAGGCGGGCCTTGAGCGAGGCGTAAAGCCTTGACGATCAGGGTCGGCATCTTATTCAACGTCCCTGTTGGCCCTAAGAAGGGGAGGGACGTGGATTACTTGGCCGAGGTCGAGGTGTTGGATCAAGTAAGGGCCGTCGAGGACGCAGTCGTCAGGCTGGGCTTTCACTGCGAGCTCTTCCCGCTACGAGATGACTTGGAAGATGTCATCAAGTCCCTAAAGGCCCGTAGGCCAGATGTCGTGGTAAACTTGGCCGAAGGCTACATGGGCGATAGCAACCTCGAGATGCACGTGCCGTCGATATTAGAGATTCTGGGCATCCCCTACACGGGCTCTGCGCCTTTGGCGCTTGGCATGTGTCAAGACAAGGGCTTGGCTAAAGAGGTTATGAAGGCCAATGGCATCCCGACGCCGAAACATCAGGTGATGAGTACCTTCGAGGAGCCCAAGGGACTGGACTTCCCCTTGATAGTAAAGCCCTTGAGGGAGGACGCGAGCATAGGGATCACGCAAAGTAGCTTCGTCAGGAACTTGGCGGAGCTAGAGAGGCAGGTTAAGTACGTCAATGAAGTCTATGGACAACCGGCCCTTGTCGAGGAGTACGTCGAAGGGAGGGAGCTCAACGTTTCAATACTAGGCAACGAGAAGCCCATGGTCTTGCCGATCTCCGAGATAATATTCGAGCCAGGTTACGAGCCGAGGATCGTCGACTACGCGGCCAAGTGGCTCAAGGACAGCGAGGAGTACGCCAAGACCAAGCCGGTATGCCCTGCAGAGTTGAGCGACGAGCTCAAGCAGAGGGTGGAGGAGGTAGCGATCAAGGCGTTCAAGGCCCTGCGTTGCAGGGATTACGCGAGGGACGACATGCGCTTAGAGGTCGAGTCGGGGACCCCCTACGTCCTCGAGGTCAATCCAAACCCTGACGTATCGCCGGACGCGGGGTTCGCACGCTCTTTGAGGGCCGCCGGGATACCTTTTGAGCGCTTCGTCGAAATGATCATTAACTTCGCCCTCTCAAGGGGCAGGACCATCTCGCTGCGGCGATGAGAATTATCAAGGTATCTTTACTAAGTGCCTGCCCTCGAATAGGTCTTGCAACCCGTATCTCTTCAGGGCCTGCCACAAGATTGTGCATATCAACTCGTCGTACGTGAGGCCAGCGGCCCTAGCCGCCTCTGGCAGGCAGGAGTGGGCCTTGGGGTCTGGTATAAGGCCTGGTAGTGGGTTTACCTCCAAAACCCTAGGAACTCCCTCGCCGTCCAACCTCATGTCTATTCGGCAGACGTCTCTGCAGTTCAGGACTTTAAACGCCTTGATGGCGATCTCTTCTATCTCCCTCTTCAGGTCGCTCGGGATTCTGGCCGGGCACTCGAATATCTCCAAGGGGTTCTCGGGCGTGTCCCAGACCCACTTGGCCTCGTAGGAGTATATGGGGCTCGCCCCTTTCGGCAACCTTTCGAGGCATATCTCCACTATGGGCAGAACCACGGGCTCCTCGTTGCCTATAAGGCCGACAGTGAACTCCCTCCCCGGCATGAACTCCTCGACTATCGCTGGCTGGCGATAGGTCTTGATGACCCACGAGACCTGCCTCCTCAAGCTCTCCTCATCTCTGACTAGGGAGCTGCTCCTGATCCCCTTGCTCGAGCCCTCGAGGAGGGGCTTGACCACGAGTGGGAAGCTTAGCTCACCACCGAGCTCCTCGTCCGGTCGCTTGAAGACCTGGAACTTCGGAGAGGGAACCCCGTAAGCGCTCAGAACCCTGTGGGTCATGGCCTTGTCCAAGCATATCGCTAGGGTCGCTGGATTAGAGCCGGTGTATGGTATGCCGAGCATCTCCAGCATTGCCGGAATTTGCGACTCCCTGCTCTCGCCGCGCAAGCCCTCGGCGATGTTGAAGACTATGTCGGGCCTAAGCTTGCGCAACTTTGCGTACGCGCTCTCATTTGCCTCGATCTTTATCACCCTACACCCGCCCCTTCTCAGGGCAGATGCTATGGCGTTGACCGTGCTCTCATCGTCGAACTCCGCGTAGAAGTCCTCTGGCAAACTGTCGTCCTCTACCTTCCTCTTGAGATTGTAGGTCAGGCCGACCCTGAGGGTCATGTACAACCCTCAGCGTCAAGTTAGGCAAGCTCAGCACAAGCGCGCGGGTACGACGACCAAGGCCCTTTCGCGCGAGGGGACCTGGGGGTAGATGAACGTCTTGCCCTCGTAATTCCTCAAGACCACCTTGTCGTCATCTATCGAGATTACATAATTGGGCTCGATGGGTATCTTCCCCCCGCCGCCGGGTGCGTCGATGACGAAGCGAGGCACCGCGAGCCCAGAGGTCCAGCCCACTAACGACTCGATTATCTTGATCCCTACCTCGACTCTGGTCCTGAAGTGGTACGCCCCCTTAACAGGATCCATCTGGAAGAGGTAGTACGGCCTGACGCGTATCTTGAGCAACTTTTGACATAGCTCTTTCATTACGTCGGGGCTATCGTTGACCCCTCTCAGCAGTACCGATTGATTGCCCAACGGTATTCCTGCATCGGCGAGCAAGCCGCAGGCCCTCTCGGCCTCCTCTGTTATCTCTCGCGGGTGCTCGAAATGGACGTTGATGTACAGGGGGTGGTATTTCTTGAGCATGCGGCAGAGCCTCGGGGTTATCCTCTGGGGCAACGTACAAGGGACCCTCGTGCCTATCCTTATTATCTCTACGTGAGGTATTCGGCGAAGCTTCTTCAACAAGAACTCTACCTTCTCGTCGGGCAGCATCAAGGGGTCTCCGCCAGACAACAGGACGTCTCTTATCTGGGGGTTATCCTTCACGTACTTTATCTGCTTAAGGTATACCTCGTCTGAGAAGCTTATGACGGGTTTGCCGACCTTCCTCTTCCTAGTGCAGAACCTACAATACGTCGCACAACTGTTCGAGACACACATCAAGACCCTGTCCGGGTACCTGTGCACAAGGCCTGGCACAGGGCTCATGGTTTCCTCATTTAGGGGGTCCTCGTAGCCGTAGGGATCCTCGAGCTCGAGGGGGCTGGGGACGCACTGCTTCCATATGGGGTCGTCGACCTCCTCTATGAGGTTGAAGTAGTACTTGGAGATGAACATCGGGTAGATTTCCGCCACTCTCTTTATTGGCTCTATGTCGATCCTGAACCTCTCGAGAATTTGCTCGGGTCTCGTTATGCTGTCTTTGAGTATGTCCATCCAATCTTGGCCCATAATGGGTTCGCGCCCACGATGTACAGAAGGTAGGTCGCCCGGACCCCTAGTATTTAAAGCTTTCTATCTGGAGGTTGTCTGAGGCGTCCACCAGACGATTTAGAGCCGGAGCGAGTAGACGTACTCGTCATGCCGCGAGCCGTTTTTGAACAGCTTGTTCTTCCTAATGCACTCCAGCTCGAAGCCTAGCTTCTCCGCCACGCGCCTCATGGCCACGTTCTCCCCCACGGTCTCTATGACCAGCTTCCTTACGCCGAGAGCCCTCGCCAGCTCTATGGACTCCTTCACGAGCTCGGTAGCTATGCCCCTGCACCAGTAGTCTGGGTGGACGCTCACCCCTATGCTCCTCGCGTGCTCGCTCTGCTCCTCCATGACCCAGAGAGCCAAGAAGCCGACCACCCTACCTCCCAGCTTGGCGACCAAGACCTCGACTTTGTCGTTGCCTCGAATATCCCTGAAGAACCTTTTGTAGTCCTCGAACTCCTTGTCGAAGTCCTCGAAGACGTACTCCACGAGCCATTCCCGAACGGCGGGGTGCATTTCTATTTCGACCACAGCCCTCACTTCATCGTCGCTCAGCGGATTCAGCTTTGCGTTGATTATCTCAAGCTCCATGGATTGTCACCAAGGCCGTGAGCTCTCATCAAAGGGCTTGCCTAAAACCCAGGTGGATAAAAAGAGTTTTGGGGTTAAGCGCTCAGCGCGCGAATGCAGAGTTCAAGGCCACTGCCACCTTCTCCCCAAGTTCCTCTGAGCGGCCCACTTATTCGCCTCTAAGTATGAGTCTGGCGTCCCTATATCAAACCAACAACCAGTGAACTTGTACGCATAAACGTCAGTGTTCTGGGAAAGCCACTCAAAGAACTTGCCCACAGCGTCTTTGTAGCTCTGGAGCTTCAAGAACTCCTCTATCTTGCCTATGAATTTGTTGGGGATGTAGTATATGCCCACTGACGCCAGTGTGGATAGGGGCTTCTCGGGCTTCTCGAGAAAGGACAAGACCTTGCCGCTCTTGTCGATGACTACTGTGCCGTACCTCTTCGCCAGCTCGGCGTCCCCTAAGTCGTAAGTCCCTATCACCACGCGGTTTAGCCTCGTCGCGTAGCTCACGAACTCCTTCAGGTCGAAGTCGAAGAGGTTATCCCCTAAGATCACTAAGAGGTCGTTCCCAGACATGTCTACGTTGAATAGCCTTATGGTGTAGAGCAGGCCGCCTATCGCTCCTAACTTCTCTTCCTCGGACTCCGTCGGCTCCACGGACAAGAATATCCTCACGTTGTCCTCGTAAGAGGACTTCAGAGTCCTCATCCAGTACCTGAAGGAGCTCTCAAACTTCTTATTCGTCGATATTATTATCCTGTTGTAGTCGAGCTCCAAGACCCTTCCCAATATGTGGTTCAAGAGGGGCACGCCGTCTATGTGTAAGAGGGGCTTAGGCATTACGTCGGATATGGGCCTCAACCTCTTCGCGAAGCCCCCCGCCAGTATCACTACGTCGAGCCCCATAAACCATCACACAAACTGCGTTTTGCATGCAAAAGGATGCCATTACATATTTGTTTTGCGGGAACGTCAAGATATAACTCTTACCGTTATCCTCGAGTGGGTTAGTTCAAGGATCCACCAGCGCTTATGCGGCTTTGCCGACCCGGGTGAGCCTTAGAGGTTTGCGGTAGACCTTGGGCCTAGAATCGAACGGGCTCTCAGACCAGCATTAACTCGTGTCGCCTACTGCTCACATAATTAGAGGGCTCGGGGCTCGTAAGCAAAGCGAAATAAAGCTAATAATTGAGGGGGTCCCTGGTCTAACCTAAGAGGCTCGCCCCGCGCTCTCTGAGCGTGGGTGCAACAAACATATGGTCAAGAGGGGTGTCCGTTCTCGCGTTTTGGGACTGTTGCACGCGCTAAACTTCTTCTACAGCTTAAGGGACCTCGAAGAGGCTCTTGGCGTGCCCTTTCAGAGCCTGTGGAGGTACGTCAACTTATTGAGCGTCCCGGAGGAGAAGACAACCGAGAGGATCCTTAGCAGGATCAAGGAGCTCAACTTAGTGGAAAGTGCTATCCGCAAAGCTCTGTCGAAGAGCGACTTGGAGATATGGAGCTTGGCCAGAGAGCCAAGCTTCTTGAGGCTCTTCTCCTTGATAATAGAGGAGCTCGTCGAGAAAGAGGGGGAGGAAGTGGACGTCGTCGTCCCGCTCTCCGAGTACGCCATCCCGTTGGCCTCCGTTGTCTCCATGGAGTTAGAGAGGACGCTATGCCCGGTCATCACCTGTAACGTGAAGAACGAGAAGGATGGCTTCTACGTGGCGCACTACACCTCATATAAGGATGAAGAGCTCCGCGTAATTGCCATTCCGAAAAGGGGCTTGCAAGGGAAGGAGAGCGCCCTAATGCTCGACATAGCCCTTGAGGATCCGAACCGAGTAGAGGCAGTGTCGGGGATAATGAGGCGAGCGAAGATCGATAAGCAGAGCCTAATAGCCATACAGCTAAGCAGAGAGGCTTACCTTAGGCTAACCAATAACAAGTCAGGGATGCGAGTATTAAAAGTTTTCAACGTGATTTGAAAAGAATGAGGGCGTAGTAAAAGATTGATAAGGGGCGGATCTTAGCAATAAGGGATTTCGTTATTTCTTTTTCTCCTTCTTCTCCTCTTTCTTCTCTTCCTTCTTCTCCTCCTTCTTGGCTTTCTTGCTCATACACAGCCCGTGCTCTATCTCTTGAGAACGAGCTTAAGGAAGTTTGTACTATCACTCAGATATAGCGCCTCTCGAAGAGGGTCTGGTAGCTGTATACTAGTGTTTGAGTACTGCCACTAGGCGGTCGGAGACTACCGACAAACTCATAGTTAGGGCCTTGAAATGCGCCTCATGGCTACGGTGGTGGGGCGAGGACGAGCGTCGAGGTGTCGTTCTCGCTCAAGACCATGGACTCAGCGTAAGAGCAAATATCCTGTGTCGTCTCGTATGAGGGAGTAAGGGGGCCTGGTGATTGAAGATAGCACTCGTGACCTTAGAGTACCCGCCTAACGTGTACGGCGGGCTGGGGGTCTACTCAAGCGAGTTGGCAAAGCGTCTCGCTAAGCTAGGCCACGAGGTCCACGTCTTCTCCATGAACCTTGGCGACCTCCCAAGACACGCCATTGAAGACGGAGTTCGCGTGCACCGGTTGAAGTTTGTTAACGCCACCTCGGCTCTAAAGGTGCTGGTGAACGATGAGCTAAGGTCTTGGGGTCCCGGCTTCAGGTACCTGAACGACGTCTTAATGTACAACGTCGCGTCTGCCCTCGAAATAGTCGAGGAAATGGAGCGCAGTAAAGCAAAATTTGACGTCGTGTCGGTCCACGATTGGCTCTCGGCCGTGGCGGGTATGATTGTAAAGGGCGAGGTCAGCGACGTACCCTTAGTCTTCCACGTCCACTCCACAGAGAAGGGGAGGAATCTCGGTAGCGGCTCCCCCACTCTTACTGCCTTGGAGAAGGCGTGCGCTGAGGTGGCCGACTCCATAATCACGGTCTCCTACGCCATGAGAGATG
>DAIQQE010000052.1:0-8421 GCA_036786905.1 Candidatus Nezhaarchaeales archaeon | reverse complement strand
CCTTTATCGTCCCGTCCCCTGACGGGCGAGCCGCCCATAACAGACCAGACGGCCACAAGCCTATTCTACTCCGATCAGAGGCTTCTTGGCGATGAGGTTCGCGCGCATGAGCGCGAGCGGTAGGCTCGTCGTGGCCAAGAGGGATCTCGATAAGTGCACGGGCTGCGGAGCGTGCGAGGAGATAGTGGCGTGCCCCGCAGGAGGCGTCGGAGATACGTCGGCGTGCTTCGGCTGCGGGGCCTGCTACCTAGCTTGCCCCAACGAGGCCATCGAGTTGGTCGACACCCCGAGAGGCCGGGAGATCGAGATCTACGTCGATGGAGAGCGAATTCGCGTCCCTGAGAGGATCACCGTGCTCAAGGCATTGGAGCTCCTGGGGTATAGGATTGGCAAGTTCCCGGGCGAGGGCGACGTCTTCGCCCCGTGCGAGGTCGGGGGCTGCTACAGCTGCGCCGTGGTGGTCGACGGGAGCGTCAGGCCCAGTTGCGTAACGGGAGTCCGCAAGGGCATGAGGATTGAGACGAGGCTTCCCGAGGGCTACGTCCCAGTGAGGTCGCTCCACGGCTGGATGGGCCACCCGGTAGGAGGGGTCGGGACGCCGTGGTGGCTCAAGGGAAGGTACTACGTCGAGGCAGCCGTCTTCGCCTGTGGCTGCAACCTGCGTTGCCCGCAGTGCCAGAACTGGACGACGACCTACAACGGGAGGGAGGTGCCCCTCACGCCGAGGGAGGCGGCCATCGTCATGACGAGGACGAGGAGGCGCTACGGAGTGGACAGGATGGCCATATCGGGAGGGGAGTGCACGCTGAACAGGAGGTGGCTCGTCCAGTACATCAAGGAGCTCAGGCTCCTCAACCGAGACGAGAGGGCGAGGTTCCACGTCGACACCAACGCGACCATCCTGACGAAGGACTACATCGACGAGCTGGTGGAGGCCGGCATGACCGACATAGGGCCTGACCTCAAGGGCTTGAGGGTCGAGACGTTCATGCGGATGACGGGGATAGCAGACAGGGAGCTGGCGGAGAAGTACCACCGAACGGCTTGGAGCGCGTTCAAGTACTTGGTCGACAACTACAAGGGCAAGGTCTTCATAGGAGTGGGCATCCCCTACAACAGGGACCTCATCTCCATCGAGGAGATAGCCAAGATGGGTGAGGAGATCTTCAAGGTCGACCCGGAGGTCCAAGTGTGCGTCCTCGACTACCGCCCCGAGTTCAGGGAGAGGCGGATCTCTAGGCCGAGCTTCAGAGAGATGGTCGAGGTCTGGAGGGTGCTGAAGTCCACTGGGCTGAAGGTTGTCATATGTCAGACGGTCTACGGCCACATAGGGCCCTACGAGCCGAGGCCCACGGTCGTAAATTGACAGCCCCCTACACAGGCTTTACGGCCAGCCCTGAAGGCTTTCACGCGATGCGAGCTGTAGCGCGCCTAGTGAAGAGCTCGAGGACCCATCGTTTAAAGGATCGCCTTCACCTCGACCACTGCTCGGTCAACACGTTTTAAGGGCTCGTTTAAATTGACGAGCCTCGAGCTCCGGGCCGCAGATTTGAAACTATGCTGAGGTAGTTTCAACCCCCTTCTCGGCCCACTGAAGCCTGAGGATAGCTATGGGCAGCCCGATGAGGGCGGTCGCGTACTCGAGGACCTCCACCGACATGCAGACGACCGAGCAACAGATCAACGCGATCAAGGAGTATGCAGCCAAGATGGGCATGGAGATCTTGGAGTGGTTCAGCGACCCGGACGTCTCGGGGGCCATACCCGCGCTCGAGCGAGAGGGCTTTAAGAAGTTGCTGGACTACGTAGAGCGGAACAACGTCTCGACCATGGTCGTCTACGCGATCGACAGGCTCGGCAGGAGCTTCATGGACATATTCAAGACCTTGAGCGAGCTCGACAAGAGGGGGATAACGGTGGTGAGCGTCAGGGACAGCTTCCTCCAAACCCTTGACCCCAACATCAGGAGGCTCGTGCTCGCGGTCCTGGCTTGGGCCTCGGAGTACGAGGTGAAGCTGACTAGAGAGAGGGTCAGATTGGCCATGAGGAGGAGGGAGGTCCAGGAGAAGCTCGAGAAGGTGAGGAAGGTAAACAAGGTGTATGAGGAGACCAAGCAACTGATAAAGACGCTCTACGCTCAAGGCTGGAGCTTGAGGAAGATAGCCAAGACGGTAAACCTCAGCGTCTACGCGGTTCGAAAGGTCCTGATGGGCGAGGGCGTAATAGAGCCCGGGAAGTACAGTTGCCCCAGGTGCGGGCACAGGCTCAACTGGGACGACATAGAGAACGCGTACAAGTGCAGGTCGTGCGGCTTCAGGAGCTAAGAGCTCATAGAGAAAAATGAGAAGTGGATTTAGTGGATTGCTATGGCAGTCAACGTCCTCTCGACGCCCTCTATCTCGTGGATTTTGCCCACTATCTTCTTCACGTCGGCTATCGGCTCCTCGCTCTCGAAGAAGGCGATGACGTCGAAGGGTCCTGTAACAGCGTAAGCCGCCTTGACCTTCTCAACCTTAGCGACCTTGTCAGCTACCTCAAAGGCCTTGCCGGGTCTTGTGTTTATCAGGACGAAGACCACGTGCATACAGGTTGAACCCCCGTGATAATACGCTCCTTCCTCGAGCTTAAGCTTGCCGTCGGGGCGCGTCGCTTTGTACGTCCAGCGGGGCGCGAAGTTATTTCTCCCAGAGCCTCTCTTAGGTCTCGGGAGTTGGTGGTTCACCATAACACGCCCGACCATTACAGAAGTCCATTGCAAGAGCGCTCTGTCGAAGAGCGGCATATACGGGGTGGACTACTCCTTAAACCCGTACTTTGGCTGCGAGCACTCCTGCGTCTACTGCTACGTCCCGAGGATGATGCCAGGGAGGCTTAGGGGGAGGTCTTGGGGGGAGTTCGTGGAGGTCAAGGTCAACATCCCGAGGATCTTGGCAAGTGAGCTCAGGCGCGTGAGTCGGGGCAGGGTGCTCGTGAGCAGCATAACGGACCCCTACCAGCCGATCGAGAGGTCGTACGAGCTCACGAGGAGGTGCGTGGAGCTCTTGGCGTCTAAGGGCTTTGAGGTGACGATTTTGACCAAGTCCTCTCTGTTCGAGAGGGACTTGGACTTGATGGACAAGGAGAGGTTCGAGGTCGGGGTCACGGTCACGACGATTAGGGCCTACAGGGAGCTAGAGCCCTTCTCAGACCCTCCGCTGAGGAGGCTGGAGGCCCTGAGGGAGGCCTCCCAAGAGGGCCTGAGGACCTTCGTGTTCCTGGGCCCCTTGATACCCGGGGTCGTGGACGAGGAGCTCGACGAGATATTGGAGCTCGCGCACAACGCCGGGGCCGGCTACGTGATAGTCGACAAGCTAAACGCCAAGGGCGACGTCGTCAAGTCTGTGGCGAAGGCCCTGAGCGGAAGGGCCGTCGACGAGTTCCTCAGAGCGCTCTCGAGCAAGACGTGGCTTGAGGACGCGAGGAGCAGGATAGCCCGCACATGCGATAGGCTCCACCTCCAGTACGACTTCTGCTTCTAAGCGCGCGGATCAAAAGGGTTATTTCTACGAGGGCAGAAGTATAGACGGGCGATGAATTAAAGCGCCTTGCTGACGAGTGATGAACGCGGAGTACCCATGAGCCCTGAATCACCGAGTCCTTAGGCCCTCGGTGTAAGGGGCCGCTCGCGCAGCGCCGAGTCATCGCACCAAGAGGTACCATGAAACTAGCACGTCAGGGCAAGCATTCACTGGAAAATAGGGGTCTCCTGGCATTCACGGTTAGAACCCCATGTATACCGTCTCTCGAGTATGATGAGGGTAGGGGCTAGCTCTGACCGCTCTCGATGCTTGACTAACGGTCGCAACGCAGGACGCTCACAACCGTAGTAGGAGCGAGAGGGCGTGTGACACGGCCATGAGGATGGCGGTGTAAAGCGCTAGCACTATGACCACTCCCTTCGGGCCCCTGAGGCCAGTCGTCCTGAGAGGAGCGGCGATGATTCTGGCCAGCCACTTTGGTATCGGGATCATGAAGGGAGCCCTCTTGCGGTATTCCTCGTACCTCTCGCCGTACCTCTTCAACATCTCCGCTTCCTCGAGCAACGCCACCCCTATCACCACCATGGTAGATATGAGCCACAGCAGGGCTGGCGGAGTCGCGAAGGCGCCCCTCACGTACTGCTTATAGCTGACGAATACCAGCAGCCCGTAGCTCCAAATTATGAAGCCCAAGTACTGAGGGTGTCTGCTGTACCTGTAAACCCAGAAGTCCACGAGCTCGAGCCCCCTGAACCTGCCGTAGAGCCACGTCGTCGCGCCTAAGGCGAAGACGAGCAGCCCAACGAAGGTCAGGGCCATCCCCACGAGGGTGGCGAGAGGGCCCAGAACCGCGAGGGGCAGGTAGGCCGCGCAGCCCAGCTTCAATAAGTCGGGCGAGAACTCCAGCATCGGTAGCCACAGAGCCCTTAAGGCCCCCAGCCCTGTCAAGAAGAACATAGCAGAGGCGAAGTAACCGAAGGTCGGGATGTAGAGGGCAAGCGAGCCCGTGAAGGACAGGAGACCTCTCTTGGTGGCGAAGCCCAAGGCCATCGAGGCAATAGTCGCGACGAGGGCCGCATAGCCCAGGGGCCTTAGAGTAGCGAGCACCTCCTCTCTCGCCCTCACGTCCCAGAAGACCTCGGGGAAGTACTGCTGGAGAGCCTCATCGAGCACCTTCGGGACCTCGAACGTAGAGTAGAGGAGCGCAATGGCTAGAATGATCGAGAGGGTCGCGGCCAGCGCTAGACCTTTTCTGTCGTTCCCAATCAAAGCCATTAGCGAGTAATAGCGGTCGAGGACTTAAAGGTTGTGCCTTCTAGGGCTTAGGCCATCGCCTTGATCGAAACCCTCAAGAGCCTTGCCTATTCCTTGATGCAAGGCGTTGCCACGCTGCGTCTTGCCACGATACCTTATTAGTTGCTCGGCAGCTATCTCTTTAGGTGCGCCAATTGGTCGAGCTGCTGAGCAAAGAGGAGAGGCTGAGGGTCCTCAAGACTCTCGAGGAGGACTCGGAGTTCAGGTACGCGATGGCAGGCGCCATAGGGCTGTTAGAGGTCCTCAAGAGACTGGACTCCATCGAGGCCAGGATCGAGGAGCACTCGAAGAGGATCGAGGAGCACTCTAGGCGGCTCGAGGAGCACTCGAAGAGGATCGAGGAGCTTACGAAGAGGATCGAGGAGCACTCCAAGGTGCTCCAAGAGCACTCGAAGAGGATCGAGGAGCTTACGAAGGCCGTCGGCGAGCTCAAGGTCTCTGTGGGCTCCATCGGTAGAAGGATGGGCTTGGACTTAGAGAAGGCCATATTCAGCGTCTACAGGGACGCGTTGACGGGCTTGGGAATAAGGGATGTGGACAAGATAGAGAAGTTTACGTACAGGGACTTGGAGGGCAAGTTCCTCGAAAGGGGCGCCAAGATAGAGATCGACGTTTACGCTCACGACCAAGAAGCCTACCTAATCGAGGTCAAGAGCATGCTGGAGGAAGGTGACGTCGATTGGTTCAATGAGAAGTGCAAGGTGGCATCGGAGTTGATAGGTAAGAGGATCGCGAGGAGGATCATAGTGGCCTTAAACGCCACGAAAGAGGCCCTTGCGAGGGCTAGGGAGCTAGGGATAGATGTGGTGTACGGCGCGCTAGTAGATTAAATCGCGAGGCCCATTGCTTACGTGCCCAATGAGGGCGATGAGGCGTTAGAGGCCTCGCTCATCCCCCTCCGGTCAATCCTTGACTTAGTAGTTGGCCTTCTCACCCTGGACCCCCAGATCAACGACATCGCTTGTGTTGCTACCGGGACGGTGGAGCGAACAAAGGCCTGAAGTCGCGTCGCAGTCTCTGGCAGTCCCTCGAAGCCCAGAGCATGTGGATGCGCGCCCCTCCGTATCGAGCGCGAAAGGCCCTCGGCATCGCCAAACCCCAAGGAGGTCGGAGCTCTTCGACAAGGCTCGGCCAACTCGGGTGGACACGTCTCGCGGTGGGAGCGCTCGAAGCTCGTGGAGTAAGCGTTAATAGGCTTGCGAACGAGGCTAGTTCTGAGGTGACCCTCATGGTAAATGCCTGCGTCTTAATAAGGGCGGAGAGGGGTAGGGGAGACGACGTGGTGGCCAAGGTCAGGCAGATTGAGGGGGTGAAAAACGCCTTCTCGACGTTCGGCCGCTACGACGTCGTCGTTGACTTAGAGGTCGGGGACTTCAAGACGCTGGGCCAAGTGGTTCAGAAGATAAGCAGGCTCTCGGGCGTCGTGTTCACCGAGACGCTCGTGGAGCTCCAGTATTGAGGAGGTGAGCGTATGGTCAATGCCGTGATATTGATCAAGTCCGTGCCGACTAAGCAAGACGAGCTGATTAGCAAGCTGAAGTTCATGGAATACGTCAAAAAGGTCTATCCGTGCTACGGCAGGTTCGACGTCGTGGTCTTCGCGGACGCGCCTGACGTGGATAAGATAAAGCTTCTGTCGCTCAAGATAAACTCGATGGATGGCGTCAGGAGCACTGAGACGCTACTAGAGGCCTAGGCAAAGCCAATCACTAATTTTTAGCTTGGTGGACTGGATGAGTAGTCGAGGCTTTAGCCCTCGAGCCCTCCTCGAAGCGCTGAACTTCGATAAGCTCGGTGGGCTGGTCCCGGCCGTAACAGTCGACGTCGCCACGGGCAGGGTGCTAATGCTGGCCTTCATGAACGAGGAGGCCTTGGTCCGCACCGCCGAGACGGGGCTCATGCACTACTGGAGCAGGAGCAGGAGCAAGCTGTGGCTGAAGGGCGAGGAGTCCGGCCACTACCAGAAGGTCAGGGCCGTGTACACGGACTGCGATAACGACTCCTTGCTATTCTTGGTCGAGCAGGTCGGAGTTGCTTGTCACAAGGGCAAGCCCTCTTGCTTCCACAACAAGATGGAGGACGGCCTCAAAGAGGAGGACTCGGGCGGTGGTGGGTCGATACTTTCTCAGCTACAGGAGGTGATAGCCCAGCGCCTGAGGGAGAGGCCCGAGGGCTCATACACTTGGAAGCTGGCGTCGAAGGGCCTTCAGGCGGTGTTGAAGAAGGTGCACGAGGAGCTCTTCGAATTCGCGCACTCCTGCCTCCTCGAGGGCGACGAGAGGGTCGTGGCCGAGGCCGCTGATCTGCTGTATCACTTGACGCTGGCGCTGGCTTTGAGGGGGCTGTCGATCGAGGACGCCATGAGGGAGCTGGCTAGGAGGAGGTACGGAGGGGCGGGGGCCCAGAGCCGCTAGCCCACCGAAAGCCGGCGGTCAAGACAATTCTCTAATCTTATCGACCATCTCTTGCACCAATCTCCTCAGCTTGTCCTCGTCCTTTACCTCGGATCGCGTTACGTTAAAGCACAAGAGGGGCTTTACTTGTGAGATCTTCTCGGCCTTCCTCGAAATGGCATCACGGCTCGCCCTAAGACCGCTCGTGGTCAAGACGACGTACCTCTTCAACTTAGTCGCTTGGTCCCTCAGGAACTGCTGCACGGGCGACGACAACGTCCCGATCCAGATGGGCGAGGCTATCACGACTAAGTCGTACTTCGAGGGGTCGAAATTGGTCGGCTCCAGCGATATGCTCGTTCCTCTCTTGACTAGCGTGTCGATGACCAACCTCAGATTGAGGTGTAGCGGGGGCGAGTACTCCCTCAAGGCCTTGATCCTGAACCCCTCCACCTCGACCCCGCAACCCCTCAAGGCGTTGCAGAGGAACCTCGCGACAGCCTCTGTGATGCCCGTCCTACTATAGTACGCGACCGCAACCCTCAAGCGGGGGCACCACTTACACAGACTCTAATCAGGTTTAAAGCTCTGCCGACTTGACATATGAAGAGCTCTTCCACGAAATGGCTGTCTAGCCTCGGGCTAAGTGCAAGGCCCATCTTCAAGCCCGTGCAGTTAATGGCCTAGCACGTGAGGTGCAGGGCTGCTACGGCCTTCTTCTTACCGCTCATCTCGTTGTAGATCCTGCAGGCCTCCTTCGTGGGCACCGCTACTAGCTCGACCCCTCTCTTTTTAGCCCACTCCTCCACCTCGCTCAACACCTTGACAACTCCAAAGTACCCCGTCCCTATTATCAAGACCTCGAAGTCCTCGCCTTCTATGAGCCCTAGGTCCTTGACGCACACTTCGTGCCCCCTCACCCTCCACCAATCCTTTACCTCGCCCTTGGGGGTTATTACGACGTCCTTGCCGTACTTCTTGCCATCGATCACTATCTTCCCGAAGCCGTACTCGTCTATGTGCAAGAGAGACCCCCGACGACTACACCGCTATCTGCCGATAATAAAGTGATCTAGAGGGCAAATAAAGAGGTGGTGCCGAGCCCCGCTAGTTGCCCGGCGACCTCAACCTTCTCCCCTCGACCCTCCTCCCCAGAAGGCTGAAGCCCACATACGTCGCCGCACAGCCTATGAAAG
>DAIQQE010000006.1:0-37431 GCA_036786905.1 Candidatus Nezhaarchaeales archaeon | reverse complement strand
TCGACGTCCAGTTGGTGGCCCAGCAAGAGGTGAGGGCTCAGGAGAAGAGCTACACGGGCTACCTCGTGAGGGGCTTGGTCTACTCGGCACTGAGGTCTGTCGACCCGAAGTACGCCGAGCGCCTCCACTCCGAGAAGGGGTCGCCGGCGCCCTTCTCCGTGAGGCCCCCTCACTCCCTCGTCCGGGGGAGGGTCAGGATATTCAGCGAGGTGGTGCCCGCCAACACCCCCTTCAGCGTTCAGGTGACCTCGCTAGACCAACAGCTGGCGGGGCTACTCTGCAAGGCGCTGATGAGGCAGGGGGAGTCGGTTGAGCTGGGGCGCTCGAAGGTCAAGGTGCTCTCGCTGGCTGTCAGGCAAGTGAGCTCCGAAGACCTCCGGGGCCGCGGGCCGGAGAGGAGGTTCGCGATGAGGTTCTTGACCCCCACGTTCTTCAGGGCTCACGTCCCGAGGTCCGTCAGGAAGGGCGGGGTCGAGCGAGTCAGGGTTCTGCCTTTGCCGGACCCGCTCCACCTCTTCACCAACCTCTACAACTTGTGGAACGCCTACTTGAAGCCAGAGATCGAGGAGGACTACTTGGACTGGCTCCAGCAGCGCCCAATCCTCATCTCCAGGCTGAAGGGCCTCGAGACCCACCGCTACTACGAGCACCCGGTCAAGGGGGTCTTCGCGATCGGCTTCACGGGAATCGCCTACTACTCCCTGGCCGAGGACACCTACGACGAGCGCATGGCCAGGGTGACCTCTCAGCTCCTCGGGCTGGCGGAGGTAAGCGGGGTCGGGGGCAACAGGACGGCCGGCTTCGGCTGGGTCGAGGTCAGGTACCCCAAGAGGGCCTCGAGTGAGGGCGACGCTCCTTCAGATGCCCATCGCTGAGGAAGGCCCTCCCAAGGCCTCCTCGAGGCCCTTGAGCCCTCGCCTCAAGCGAGCCCTGCGCTGATTCGTAGCCCGGCTTCGAGCTCGGGTAACGCGTCGCAGGGCGTTGCGCCACCCCTCCTTCAAGACGTCCTTGCGCACTCGTAGCACTGCTCGAGGGGCCCTGAGAGGGGGTCCGCGACCGCCAAGCCCCGCCCCTCGAAGTCCTCGTCGAGCGTGTAGAAGATGTCATCCCAATGCCCACTCGTCAATTCGACCACGCATCCGCTCCACGATTCCATCCCGTAGTGGTCGCGGGGTAAGCAGAAGTAGCGGCGAAGGGTTCTAGTTATGGGGAGGAGAATGAGGCTGCCGGTGCTCCACGGCGATCGCGTCCTGCTCGAAGACTTCCCGGAGAGCACCACGGTTTTGACGGCTCCTCCCCCTCTGCCGCCCGTCGAGGACCCGGTCGCGGCGGTGCGCGAGGCGCTCGAAAACCCGCTGAACGAGCAGCCCCTCAGCGAGCTGCTGAAGGAGTGCAAGACGGTGACGGTCGCCTTCGACGACCCAGTCCTCCCCGTGCCCCTCCCAAAGGAGGACCCGAGGAGGATAGTCGTGGGCGAGGTCCTGAGGATGGCGGAGAGGGAGGGGGTCAGGGCCAAGCTCGTGTGCGCCAATGGAGCTCACAGGAAGTGGACGAGGGGGGAGCTGGCGGCGATAATAGGGGGCTACGCTGAGCTCGCCACTTGCCACGACGCCGAGGACGAGGAGAACCTCAAGGAGCTCGGGTCGGTCAACGGCATGCCAGTGGTCGTGAACAGAGAGGCCGCCGAGAGCGACTTGCTGGTCTACGTCAACGTTACCTTCACCCCGATGAACGGGGGCTGGAAGTCGCTCATGGTCGGGCTCGGGTCGTACGAGTCCATAAGCAGCCACCACAACCCAGACGTGTTCGGGAGGAACATAATGGACCCCGAAAACTCCGAGATGCACAAGATATTGTGGAGGATGGGCGAGGTCGCGAGGAGGAGCGTCAGGGTCTTCCAAGTCGAAACGGTGGTAACGAACAGCCTTCAGCCAAGCCTCTCGCTGGTGGGCGAGGAGGGATTGCGCGCACCGCTCGCACTAAAAGCGTTCTCGGTCCTACCGAAGAGAGTGAGGGACGCGCTCCGGAGCAGGGTCAGGGCTGCTTACAGGATGGCCTACGTTAAGGCGGGGAGGGTTGAGGACGTCCACGCGGAGACATTAAGGACCCTCAGGAGGCAGCTCGAAGTCAGGGTGAGGGAGCGGTTCGACGTCATAGTGATCGGCGTCCCGAACATGAGCCCCTACGCCGCCTTCTCCGTACAGAACCCCATCCTCTCCGCCAACCTGGCCCTGGGCTACGGTTACGGGCTCCTCAGCGTCGGAGGGCCCCTCCTCGAGGAGGGCGGGGTGATAGTCTTCTTCAGCCCCATGGACGAGGTCTTCCACGAGGGGCACCACCCGTCCTACGTGGAGTTCTACGAGGTCCTGAGGGAGACGCGCGACCCGTGGGAGCTACGCGAGAGGTACGAGAGGAGGTTTGCGAAGGACGAGCGCTACCTCAGGCAGTACAGGTACGGGCACGCGTATCACGGGGCGCACCCCTTCTTCGTCTGGTACGCCATTAGACCTGCCCTAGAGCGGGCCTCGGCGGTGATAAACGTCGCCCCCTCGAACCCTGACGTCCCCAAGAGGCTGGGGTTCGAGCACGCCAGGAGCCTAAGCGAGGCGCTGAGCAAGGCCTACGGCTACGTCGGGAGAGACGCAAGCGTAGCTTACCCTGTGATGCCGCCTATCTTCTGCACGCGAACTGAGTAATGATGGTGTGTAGCGCGCTGGCCTTCAGTACCTTTCCCTCAAGACCTTGAGGCCCTCCAAGAACCTTATCCTCTTGGGGATCGGCGGGTGGGAGCTCAGGAACTCCCCGGGCTCGCTGGCCTCCACCTTCTTGAGCCTCTCCACTACCTCGTCTATGTCCACGTCCCTGACCTCTCTCGGCCTAGGCGTGCGCCCGTAGAACGGGTAAAGCGGGTCGGCGACCGCGTTCGTGAACGCGTAGATGAACAGCGCCTTGAGCTTGCTCTGAGCGATCTCGTGTGCGGCCGACCTGTTGTACCTGTAGTAGACGTGGAGCCTGGCCAACGCCCTCTGCATCGACGTGGGGCTGGTCACCGAGGCGCCGTGGGCGTCTGCGTAGTACTCCCTCAGCCTGCTGAAGGCCAGCACCAGTATCTGGATCACGAAGCTGAAGACTATCGCCGCCGCTCCCGCGATCAGGAAGAAGACCCCTCCGCCCCCTCTCCTGTTCTCGCTCGACATCGCCGAGTAGTAAAATGAGGTGCGTATCAACAAGAGGCCCAAGTAGTAGAGGAAGCTCGGTACCAAGCCCATGAACAGCATCACGGCGTTGTCGGCGTGCCTGTGGTGCCCGATCTCGTGTCCTATCACCGCCTCGAGCTCGTCCTCTCTGGCCATCCTAAGAAGCTCAGAGGAGACGGCGACCCACCTCCCAGCGAGGAAGTTCCCGTAGGCGAAGGCGTTGGGAGGGCCGTCGACCACCACCGCCTTAGGGGGCTTGACTCCAGACCTTCTAGCGACCTCGTCCACCATGCGCTGTAGCTCGGGGTCGTGTCTGGCCCCGTAGCTCGCGTTGATGATCCAAGGGGAGATCAAGTAGATCACGACGTTCATCAGCAGGACCACGATCAGTATGTGGAGGGCCAGCCCGCTCACGGCATAGGGGTTCGTGAACAAGCCCAATATCGATAGAAGCACTAGTATTCCAGCGAGGCCTCCCACGACTATCACGAGCCCGAGCAACGCCATGGAGGCCCTCAAGGACAGCTTCCCCGAGACCTTCCCGGCTAGCTTGGGAGCTATGACCTGGGCTGCGACCACCATCACCAACATGCCGAGCACGTAGGCTACGAGTATCGAGAAGAACATCGCCGGGTCGAGTAGGAAGAGGAACACGGTTATCAGCCCTCTTAAACAGTAGGCGATTAGGGCCTTTTAAAAGCGTTTTTCTTGGTGCGAGGGGCCCTGGGCGCTCGTTAGGGCTCTAGTTGCAAATCCAGTGAGGTAGCCTCTGAGGTCGTCCTCCGCGGGCTCCACTTGAGGGGGTGCCCTCGTAAAGCCTAGAGAAGGGACGCGTGGCCCAGCGGATCTCGAACGGCTTGGGCCCTAGCAAAGCTTATTCGAATTCGCAGCCACCGGCTTGAACAGGCGTCTGAGTTGAGCTGGATCCAAGACCCCGACTCCAAGAGGCTCTTCCTCGAGGGCTTGAAATCACTGCGCAAGGGGGTTCTCTTAATGATCATTGCCGACGTAGTGGGCACCTTGGCCCTCGGCATAGCGCTCTGGTCGTTGATCGCGTGGCTGATCCCACCGCACACAGTGCCACAGTGGGGTGTCGGACCTCCAAGAGCGATCGAGGTCCCGAGGAGGGCTCCGGAGGAGCTCTTGGCTCAAGCGCACTACGTCGTCGCTCTAGGAGTCGTCCTAGCCCTGACGTTGGCCGCGGGGGCCCTCGCCTTAGTCGGCCTCTGGGCCCTGTTCGTGCCGGGCGCTAGGAAGCTGGGGAGGGCGAGCCCCGAGTTCAGAACAGCCTCGACGCTCATCTGGATAGGGTACTTTTGGGGGGTCCTAGTGTTCGTCATAGCGCTCTTCGCAGGCCTCGGGTGCGTAGTCTACCTCGCGCTCATCCAGAGCCCCGCGGTGTTGTTGGCGGTCGTGGGGGTCGGGGTGGGAGTGCTTGTGGGCGCCGCGCTAGTGCTCATCGGGTTGACAGGATCCATAGCGCTGGTCTACAAGCTCTATAAGCTCGAGAGGGTGTCGCTCTACTTGGCCGCCGCCATCTTGTTGATAGCGTCCCTAGTCCTCAGCTTCGCGGGGCTCGTGCCGAATATAGGGACCTTCATATCGATAGCGTCTTCGGTGATGGGCTTCGTAGCGCTGATACTGCTCTATGCAGCGCTTGGGACGAGCATCGAGAGGGTCGCGAGCTCGACTGCGACCGCGCCCTCTGCTGGGCCCACGGGCACTCTCAGCTGGGCTCGAAACGACCGCGGTCAATCGTCAGATCAGCGCTGCGTGCGAGGACTTTAACTCGAAGAGGGTCGTGGAGCGTGAGGCGTCAAGGGCGTGGCCCCGAGCGAGCGTCGAGCACCTCAAGGCGCTCGGTTTTGGCCAAGCTCAAGCAGCCCCGCCCGAGGGTCGAGCCCAACTACAAGCGGGAGAAGAGGTCTTGGTCCGTCGTCAGTTTAGTGGCCTCGCTGGTGCTCTTGATCCTCGCGTCAGTAGTCAGCGACGGCGAGATCATGGCCCTTGTCATGCTGTCCTCTTTGATCTCAATCATCTTGGCCGCCCTCAGCACCGCGGTTAAAGGAAGCTACGATTTGGCCGTGGAATTCGTCAACTCGACGGAGGTGGAGGAGTGGGCCTACAACAACGGGGTCGCCGTGATGGCATTGCCCGGCGGCGCCGTCGCCGTCCTCGACACGAGGGCCGGAGAGGTCTACCTAACAAGGGATTACTCGCTCCAAAGGTACCCCCTCATCGATAGCGGAGGGGTCAAGTTCAGGGCATTCGCCTTCGCCACTCGAGCCATCGACTTGAGGGGGTTTGAGGGGCGGAAGGCAGAGGTTCTGAGGGGGTTCGTGGAGTGCCCTTCCATTAAGAGCGAGAGGGAGTGGATGAGGGTCTCGGGGACGTTTCTGAGGGCCAAGCTCAAGGACAAGGACAAGGGAGCACAAGTGAGAAGGCTCATAGAGGGCCTGAAGGAAGTATGAGGCCCTCTGGGCTCAATGGCCTACTTAAAGTTATAAGTTCGCTGCTGACAGATTAAACAGTGACTTGGCTCGGCCGCGGGGCGCGATGATTGAGATGGCCGAGCCGTGATAGGTGAGCTCCTTCCGCCCCCATGAGCGCCCCATGATCGTGCCCTAATTACCATCACAACCCCGAGGCCTTGCTCTAGAGCTCTCAAGGAGCATCTAGGGGCCCTGAGACTGTAAGTCAGCGCTTAAGCGGAGTCGAGTCGCAACTCTAAGTATTTTAGGCTCTGCGAGCGCGTAAGTGTTAGAAGGCTGAGAAGGCCATGGCCTCGTCAACGCTCCTATCGGAGGAGGAGAAGCTGAGGCTCTTGAAGACCATAGAGAGCGACGTCGAATTCAGGTACGCCGTCGCGGGGGCCCTAGGCATCTCGGCAGTTTTGGACGAGCTGAGGAGACTGAGAGAGGACTTCAACAGGCGATTCGAGGAGGCAAACAGGAGGCTGGAGGAGCACGGCAAGAGGCTGGAGGAGTTGACGAAGATCCTAGAAGTGCAGGGCCAGAGGTTAGAGGAGCACGGCAAGAGGCTGGAGGAGTTGACGAAGATCGTCGGCGAGCTCAAGGTCGGCGTGGGCTCCTTGGGCAGGAGGCTGGGCAGGGACCTCGAAAAGACGATCCTCAAGCTGTACGATAGGTTCCTCGCCGAGAGGGGCGTGGAGGCCGAGAGGGTCGAGAGGTTCGTGTACAGGGACGTGGACGGGAGGTTCTACAGGAGGGGTGCGAGGATAGAGGTTGACGTCTACCTCCACGACGAGGCAATGTACTTGATTGAGGTGAAGTCCTACGTAGACCACGAGGATGTCGAGTGGTTCTACGAAAAGGCCCAGATCGTCGAGAGGATCCTCGGCAGGCGGGCGGACAAGCTCATCGTCGTGGCCGTGGATGTGGATAGGAGCGCCTTGGAGAGGGCCAAGGAGTTGGGGGTAGACGTCGTCTACGGCAACGTGGTAGAGGAGTAGGGCCGGACAGCTCACTAACGCTGCGTTCGAGATAGCGGCCTAACCGACCTCATTTCCCAATCTAATAAAATTATATTCAGGGTTTACTCGAGAGAAGAGCGTCGGCGCGATGAGTGGAGCTCGCCATGGTGAGCTAGCGAGGCTATGATGGCCGAACGCCAAAACGAGCGCCCCTCACCACGGCCCATGGTCGGGCCTGAGGGCTGCCACGCTTCGAGCCGAGCTGAGGGCTTCTTCGCGGCCCGGTTAACGCTTATTACCCCAACGGCCCCACCTACACGAGGCGCGATGACTGCAGTCTGAGGTCGCGACTCGATGAGCGGACCTGGCAAGGCTGAGCGCCCTTCCAAGAGAGGGGCTGAGTGGGTTGTTGGCCGCCAGTAACCTAGGCTTAGTTCGAGGGGCTGGAGATGAAGTATGCTCGGCCTCAAGGAGGGGCGAGGAGGCGGCTAAGTTGGAGGAGTGGTAGAGGCCTCCAGCAGGCCTACGTAGCGCTCGCCGCTCTCAGCCCCTCCTATCGCGACGGCCTTTGAGCTCCTTGACGGCTCGACGAAAGCGGCCCAAGCTCTACTCGATCCCCGACGGACTACGACGAGACTAGAGGAGCGGCTTGACGTAGTCGTGGCCGCGCGCCTCGGGCGATCCTATCAATAGCCTATAGTGGTCCAGCTCGCCTCTCCGGTAGACGGCCTCGACCTTGCCTTGGGCCTCGAACCTCTCCCCGGAGTCCACGACCCCCATGTAGAGCCCCTCGTAGCTGCAGACCTCCCTCAAGCCCTCGACGGCCACCCCGCTAACGAACTTGACGTCCTCCACGAGCCACTTCGACGGCATGAAGAGGGACTCGGAGGCGTCGGCCACGACCCCTCTTATCGTTGCCAAGCCCAAGGGCTTGTAGCTGAACTCTCCGAAGTACTCTCTCACCTCGTCCTCCTTCTTAACTGGGTGTATCGAGAACTCCCTGCCCTTGAAGAGCCCCCTGTTCCACTTCCTAGCGCTTATGGCCTCTGCCTCGCTCCTCGATAGGTAGAAGAGCCTCTGCCTCCTCTCCAAGAGGTCTTCGAACCTCTCCCTCGGCAAGCCCTGAACGCCCCTCCTCGGCTCCTTGTAGAGCTTGCGCAGGGCCTCCCTAGCCCTCAGGGCGCTCTCCCTCCCGTAGACGACTAGGTCTATGTCGGAGAAGGGCTGGTGTATCTTTATGAGGATCGAGCCCGTCACCCCTAGGTCGTTGACGGATATGCCAGCCTCACCGGCTATTACCTCCGCCAGTTCGACCGCCTCGCTCTCCAGCTCGTCCCTAGGGCCCTCGATCATCTCCCGCAACCTCTCCTCGGGGCGGTAGTGCCTCGAAACCATGCTCAAGGGCACAGCCGACATCTCTACCCCGAGCTCCTCGAAGAAGGCAACGTAGTGGGGATAGCTCTGCCTCAAGTAGCCCATAGTGTCCAAGAGCATTGGCACCGTGTAGTAGGGGAGGGCCCTCTTGAACCTCCTCTCCCTACCCCACTTGCCATCAGGGCTCGGGACGTACTTCAGATAGGCTATCACGCGGCTGGGCGGGTGGACGTTCCCGACGACGGTGAAGAAGAGCCCCTCGACTGTCTCGACGTAGTCCCTGTCCCTGAAGAAGCGCATCGTCGGCCCCCAGAGCTAGACTGGGTTCAAGGTAATAAGCTTGTGGTCGCGAGGCGTGCCCTTCGAACGACTGCTTAAGCAGGCGTTGGGATGTCGAGGGCCGGTTGGACGAACAAGCTTTTCAAGCCCCATAGCACCCTCTTCTCTGAGGAACGAGAATGGCCCTGAGGGAGCTCTTGAAGAGGGTCGCCGACGGCTCTCTGAGCGTCGAGGAGGCCGAGCAAAGGCTGAAGATCCTGGCGATAGAGGATATGGCCGGCATCATCAAGTTGGACGTCGGGAGGGAGATCCGGAGGAGCGTCCCGGAGATAATATTGAGCGAGTACAAGAGCGCAGATCAGTTGGAGCTCGCCATAAGGGGCCTCCTGGAGGCCAGGGGTAGGGCCATAGCCTCTAGGCTGAGAGAAGACCAGCTCGAGGTCGTGAAGAAGTTCGAGAGAGACTACGACGTCGTGCTGAGCGCATCACGCAGAGTGGCCGTGGTCAAGAGGAGGGACTACAGGGCGGCCAAGCACGGCGGGAGGGTCGGGGTAGTCGCCGCCGGCACGGCCGACTTGCCGATAGCCGACGAGGTGAGGCTCTTGGTCGAGGAGCTCGGCTGCGACGCGGTCACGATACACGACGTGGGGATAGCTGGCCTCCACAGGACCCTCGACGCCGCCAAGAGGCTCTTGGAGGTCGACGTAGACGTGGTCGTGGCGATAGCCGGGATGGAGGGGGCCCTCCCCTCGGTCTTGGCCTCGATCCTAGACGTGCCAGTCGTAGGCCTCCCGACCTCATTGGGCTACGGCTTGGGCGGGAAGGGGGTCGCGGCGTTGCTATCGATGCTCCAGTCTTGCTCGCCCGGCTTGGTGGTCGTCAACATAGACAACAGCGTCGGCGCTGCAGTTGCAGCGGCCCTCATAGCCAATAGGGCGGCCAAGTTCAGGAGGTCGTCGGGCAAGTGAAGATCCTAGTCCTAGACCCGAGGTTGGCTGGCATTTCAGGCGACATGCTCTTGGGGGCCCTCGTGGACCTCACGGGCGACGTTGATCGCCTACACGAGGTGGCCTCGGCGATAGAGGAGAGGGTCGAGCACTGCGAGGGCCTCGAGCTAAAGGTGTACGACGTAGATAGGAGGGGGATCAGGGCCAAGAGGGTCGAGCTCGAGGTGAGGGGGGCCGACAGGGGCGTGACTCCCGAGGCATTCAAGCACAACGTCGACAGGGTCTTGGAGGGGCTGGACCTGTCAGAGAGGGCCAAGGGGTTCGTTGAGAGGGTCGTGAACGAGATCTGCGAGGCCGAGGCAAGGGTCCACGGCGTTGGGCACGAGCTACTCGAAGTGGCGTCCGCGGACACCATATTCGACGTCGTCGGGACGGCCGTGTTGCTCGACAAGTCGGGGCTCTTGAGCTCGGAGATCTACACCACTCCGCCAGCCCTCGGCTATGGAGTCGTGATGACGGCCCATGGGCTTTTGCCGGTCCCCGCGCCGATGACGTTGGAGATCCTGCGCAGGCACGGCCTAGCCTACTCGAACCTAGCGATTGAGCATGAGCTCACGACGCCGACGGGGGCCGCGCTCCTCGCCAACTTGGCCGAGAGGGTCGTCGATTTCTACCCCCCAATGAGGGTCGAGGGCGTTGGCTACGGGGCCGGGTCCAAGGACTTGGAGCTCGTCCCGAACGTGCTCAGAGCGGTCTTGGGAGAGGGCCTGAACGCCGTTGCCGCGGAGAGGGTCGAGGTCCTAGAGACGACGGTCGACGACGTCACCGGAGAAGTGCTGGGCAACGCCGTCGAGAAGCTCCTCGAGCTAGGAGCTTTAGAAGTCGTCGTCCTGACCGGCGTGGGGAAGAAGAACAGGCCGGTGCACGTCGTGAGGGTCCTGTCCAAGCCCGAGGAGAGCTCGGAGCTCGCCAAGGCCTTGATCGAAGAGCTCGGAACCCTAGGAGTCAGGGCCCTGGAGGCCTCAAGACTTGCAGTGGAGCGCTTCGAGAAGAGGGTCGAGGTAGAGGTCTGCGGAAGGAGGTTTGAGGTCACGGTCAAGGTGTCGAGGACCTTAGACGGCAGGGTCCTTAGGGTCAAGCCCGAGTACGAGGACGTTAAGAGAATATCGAGGGAGCTGGACATTCCGCTGAGGAGGGTCCTGGAGGTGGTTCAGAGAGAGGTCGAAAAGCGGGGATCTAATTGGTAGCCGATGGCTGAGGTCCAGGCAATCGCGGCCGTCTTCACTCGAGAGGCTCCACGATAAGCCTCGGGCCCTCCTTGGCGACTATCCTCACCTTAGACCCCTTAGCGACCCTCTTCGAGGCCCTAGCCATCCACAGCTCTCCGCGGAATATCACGAAGCCCTCGCCTCCCTCATCGATGTCGTCCACGGCCTCGGCTACCTCGCCCACGACGATCCCCAAGACTGGCCTCCTCTTCCTGATCTCAATGACCTTGTAGGCCATGAAGGCCGCGAAGGCCGCTATGGGTGCGGTGATGGCGATCACCATCCAAACGAAGGCCGTGACCCACTCCGAGCTCACGACCCACCTCGTGGGCTCAAAAGCTATCATCAAAACCGCGCCCAGTGCTATGGATATAATGCCCGAGGTGCCGAAAAGGCCGAAACCAGGCGTCAGGGCCTCCACGAGCAACAGTATGAGGCCGAGGGCTATGAGCAACAGCGACCCGAAGCTCAGCGGCGTGGTCCCCAACCCCATGATGCCCAATATGGTCATTATCGCGCCCACCACTGCAGATGGGTAGACCCCAGACGCCAAGCCGAATATCAAAGCGAAGAGGCCCACGGTCATAAGTATGTAGGCTATTTGTGGTTCGGATATTACCGTCAAGATAGCGACCCTCAGAGAGGGGCTGTACTCCACGATCGATGCCCCCGAGGTCTCCAGCCTCACCGGCCCAGCCCTCGTCTTGACCTCCATGCCGTTCACGAGGTTCAAAAGCTCTCTCAGCCCGTCCACGGGCGGCACGTCAGTTATCCCGAGCTCGTACGCCTCGTCGGCCTTCAAGTTCAAGTTCTCGGTTATGAACTTCTTGGCGACCGTGACGTTCCTTCCTCGCTCCTCGGCCTTAGTCTCCATGAGCTTCAGGAGGGCGTTTATGCGCTTCGTGTCGTTTATGGGCTGGCCCGTGAAGTCGACTGGCTGGCAAGAGCCTATGATGGTGTGGCTTGCCATGGCGGCCACGTGCGAGCCCACTAATATGTAAGTGCCGGCGGACCAAGCCCTAGCACTTCCAGGCGGGTAGACGTAGGCTATTACGGGGACGTCCGACTCCTCTATCAAGTCCAATATCCTTATCGTCGAGTCCAATAGGCCCCCTGGGGTGTTCAACATCAAGACCACGGCAGAGGCCCTCGCGTAAGAGGCTTGCCTCAAGCCCTCCTCGACGTACGTCGCGGTGGCGGGGGTTATGGTCCCCTCAATCCTCAGCACGAAGACCGAGGGGTTTGAGGGGCCAGCCGCGCAGAGGGCCTGGGTCCAAATCATCGGGGCGAGGGCCACCAACGCGAAGATAAAAAAGAGGGCTTCCGCCTCTCGATGCTCCGTGGCGGTTCACCCTCTCTCCTTGCCAGTCTCCTTGCCCGAGATCCTCGACGCCAAGCCCATTATCGTGCCAAGCTCGCCAAAGGCCTGAGGGGCTATTATTATCAGGTTCCTCTCTCTGGCTATATCGATGAGGGTCTGGAGCTCCCTGAGCCTGAGCGCTACGGGTTGCTCTTGATAGGCCTTAGCCGCCTCGGCCATGATCTTGGATGCCTGGTACTCGCCCTCGGCGACTATTATCCTAGACCTCCTCTCCCTCTCGGCCTCGGCCTGCTTGGCCATGGCCCTCAACATGCTCTCTGGCAAGCTCACGTCCTTTATCGAGACGGCCGTGACCTTTATGCCCCATGGGTCGGTGAGGACGTCGAGCGTCTGCGTTAGCCTCTTGTTCAGCTCCTCCCTCTTGCTCAGCAACTCGTCGAGCTCCGACTGCCCGAGGACGTCCCTGAGAACTGTCTGCCCGAGTAGGCTCGTTGCGTAGACGTAGTTCTCCACAGCCGTAACGGCCTTCATGGGATCCATGACCCTGTAGTATATGACTGCGTCGACGTCTACGGAGACGTTGTCTTTCGTGACTATCCTCTGCTTCGGGACGTCCGCCGTAACGACTCGTAGGTCTACCTTTACGAACCTGTCCACGACCGGTATCCTGAAGAACAGCCCCGGGCCCTTGACGCCCACGAGCCTCCCAAGCCTGAATATCACCGCCCTCTCGTACTCGTACACCACCTTTATCGACGACGCTAGGATTATTGCTATCACTAGGACCAAGAAGGCTAGAGCCACTATCTGCGTCGGTAGGAGCAATCTTCACACCTCTCCCTAGCCAACGAGTTCTCGTATAATAGAGCTGGGCTCAAGCGTAAAAACATTTAGCGGTCACGATGAAAGCTCTTCTAGGGCACTTGCACAACTCATCGAGTGCGTCTCAGCCTTCTCAATATGTCCTCGTGGAGCTCAGGGGTGCACGCGGCTATTATCGTCGACCTGGCCTTGGGATCTAGCTTGCAGTTCAGCTCCTCGCCATCGGCGTCGGTTACTACTCCTCCAGCCTCCTTGAGGATTAAGACCGAGGCCGCGAAGTCGGGTGCCCTCAAAAAGCCCCTCAGGTCCACGAAGGCGTCTGAGGCCCCCGAGGCCACGAAGCATATCTCGAGGGCGTCAGAGCCTATGAGCCTCACGTGCCTCGCCTTCTCTATGAGCTCCGCCACCCTCGACACGTAGCCGCTTATCTGCCCCCTTATGTTCAGCTCGAAGGCCATGAACGCGTCTTCGATCTTGTTCGTGCCACGAGGCCTTGTCCTCTCGCCGTTCAGGTAGGCCCCAAGGCCTTTCTCGGCGTAGTAAAGGTCTCCGGTTATGAGGTTTACTACGCCAGCGGCGACTAAGTCGCTTAGAGAGGGCCCCTCGGCTATCGCTATCGCCGAGCTACAAGCGGGATAGCCCCTCAAGACGTTGGTGCTCCCGTCCAAGGGGTCCACGACGATCACGTGCCCGCCCTCTCCGTAGGTTTCGAGCCCGCTCTCCTCGCTCACGAGGACGAAGTCCCTCAGGCTCCCAACCAGCGACTCGACTATAGCCCTCTCGACCTCCAAGTCTATGACCCTCGTGACGTCGCCGCCTGCGCCTACGCCCACCTCCCTACGGGCCTCCTCAGAGCCCCTAAGCTCCAAGAAGCGAGCTCTGGCGGACCTCAACGCCTCGGTTATGAGCTCCTTAAAGCGCATAGCGGTCCGAGGAGTAGGATGCCGGGTCGCTACGTTAAACCCTTTCCGCCTAAGCCCTCGTCAAGGCCCCGTCCCAGCTTGAGGTGGGACCGCAAAGCTCATAGCGAGAACGAGAGAACCTCGATAAGAGCTCCTTTGGCGAGCTCGCGTAGGTCGACGACGAGAATGGAGGGCTCGAAGTTGACTAGAGCGGACAGGAAGTGCGTGTTTTGCGAGATAGTGGCAGGCAACGAGAGGGCCGTGAGGGTCTACGAGGACGGCGTATGCATAGCGATAATGGACATAGCCCCCGTGAACAAGGGGCACTTGCTGGTCATACCCAAGAGGCACTACGACACCGTGTTCGAGATGCCCTTCGACGAGGCTGCCCACGTCTTCGGCGTGGCGTGCTTAATGGCCAAGGCAGTCAAGGAGGCCGTGGGGGCCGAGGGTGTCAATATACTCCAGAACAACGAGAGGGCCGCTTGGCAACACGTATTCCACGTGCACGTGCACGTAATACCTAGGTGGATCGGCGACAGAATCGAGGTCTACTGGCCGGCAAAGCCGAGCGACTACGACGAGCTAGAGGTGGTCGCGAACAAGATAAGAGAGAAGGTGGTCGCGCTAGGGCCCAGAACGGCCGGCCCCGAGCCCCTGAGCAGGGGGTCGTGTCGCTAAACGCGGCGAGTCCTTGTACAACAAAAAGGTGGGGTTGTTAGGCCCCGCCCTCTTCTCGAGGCTCTTGCTCCTCTTCGACGGGCCTGTAGAGCTCCTCCTTGCTTATTGCCACTTCATTCAATACCTCGCTCGAGACCAGTATGGGCGCGTTGGCTATGAACGCTAAGGCTATTATATCCCCAGTCCTGCCATCGACTTCCTTGAGCTCCCCGCCTGTCTCTAGAGCTATCTTAGTCAAGAACCTCGATCCGCTCATGCCGTAAATGACCGCTCTCTTGACTCTCACGTTCAGTTGGTTCAAGACGTCGAGCATGAAGCCGTGCGTCGTGTGCACGGGCTCTCCGTCTAACATGTACCTGATGCTAAGCGCTTGCATCCCGTCCATAACTAAGAGCAAGATCCTCTCCTGAGGGTCTTCGAGAAAGGCTACGGGCAACGGTCCTTGGGGCGTCGCCGTCATGGCCACTCCAGTGACCTTAACCTCCACGAGGTCTTCTCCTAAATTGTCCATTACCCTTCTCAGGGGAGGGCAACGCCCGACTACTTAAACCTATCGTCGGGCGAGTAGCGCCCTCGCCGTCTCAGAAGCGCTCGGCTCCTCTCATCAATCGATAAAGCCGGTGTTCATCATCGACGCCTTCGAGGGGCCTGATTAGTTGATTTCGCCGATCCCCAAGTTAACTTTCTCGATTCGTTGGGCGTTGAGCGGTCGAGGGCCTCGTACTCGTGCTGAGCGGAGTCGTCACCTTTGGCTGAGGCGCTCTCTCACGAGGTCGGCTATTGCTGGCAGGGCCTCTCCGGCTTTGGCTTGAATCACCACGTCGGCGACGCCGTCCAAAGGCGTGGGCTCCATGTTTATTATGGCGAGCCTGGCCCCTCTCTGCTTAGCGACGACTGGCAGGTACGCCGCCGGGTACACGCGCAGAGACGTGCCCACGATCAGCATCAGATCGCAAGTCTTGCTCTCCAAGAGGGCCCTCCTGTAGGCCTCCTCAGGCAGGGGCTCGTTGAAGAGCACCACGTTCGGCTTGAGCACGCCACCGCACTCGCACTTAGGAGGCAAGTGGCCCCTCTTGGCCTTGCTCATCGCCTCCTCCATGGAGAGGACGCGGCCACAGCTCAAGCACACGGCCTCCCTCATGTTCCCGTGGAGCTCTATGACGTTCCTGGAGCCGGCCTTGAAGTGCAGGCCGTCGACGTTCTGGGTTATCACGGCGCTGAGCTTGCCCATCCTCTCCAGCTCGGCGAGGGCGTAGTGGGCCCTGTTGGGCTCGGCCCTCACGACGACCTCCAGCCTTTCGACTATGAAGCGCCAGAAGACTTCCGGGAACTGCCTGAAGAACTGGATCGTGCTTGTCTTGGGGTCCACTTGCTTCCAAAGGCCTTGAGGGCCCCTGAAGTCCGGTATGCCGCTCTCGGTCGATATGCCAGCTCCCGTCAGCGCAACCGCCTTCTTGGACTCTAAAATCATCTTCGCGACTCGCCCGACCTCTACTGCGAAGCCCACTCCCCCTCGCTTTGATGAGGGTCTTAGCTTAATTTATCCCTTACCCCACACTCTGTCAGAGGGCTCGAGGTGAGGGTTGCCCTTGCACCCGACCTTGTACATCGATTGCAGGCTCGACGGGAGGTTCTGCGGCAAGTGCTGCTACGACACGAGGATGCCGCTGACCAAAAGGGACGTAGAGAGGATCAAGAAGCTGGGCTTCGCCGAAGAGCACTTCGTCGACAGGCGCGGCCGCATACCGAGGCTCAAGAACGTCGACGGGCACTGCGTGTTCCTCGACCCCGCCACGAACTCCTGCACGATATACCCCGATAGGCCTGAGGGGTGCCGCCTATACCCGTTGGTCTACGAAGAGGATAGCGACAGAGTCTCGTTGGATCCCCTGTGCCCTAAGGCCGGCACGATACCCCAGAGGTTCATCAAAGAGCTCGGCGGCGCGCTCGTCGGCCTGATAAACAGGCTGTACGAGGACTACTTGGGTAAGCGGTGATTTCTGCAACAGACGAGGCCAAAGAAGTGTTAAAAAGAATGCGTGAACTTCCCCGCCGCTCGCAATTCGCTAGCTCGTTTGAAGAGCCTTACCCTTGTCGGTCAGCGAGTACGCGGCCGTCGGTCCCGACCCCTTGACCTCTACGTAACCTTTCTGAGCCAATAGCCACAGGTACAGCTCCACCGCCAAGGGTTGCAGGCCCGTGGGCGATACCTTGTTGAGGCAGTCCACCACGTCTTTAATGTTCTTCTCACCAGACTTGAGGCAGTGTATTATCTCCTTCACGGCCACGTTGCCCAGCAATCTCGAGACCTCTTCCGACAAGGCCCTCACCCCTTAGGCCCGCTCCAGAAAGTCCTTATGAGCGATATATAAAGGTGCGAGGGGTCGTCAAGAACTTCTGAAGAACTGCTTAGCCTCGAGGGCTCCGCCCTAGAGCTGGCCCGCGCGCTTGCGGGTTCTTTAGATGACGAGCTCGGGTCAGCGCAGAGCATCACGACCACGTAGAGGTTATTTCGCGGCCTCATCATTCCAAAACTCGCTAGCTATCGCGGCTCTCGCAAACTAAGCAGACGCCAAGCTGACGCTTATGTACCTTATCATGTCGGCTACTTCTTCGCACCTGTCCATGGAGTTCTCCACTTCGTCGACGATCTCCTTGGCTAGAGCGCACCACGTGGGCCCCTTCTCGTTGCACTTCGAGAACACGTACTCCAAGAGAGACGTCCTTATGTCATCGACTTCCTCCTCTATTCGCTCTATCGAGTCTGCCACGCTCAGCGCCTTCTGAGGGCTACTGACCACTTCTCTGAGGGCTCGATCTACCAAAGACATGGCGTCGCGAAGCTTTAGAGTTATTTCCAAGAGCTTCGCCACGTAGTCTTTGTCGAAGTGGACCCCTATTTTCAAGGCTATCAACAACCTCCGAGCGGCAGCCTTGGAGTAGTCGGCCACGTCGTCTAGCCTCAACACGAGCCTCATCACGTAGTCCCTGTCGAGCGGCAACAGCGTGGCCCTTGAGAGGTCGTATATCAAGCTCCTCTTCATCTCGTCGGCGCCCCTCTCGGTCACCATGACCTCATTGAATATTGAGGGCGCGCTCTCGAGCCGCCCTTCCTCTATCGCCTTCAACAAAGAGACTAGACGCTCTACCACGCCCGAGACCTTAGAGCAGTGCTCTAAGCACTTCGACAGGATTTCCTTTTCAATCTTTTTAGACGCCCATATCCAAGTCGCCAAAAGACGCTCACCGGTAAGGCGGGTTGTAGTCTTGTCGTGCCGCCCAAGATATATACTTTTCCTTACAAGAGTAGAAGCCAGTAGACAATGATGTACAAGCACGACGAGACCGCCATGGCCACGGGCACCGTCAAGAGCCATGAGGCCACTATGTAGCCCGCGACCTTGAAGTTCAACCCTCTCAAGCTCTTAGCCCTCGCCATACCAGCGCCCATTATTGCTGAGACGCTCGCGTGAGTCGTCGAGATGGGCATGCCGAACCCCCAGAGCACGTAGGGGATCGTTGTGAAGAGCCAGACCGTCAGCGCCAGCGAGAGGCCCGCTGCCAAGCCGCTCGGGCGATCTAGCCTCGTCAGCCTAAAGGCTGTCGTCTGCACGACTCTCTCGCCCAACGTGAAGCCGCCTATGGCTATGAAGACGCCGCCTAGGAGAGAGAGCATGAGCATCGTCTCGTCGGTCGGTAACCCGAGTTGCTTCTCAGTTATAGTCACGTACACGCCTGTGGCGTTCGCTACGTCGTTTGCCCCGAACGCGTAAGCGGCGAACGCTAGCGCGACTACGTGTAGGATTGTCAATAGCTTTTCGCTCCCACCCCTCCTCACTAGGAACGAGTGGAGCCTCGCGAAAGGGAAGTAGAGCAAGACCGACAGGCTCATGGCTATTAGGGGGGACGTTATCCAGCTCAGCATGATCCTCACGATGACTCCCCAGTTGACCTCGTGGAGACCTATTTTGCCAATTACGGCGTACGCCAAGCCTATGCCTAGTATGGCGCCGGTAATGCTCTGCGAAGTGGATATCGGTAGGCGGAGAAGCGTGGCCGTGAGTATCCAAGCTCCTGCGGCAGCGACAGACAACAGCGCCCCTACGACGTCGATCCCTGGTTGCTCAGGTATTATACCCTTCCCCAAGGTCTTAATCACATAACTTCCTTGGAGGAGGGCGCCGATAATGGTGAAAATGGCAAAGAGCGCGAGGGCCTGCTTCAGCCTCAGAACCCCCGAGCCAACGGTCTGATCTATGGGATTTGCAGCGTCGTTAGCACCTATGTTGAAGGCCATGAAGGCCGCTGCTGCTAGTCCGACGATGTAGAGTACTTGTTCTATCATCCGTCTCTTCCTCTCGTGACTCACTTTATAACGTTTGCGGGAAGCTCCGTGCGCTAGAGCTCGACCAGAGAATTAAAGTCGAGGGGCCTCGACATTTAATAGCGGTGTAGAGACCTTGGGCTCGATTAAAAGGACCGTTAAGTTCGGGCAACTCCTGCCCATCCCCACAGCCCCCGTCGACGCGCTGATCAAGATAGGCATCAGGACGGAGAAGGCGGGCTTTGACTCCGTGTGGGCCGCAGACCACCTACTGATGATGCCTACGGGCATAGTGCCGAACGTCTGGCCAATCCTCACTGTGATAGCCTCCCAGACCGAGAAGGTCGAGCTCGGCACTTGTGTCTCCGACCCGCATAGGATCCATCCCGCGGTCTTCGCGCAACTCACTGCAACAGTCGATCAAGTGTCGCAGGGGAGATTGATTGTCGGCCTAGGGGCTGGAGAGGCAATGAACTTGGATCAGTTCGGAATACGATGGGACAAGCCGCTGTCGAGGCTTGCCGAGTTCACGAATATCGTCCGGAGCCTCTGGTTGAGGGACGAGGTCGACCATCAGGGCAAGTTCTGGAGCATGAGGAAGGCCTTCCTGCAGATAAGGCCGAAGAGGAACCCTGTGCCGATATACTTCGGGGCCAACTCCCCCCTCTCGCGGAAGATGGCAGCTGAGTTGGCGGACGGCTGGTTACCCGTCTCGCTAGGGCCAAAGGTCTATAGAAGGCACTTGGAGGAGGTGAGGAGAGCCGCCGAGGCCGCCGGGCGATCCCTAGACGGCTTCGAGCCTTGCCTGTTCGTCTACGTGGCCGTGGCCGAGAGCTACGAAAAGGCCCTGGATCAGGTTAGGAAGTTTAAGGCTCAGATAGCCTGGGCCCCCAAGCTCGTAAAAGAGGCTGGCTTCGAACTTGAGCTCCCGACGAGCTTGCCGGAGAACCTGTACACCGGCGTGACCCTCACGGAGGAGGGCCTCAAGCTGTTCGAGGAGTTCGGCAAGTACGTCCCGGACGAGGTCGCCATCGAGTTCTCGATCGTGGGGACGCCGGAGGACTGCGCGAACAAGGTAGAGGAGTTCGTGAGGGCGGGGGTCAGGCATTTCGTCTTGGTCAACATAGGGCCCGACCCCAAGTTCGTACTCGACGTCTTCGCCCGGAAGATAATTCCCTCTTACAAGGAGTAGTGCTGGGCGACGGAGATGATGAGGGGAAGGGAATACGTTGAGAGCCTGAAGAGGGTCAAGCCCAAGATATACTTCATGGGCGAGGAAGTCGAGAGCGTAGTCGAGCACCCCGTCTTCAGGCCCCACGTCAACGCCGCGGCCATGACCTACGAGCTGGCCCACGACTCGAAGTACGAGGAGGTGATGACTGCGCGGTCTCACTTGACTGGAGAGAAGATCAACAGATTCACCCACATCCACCAGAGCACAGACGACCTCGTGAAGAAGGTGAAGATGATGAGGTTCTTGGGCCAGAGGACCGGGGCTTGCTTCCAGCGCTGTGTGGGGTTCGACGCCCTCAACGCGCTTTACATAACCACCTACGACGTGGACAGGAGGTACGGCACTGACTACCACGAGAGGCTCAAGAAGTACTTGCTGTACGTGCAGAAGAACGACCTGATGTGCGCTGGAGCCATGACCGATGTGAAGGGAGACCGCAGCCTCAGGCCCCATCAGCAGGCAGACCCAGACCTCTACGTCCGCGTGGTCAAGAAGACAGAAGCTGGAATAATCGTCAGAGGCGCCAAGGCGCACATAACCGGGACCGTGAACTCCCACGAGATTATAGTCATGCCCACGAGGGCCTTGGGCCCAGAGGACAAGGACTACGCGGTGTCCTTCGCCGTGCCTATAGACGCTGAGGGCGTTTACATAGTCTTCGGCAGGCAACCGAACGAAATGAGGAGGCTCGAGGGCGTGATCGACTGCGGGAACGCGAAGTATGGGGCCGTCGGAGGAGAGGCCCTGATAATATTCGACGACGTCTTCGTGCCTTGGGAGAGGGTCTTCATGTGCGGCGAGTACGAGTTCGCGGGAGAGCTCGTGGAGACCTTCGCGACCTTCCACAGACAGAACTACGGCGGCTGCAAGGTCGGCGTGGCTGACGTCTTGATCGGGGCTACGGCGAACGTGGCCGAGTACCACGGCGTGGCCAACGCCTCGCACGTAGTGGATAAGCTGACGGAGATGATGTTCATGGCCGAGGCCTGCTGGTGCTGCTCGCTCGCGTGCTCCTACGAGGGCCACAGAACACCTTCCGGGGCCTACATGCCGGACCCCCTGCTCGCGAACGTCACGAAGCTCCTAATAACCAGGTTCCCCTACGAGTGGTCCAGGCTGGCCCAAGACGTTGCGGGGGGGTTGTTAGCGACGTGTCCCTCAGAGAAGGACTATAAGCACCCGAGGATCGGGAAGTACGTGGAGAAGTACCTCAAAGGAGTGGCCACCGTCCCCACTGAGCACAGGATTCGGATGATCAGGCTCATCGAGGCCCTATCCATAGGCGCGCACTTGGTCGAGTCATTGCACGGCGCTGGCTCGCCGCAGGCGCAGAAGATAATGATATGGAGGAGGGGCGACATCGAAGCGAAGAAGAAGCTGGCTAAAATCATCGCCGGGATAGAGAGGGACGAGTACTTCGAGATGATCACGGGCAAGAGCGAGAGCGAGTTCTTCGAGGAGTTACTAAAGAAAAGAAGAGATAGGGCCCCGTAACCCCACTTTTTAGGGACGGGCCCCGACTATCCAGGTGAGTAGCGGTCTTCGAGCTTGGGCAGGGCTAAGTCACGGAGAGCGGGCAACATCCGAGGCGCGCTCAGGCTGGCGAGGAGCTTGATGGCCTACCCGAGGATGATAAAGAGGGGGGAAAGGTTCGATCCGATTGACGTGGCCAGGCAGACGGAGAGGATTGTCTGCCGAGATGGAGCTAGGAAGTACACGGCCTTCTACGCCACCGGAGTCTACGGGGGGATAGCGACGGGCTACGTCGTTGGCTGTTGCCTCAGGTGCTTCTTCTGCTGGACGGACTTCAGCAGGGACTTCCCCGAAGCCTACGGGAAGTACTACACGGCCGAGGAGGCATGCGAGAACATAGTGAGGGCAGCGAGGAGGTGGAAGGTCAGCAAGGCCAGGATAAGCGGCGGCGAGCCAACGCTCTGCAGGAAGCACTTGCTCGAGCTCTTAGAGCTCATCGAGGAGAGGGACGAGGTGAAGTTGTTCATCCTCGAGACCAACGGCATCCTCTTCGGAGCCGATGAGAGCTACGTAAAGGACGTCGCCGGCCTCAAGAAGGTCTACGTGAGGGTCTCTCTCAAGGCCGGAGAGCCGGGGGCTTTCGAGGCCAGGACGGGGGCCTCTAGGGAGTTCTTCGAGCTGCCATTTAGGGCAGTGAAGGCGCTCTTGGACCATAACGTCAGGTTCCACGTAGCGGCCATGACGGATCCGAGGATAATGCCCTCGGAGGAGAGGAGGAGGCTCATAGAGAGGCTGGCGGAGATAGACGAGTTCTTGGCGGCGAACTTGGAGGAGGAGGTCTGCGACCCTTATGAGGGAACCCTCGTGAGGATGCAGTTCTACGGCTTGAACCCCATCGAGTTCTTCGGGAGGGAGGGCCTTGGCACTACGTGATGCGATCAAGGCGTTGCTCGAGCTCACGGAACTTGAGGGAGAGGACGTGGCCCTTAAATCCCTATGCTCGGCTTTCGGCATAGAGGTCCCGCGAGAACTAATGGGGCTCGAGGACCTGCCCCCGAGGGTGGCCCTGGCCATCGCCTATGCGGACCGCGAGCTGAGGCCGCTGTTGAGGAAGGTGGCGTCTGAGGTGCTGAGAGAAAAGCTCGCGAGGTCGCCCATGGGCAGGCCGTTAGGCGTAAAAATAAAGTGATGGAGTGAAGAGGTTTTGGCAGTTCTCGGAGCGGTCAGACCCCTCTGCTGAAGACCTCTATGACCACGTAATTGGCCAGGAGCTCGGCTATCTCGGGAGGGAGGGTCGCTAGAAGTTCGTAGATTAGGGCCATTTCCTTGGGAAAGCCCTTCTCTATGCCCAGCGTCTTAAGTATCCTATCGCCGTAGACGCTGAGCGTCTTCTCCAGCTCTGCGAGTATCTTGCCGAGGGTCGCCAAGTCCATCTCTCCGGGAACGAGCATGCCGAATATCGTTCCAAACATGTCCAGCAGGCTCTCCGCTTCACTCGGGGGCATCTTCTTCACGACCTCCGTGCAGGCCCTCAGGTCGGAGATCATGAGGTCCGCAACTTTGTCGTGTATGGGGGTTATCGTTAGGTGCACGCTCGGGGGGATGTTCATGTTTGCTATGCCCTTCTGCGGCAAGAAGAGCCACCCCTTCTTAGCCACTTCGTCGCACAACCTGAAGAGGTTGAGGTCCTCTGACGTGAAGGCGACTATTACCGTGGGGTCGCCCATTATCTTATAGCCCATCTCCTCCAAGCCCCTCGTTATCTTGCCCCTGGCGCTCATCAGCTTCTGAGCGAGCTCCGTGTAGCCCTCTTCGCCCAAGAAGTGAAGCACAGCCCATGCCGCGGCCAGCAGGGCCTCTGAGCGAGAGGACAGGACCGCCGGGTTGACTATCGGATACCCCGGCCACCTTATGTTAGCGTATTGAGAGAACATCTTGTAGAACTTCTTCTTGAAGAGCACCACTGATGCTCCTATTGGGGCGTAAGCGTACTTGTGGGGGTCCAGCGATATGGAGGAGACACCTTCGATGCTGAAGTCGAAGTCGGGTATCTTGGCCCCCAGCTTCTTCATGAATGGAAGTATGAAGCCTCCGACGCACGCGTCCACGTGCAACCACAAGTTTTTGTCTAAGGCTATCTCAGCGAGGTCTTTTATCGGGTCTACGGTCCCGAAGGGCCAGTTGGGGGCTGAGCCGACTATCATCGCCGTGTTCTCGGTTATGGCCTCGTTTATGGCGTTGACGTCCGCCGTCAGGCTCTTTTCGTCCACCTTAACCCTCTTGACCTTGAGGCCCATGTACTCCGCGGCCTTGTCGTAGCAAGGGTGCCCCGTGACCGGCATCACTATCTCGGGGATCGTTATGATCCCCTTGTTGAGCAAGAACCTGTCCCTAGCGGCCTTCACGGCGAGGAAGACGCTCTCAGTCCCGCCAAACGTGAACGTCCCCGCGACCTCTTCGTCTCCGCGCATCAACGACTTCGCTATGTCGATTATGTCCTTCTCCATCCTTATCGCGCTCGGGAACTCCGTGAAGTCGAGCATGTTCTTGAAGGCAAACATCTTAATGACGTCGAAGGCCACGTCCCTAAGCTCTTCAACGCCGGGCTCGAAGGCTATCGTGAAGAGCCTTCCGCTGTACGGGTCTGCGTCGTCGGCCGTGTACTCTTTCAGTTTTTGTAATATCTCCTCCTTGCTCAAGCCTTTCTTAGGTAACTTCCCTGCCATAAGATTGTAGTGGGAAAACTCATTAATAAGTGTTCGAAGACGGTACGCGATCTTACGTCGAGGCTAATAGGTCCATCATTTAGAGTTCTCTAGGGATCATTAGTGATGAGGTGATATAGGAGCGCTGCCCAAGGGACTTTATTAAAACGGCTGAGCCCCTGGCCAGCCAGGCCTCGCCAGAGCAATTCTGCGATCGTAGAGGGCGTCGCAAAATGCAACTCGTCGGGGCCTATGGAGCTGGACTTCGATGAGAAGTAGCATCCCTTGGGCTTATAAGCGATCACGACGACGAGGGCTACGGAGGGCTGGGGCGAGGGCCTAGAGGGGCTCGCGGCCGCCTGCGCTCCCTCTTAGGCCTCTTAAACGGCGATATGTAGACGTCCACGTGATAGACTAAGTCGTTCACCTCCCTAACGAGGTCTATTATCTGGTTTCTGAGCTTGTACGCCTCCTCGACCGTCGTCTTAGGGCCTACCGCTACGTGGATCGAGACTATATAGAACGAGCCTATCCTCCTCGCGTCCACGGCCCTCACGGAAATCGCCCCCAAGCTCTTCACGAGCTTCTCAAACACCTTCAGCTTCAGCTCCGGCTCCACGTTCCTCCCGCTCATCGTCTTGAAGGTGTCGCGAAGAACCTCGACCACGCCATGTACAACGAAGAACATCAATATCGCTATGAAGAACGCCTCGTGGCTTGGATTGCCCGTATAACTGACCACTAGCACGCCCATCGTGGCCACGATAGCCGCAAGCGTGTCTATGGCAGCGTGGACGTAGTCCACCTTTATCGCTTCCAGCCTAAGCTCGCTATAGCGCCTCCTCTGAACGATAGCGGCGATCGCCGTGAGGACGCCGCCTAAGGCCGTGACCGAGGCCAGTAGCGGATGGTACGACCCGCTAAGCTCTTGCGCACCGTAGCTCACGAAGTAGCTAACGAAAAAGTGCCCGTAGACCCCTATCATAGCGAGCGCGACTATAGTGGCGAGCACTGACTCCAAGATGAGGGTGCTGAGAGGGAACCTCCGATAGGACCTAGAGGCGTGGCTTATCGAGGCTAGGAACAGCAGCTCTAGGGTCGTGTCGATTAACCAGTGGGCGAAGTCGGTTAATAGGACCATGTTGTATATGAATAGGAGGGCAATGGCTTCGAGCACGACGCCCGTTAGGCTCAGGCAGAGTGAGATCTTGAAACCACCTAAAGATGCCCTCAACCTTGAGCTTACGCTCTTATACTTCATGGGCATCAATTCTGAGCAGGTGGTGCGGTAAGTTGTCCCTGCACCGAAATATTATTTGATCGCTTACCATAGTCGTGCCCACTTGGGTCTAGCCGAAGAGGTCAATGTCAAGGAGCTGGCCAAAGAGGTCCCTCTCGTAGCAAATCGGCTTCAAGCGCTATGCGAGGGCTTGGGGCCCGAGGCTTTGAGGGCCATAGCGCAAGAGGGCTTCACCATCACTATGAAGGCCGATCCAGGGGGGAAACTTCAAGGCTATGACGGTCACGCCTAGATGCTTTAATCTATGTACTCCTTGCCCAAGAGCTCTCGGACTATGATCAGCCTCTGGATGTTCGTGGTGCCCTCGGCGCCGATGTAATACGACATGACGCCGCGTAGGCCCATCTCGAGGGGGCAGTCCTTCGTGTAGCCCCAAGCGCCCGTCCACAGAAGCACCTTCTCGAAGACCCGGAAGGCGAGCTTGGTGGCCTTCAGCTTGACGGCCGCGATGTACTTTGCGACCTCTCGAGGCGTAAAGCGCCCGCGCCTGTACTTCTCGTCGTTCATCCACGCCACTCGATAGACCAGCGACCTCAGGGCCTCTAGCTCCGCCCAGAGGTCCGCGAGCTCGAACTGTATGCCCTGATATTTAGCGATGGGCCTCCCGAAGGCGACCCTCTCCTTGATCCACTGCATCCCGAGCTCCAAGGCCCTTTGCACAGCACCGCAACAGGCCGCGCCTATGAGCAACCTCGCGTTGTCGAAGCCCTCCATGGCCAAGTAGAAGCCCCTCCCCTCCTCGCCCACCCGATAGGTGTCTGGTAGCCTGACGGCCTCCATGACTATGCTACCAGACGATATGGCCATCCTGCCCATCTCCTCGAAGCGCTTGCCCACCTCGACGCCCGGAGCGTCTATGGGTAGGAAGAAGGCGGTTAGGCCCCTGTGGGGCGCTTCTGAGGGAGGAGGCGAGGTCCTCACGAGCGTGAAGTAACCACCACCCATCCTCTTCGCCTCTTCGGTCCCGCTTATGTAGACCTTCTGCCCGTTCAAGACCCAGTGCTCCCCCTCCCTCCTGGCGCTCGACCTTATCCCCGCGACGTCCGAACCCCCGTGGGGCTCCGTCGACGCTATCCCTATGAAGGCCTCGCCCTTGATGGCTCTCTTCACGAACTTCTCCCTGACCTCTTCCGAGCAGTACTTGTCGGTTATGTAGCCCCACACCGTCGGGACCAAGAAGACCACGGGAACCGCCATGCTAATGTCCGCGTACCCCAGCTCCTCGGCCACGATGCAAGCGCTGGTCCAGTCGCTGCCCGCTCCTCCGTGCTCCTCCGGCACGGTCATCAACAAGAGCCTCATATCAGCTAGACCCCTGAACACCTCCTGCGGGATCTCGCCCTTGGTGTCCATCTCCCTGACCTTATCGAGGGTTAAGTTCTTCTTGCACCAGTCTCGGACCTCCCTTCGGAGGAGCTCCTGCTCTTCAGTAAATTCGAAGCTCGCCACAACTATTCACCATCGGCTATCCTTAGCGCCCATTAACCGAAAAACTTTTTGCACCGCGCTCAGGTCGTCTCCTCCTCCGATCAATGGAGGAGGTTTCGCTGATGCGTCTAGACGTTGGACGGGGGCGTTGCGAGAGTAAGATTGGGGGCCTCGTCAATTTAAGGGACATAAGCCCTTCGCCGCTCGTTCGCGCCGAGGCCACGCCTTTAGGGCCGGGATAAGCTTAAGGAACGAATTTAGCCCCGTCTATGGTAAGCTGTCTTGAGGGGGTCCTCTATGAGGTTGTGGTCCATTCACCCTAAGTACTTGGACAGGATCGGGCTCGTCGCACTCTGGAGGGAGGGGCTCTTGGCCAAGCGAGTTCTGGAGAACAAGACGAAGGGCTACCGCAACCATCCCCAGCTTTTGAGGTTTAAGAGTTATGAGAGGCCCGTAGACCTCATCGACGCATATTTGTACCAAGTTTATCTGGTGGCCAAGTGCAGGGGTTATCTCTTCGACCTTTCCAAGATAAGGGCAATCGAGCTCTACGGGGTCTCGAAGGTCACTCGCGGGCAACTGGTCTTCGAGTTTAACCACCTCCTTAGAAAGCTCGAGAGACGTGATGGGAAGTGGTTTGAGGAATTGAGGGGCTTAGACCCGGAGAGGGTTGAGGCAAACCCCGTTTTCCAAGTCGTTGAAGGCGGAGTGGAGGAGTGGGAGAGGTCCTTGAGGAGGGCGCGAAGAAGCGGCTGAGGGCTAGGGGCTCTAGAATTACGCCTTGAGCATCGCCATGACTTGTATAGGCTCGAACTCTAGCGCAGGGACCGAGTAAAGGGCTTTTCTATGAAGTCTTTCACGATTTTGCTGGAACAGTTCTTAACCACGTGGGCTTGATGTTGCCCTCCCCTCTGCGTACCTCTCTAGCTTGCTCTACGTGCTTGCCCCTCAGCTATGCCCTTGAAGGCCAAGGCTGTCCTCCTGCCCCTCTCCTTGACGGCGGCCCTTAACTTCTTCAAGGCCATCTCGACGGCCAGGTCCTTGACCATCTTCAAATCCTTCGCCCCCTCGCGTACTCATCGCCGAAAAGGGTCAGCCAGCCGGGCATCCCGTCGAAGGCCTCATAGGGCAACGACGATGGGGTCTTGAGGTTCTGGCGAAATTGAGAGAAGTGCTCGCCCGAGGCCTCACGCGCCGAAGAATGCAGAGCATGCTCCGCGATGTAGATGGACGTCATAACGCATCGTCGAACCCGCACGCTGAAAACGAAGGGCTCGTTCGACTAGTTTTAGAGGTCATGGACATAGACCCTTAAGCCTCCGAGGCCCCCTCACAGGCCCGCGTAGACGCGTCCACCGCGCCTACTATTACGCTCCCGGCTACGATCGCGTAAATCAGTATGGACAGGTCAATCGTTATGCGGTAGCTCGCGACGGTCGCCGAGACTACCCCTCCATTAGTTGCGCAGTAGAGGTAGAGGGCCCCCACGGTCTTAGACAGCACGCCGAATGCCGCGCCCACAGCCACAGGCGCAACGCTCTCCGCTACACCCAGCGCTATGAAAAAAGCCAAGGCCATCGACGGATCCAAAGGGGGTACGAGGTCCACCGGAAGCCTGGCTATGCTTTGAAACACGGCGGGCAACGCGGCTACGTAGAGCACGTAGTACACTAAGCCCATCGCCACTCCAATCATCCCGCGCGAGATCCTCCTCGCAAGCCCTTCAGCCAGCCGCCCTCACCTCCACGCCGTAGATGCCCATTATCTTGAATCGAAGACTTAGGTCCGATGGCCGTAGATTCAGCGCTTCGTCGACGCTCAGAGGAATCGTTACTGTCTTCGCCTCCCCCTCACGTAGATCTCCTACGTCTGTAGACTTGCTGCCAACCACCAATCGGACATCCGTGAGCGGAATCGTCCCAACGTAGGAGAGAGTCATTTTCAAAGCCACGTGAGACTGGTTGATGGCAGCGACTTCGACCCGAACCTCGAGGAGGGCCGGGTTCTGCACAGCTTCAACGGCGAATACGAGGAGAGGGAATAGAAGGGCAACGATGGCGAAGCCCATCGCTAAGGCGAGCACTGTCGAGGGCCTCAAACCTCATCCCTTCTCCTCCTTCTCCCTTCTCCCTTCGCGAAGCAGCTTGATTCCATTGGATAGGAGCATGCCCCCTCCCCAGACGATGAACGCTAAGAATATCGTCTTGACGGCCACGACGGAGAAGAGCGACAGCATCTCGGTGAGCGAGGACTGTATGTTGCTGGACACCACTATGCCCCGAGCGGCTGAGTACTCGCCGTACGCCACGTATGCAACGAAGAGTATGAGGCCAGTCCCTATCGCAAGCAGTAGCGGTCCAAGAAACTCATTCAAACTTGGCCTCACCCACTTCACCGCTATAGCACTGCCTTAAAGGTATATAACAATTATCGTCGACCTCCGATCCCTCAAAGCCGTCGAGGCGAGGCATCGCGCATTTTCTGGGTACTAGCTAAAGCCCGTGGGATCCGACGATGACAGACCTCGGCGGCCTTTACCTTCATCGACGCATCAGGCCTTGGAACCCGCCGAGTGACGAGGGGCTCGCTCGCCCGCATTAACCTCTTCGCCATCAACTTGGCGGTCCCTTAAGCTGACGTCCATGCCCCTCTTCAGTCCTAGAAACGCCACTGCCATCTTTGGGTCATCTTTCAAGTTCTTGAGAACCTTTGTGCCCGCGATTCTATGCCCAAGGGCATCTCACGTTCGTGCTCGGCTGTGGAGCCCTTGAACACACCCCTCATTTCGAGGGCGACCGACAACGATGTCCCAGCTGATCCTCACGATGTTCTCATGCCTCGCAATAGGGCTCGCGCGATGAGCGAACCCGCTTTTCATAGCGATGCTTGCTCGAGCATCGTTCGAAACGTTATTCTTCTGGGCTCCTACAACTATATAATTGAGGGTGATTAATTTGTCGGAGTACGAGGGCAAGTGCCCTAGGTGCGGGTCTTCGTCGGCCAACTACGGCGTAGTCCTACTGCCCGTGGGCGAGACTAGGAAGGTCAGAGCCTCTGTAAACGTGTGTAGCAAGTGCGGCTTGGTGTTCTACGAGTTTAAGCCTCCGTAACAGCCCACCGGTAGCGGGGGTTCACGGGTTCAATCCTCATTATTTGCCTGCGACCCCCGGGGAACTCGCGTAGAAGCGCCCTTGCCGCCATTGGCGGCTCTCGAGGACCGGGGTCGCCCCTCGATTCCGGGTTGCTAGCCAAGACTACTAATGCCTCCTAAGGGGCGCCGCCAAGGACCTCGTCTAAGTCGTTCTATTCCGGGAGCGCGATTCGGCGAGTTCGTCGCCTTGGTCAAATACTTCCTACACGAGCCTTACATTAAAGCCCTGAGTTAAAGCACCGTCACGAATTGCTATTAGTAGACGTCTCAAGGCCTAGGACTTTCAACTTTGCCGCCCCAGGGGGTTGGGTCGTGGAAGGGGTTGGCTTTCGAGAGCGACGGCTTGACCCTTGAGGGACGTCGCATGTCCCAGCTGGTGTCGAAGACCGCCTCGGCGTGGTGATTTGCCATCCACATCCCCTCTATGGCGGCTCAATGCATGACGTCGTTGTCGGAGGCTTGGGGTGCTTTATTCAAGCGATGTCTATGGAATTGAACATCTTTGATGAAGGGCTGACCACTTCTGGCCGGGCCGCGAGCGTCGAGCGCGTAATGAGGTCACGGAATTCTTCGAAGGCACGCCAAGGCCCTCGAGGCCCAAGCCAGCCGGCCCTATTGATGGGGGCTATAAAGGGTCGCGTCATCGAGCTCTTGCGCTAGGGGTTCGCGCGCTTTGGCGCTTGGTCCTCTTGCTCTTCCGCTTCTTGGCCTTCCTTCCTCTCCTCTTCTCAAGCCCCTTGGACTCGCTCTTCTTGGCTCTAGGCCTCTTGGCCTTAGTCCTCTTGGCCTTCTTGATCCTCTTAGGCCTCTCCTCACTCTCGGAGGGCTCTGGGGCTCGGCTCGAGGGCGCGAGCCGTTCGCTCGAGACCCCTACTACGCAGCGCCCCTTCACGAGCTCTTTGACCCTTCCAAAGGCGTTCGCTAGGCGCTCCAAGCATCTCCTAATTCCTCGGCTTATTGGTCCCTCGACCACCGGGCGCACGGGGGCTCAGACAGAGCAGTGGGGTATTACGCTTTTAAGAGAGCCGGTGCCGCCGAGCGCGAAGCCTCTGCCTTTGTGGAGGTGGGTCGTCCCGACAAAGCTTTTAGCCCGCCACGCTACACGATTATCGCGGGCACGAAAGTTGAGCGAGGAAGAGGGCATTCCGGGGGTCAGGATCGGCGAGAAGTTCGTCTCGCCCGGCAGAACCATCACTGAGGCCGATGTAGTCATGTTCGCGGCCCTGACGAGCGATTGGACCGAGCTCCACACAAACGCCGAGTACGCGAGGAAGACCATCTTCGGTCAAAGGATTGCCCACGGGCTGTTGACCTTGAGCGTCGCCTCAGGGTTAGCGCTGAGGGCTAAGAAGTCGCCTTATTTTGAAGTCGTGGCCCTCCTAGGTTTGGACAACGTAAGGTTCACGGCCCCCGTGTTCATAGGCGACACGATACGGGTGGAGTCCGAGGTCGTTGAGGCCAGGCCCAGCAAGAGCAGGCCCGGCACGGGGATACTCAGGTTTAGGAATGCCGTGAGGAACCAAAGGGACGAGGTTGTAGCTACCTACGAGACGGCCTTAATGGTGCGCATAGAGCCCGAGGGCCGATAGCAAGAACTAGAGGCCTATCGCCGCCACGTCGTTCACGAGGGCCTCTTGCGGAGCGACTATCCCTGAGGGCCTATACCTAAATCAGCTACTTGGGCTGCCGCGTCATTGCGGGAAAGCCTTATGTGTCCACCAAGTCCCTCAATCAAATATGGGTGTCGTTTATGGAGTTCTCGTTTTCTAGGGAGCAGGAATTGCTGAGGTCCTCCATCGAGGAGTTTTGCAGGAAGGAGATAGACCCGTACGTCGACGTTTGGCTCAAGGAGAGGGCCTTCCCTCGAACCCTCTTGAAGAGGCTTAGCTGGATCGGCTTGACCGGGATGAACATACCGGAGGAGCTGGGAGGGTCTCCCTTGGACAACGTGAGCCAAGGAGTCGCGGCCGAGATCTTGGGTAGGCACGAGCTCCCCACGCCCATATTCCTGACAATATTCGGCTTTGCGAGGTTATTGCCCTTCATAGTGGACGAGGGGGTGAGGGGGAAGACCGTAGACAGGCTGTTGAAGGGCGAGCTCGTCATAGCCGGAGCCTTCACAGAGCCAGGCTGTGGCTCAGACGCCGCAGCGATAACCACGAGGGCCGAGAGGCGAGGCGACGCCTACGTCGTCAAGGGCGAGAAGACTTTCATAACGGGCGCCCCCGTGGCCGACGCCTTCATAGTCTCAGTGAAGACGGGAACATCGGGCCCGCCACACAAGAACATAAGCTTATTGCTGGTAGAGTCGGATAGAAAGGGCGTGGAGCCGTATGAGCTAGAGTCCATGGCCAGCGACCTCAAGGGCGAGTTCGGCGGCGTCGTGTTCGACGACGTGGAGGTCCCCGTTGGAAACCTCATAGGGATGGAGAACATGGGGTTCTACATATTGATGGAGGAGTTCAACATATTGAGGGTTTTCGTGGCGCTCTCCTCCCTCGGACTAGCTGAGAAGTGCCTCGAGGAGGCCATAAGCTATGCCAAGCAGAGGAAAGCCTTTGGACAGCCCATTTCGAAGTTCGAGGCCGTCAGCTTCAGGCTGGCCGAGCACTGGACCAAGATCAGGGCAGCCAAGCTCTTGGCCTACTACGCTCTATGGCTCGCCGACAGCAAGAGGCCCTACTGGGCCGAGGCCGCTGCGGCCAAGTGGTACGGATGCGAGGTGGCGTTCAATGCCGTCAGCGACGTCATCCAGACCTATGGGGCCGCCGGATACACCAAGAGCCATCCGTTCGAGAGGATATTCAGGGGCCTCCGAGGGATGTTGATAGGCGACGGCACGGGGGATGTGATGAAGCTGATAATATCGAGGTACCTGTTCGGCAGGGAGTACGCTCCCTGAACCCCTGTCCACCGGCCTTTGAGATCTTGGCCTGCGACCTTTTCCCGCAGAGCTCTTACCATCGGCTTCCCTCTTAGTACGTGAGAGCAGTTAGAAGCAAAGAAGGGCTTCTCAAAGCTCTCCATCAGCTCATCGAGCTCTCGCCAGTGAATGAATAGGACCCGCTACTCCCCCTTCCAAGCGGGGCTTCTCTTTTCTACGAAGGCTCTCGCCCCCTCGCTGAAGTCTTGAGACGACGAGAGCACCACCAACTCGTGCACTGCGGCCCTCATGAGCTCTTGATACGCCCTCCTGTACGCCCTCACAGAGGACTTTATCGCCTCGACCCCTAGCGGCGCGGCCCTCAGGATCTTCATGACGATCTCGGCCCCCGTCGCCTCAAGCTGGTCGGGGGAGACGACTATGTCCACGAGGCCCAGCTCCCTGCACTGGTCGGCCGACAGCCACTCCCCTGTGAGGGCGTACCTTACTATCTTTCTGCTAACGAGGGCCGGGCCGCACGACGAGGCTATGGGCGGGAAGGCCCCTATTAGGGCCTCTGGTATCGCGAACACGGCCTCCTTGCTGGCTATCACTATGTCTGCTAGGATGTTCAGCTCCATCCCTCCTCCGAACGCTAGGCCGTTCACCAGAGTTACCAAGGGCTTCTCGAACTCGATCATCTTCTCGATGAGCGGGGCGGCGTACCTCTCGGCCCAAGCCCTCGCGTCCATGGCGCCCCTCCACCTGCTCATCATGGCTATGTCGTCGCCAGCGCAGAAAGCCCGCCCCGAGCCGGTCATCACTGCGACCCTCACGTCCGGGTCCTCCTCGGCCCTCTCGAGAGCCACCCTCAGGCCCTCCCAGACCGCCTCGTTTAAGGCGTTGAGCTTGTCCGGCCTGTTGATCGCTATCACGGCGTGGTCGTGCCTCTTCTCGTATATGACTTGGCCTAGGTCCTTCCGCTCGTAAGCCCACTCGAAGAAGCCCACCCCGGCCTTGAGCCCCAGCCTCCCCTTCTCGACCATGTCCTCGAGCAAGGGGTCTGGCCTGTACTCCTCGAGGCCCGTCTCTTCGAGCCTCTTCCTCAGCATCGAGACCAAGTTGTCCAAGCCGATCCTGTCGGCCCAAGTCAGCGGGCCAAGGGGCCACTGCATGGCCTTCCTCATGGCGAGCTCCACATCGTCCTTCGCCACGATTTCGTTCCTCACGAGCCAAGCCGCCTCGTTCACGACCACAGCTATCATCCTGTAGGGGTTCAGGTCGTACATCCTATTCGACGGCAAGATCGTCGGCCTGACGTAGGCTCCGGGCCTCGGGTATTTGTAAAAGCCCGCCCCGGCCTTCATCCCCAACCTCCCTTCTTCGTACATCCTCCTAAGGAGCTCGGGGATTCTGGCATTGAAGCCCCTCTTAGCCATCTCGCTGAGGGCAAGGTAAACCACGTCCAAACCCACGAAGTCGAGGAGCTCGAAGGGCCCCATCGGGAAGCCGAGCCTGAACCTCTGGGCCGCGTCCACGTCCCTCACGTCGAAGCCCTCTTCGAGGATCCTGAGGGCCTCTATCCAGTGCCTGGCGTTCAGCCTGTTGAGCAAGAAACCAGGTACGTCTCTCTTCAACACCACGTACTTGAAGCCTATGCCCTTGACTAAGTCGATTATAGCCGCTACGCACTCGTCGCTCGTCTTGTCGCCCTTGATCAACTCGACGAAGTGTATGAGGGTTGGCGGGTTTATGAAGTGGAGTCCCGCAAACCTCTCGGGCCTGCTCGTGGCGCTCGCGAGCTCTGATATGGGTATCGTGGAGGTGTTGGTGGTGAAGATGGCTTCGGCCTTCACGATCTCGTCCAGCTTCTTGAAGACCTCCTTCTTGACGGTCGCGCTCTCGACGACGGCTTCTATGACCAAGTCGACGTCCCTTGCTTGTTCATAAGAGGTCGTGGGCCTTATGCGGCCCAAGATCGCGTCTGGCGGTTCCTTCACTAGGCCCCTAGTGATCAGCCCCTCGAGGCTCCACTTAATCCTCTCGAGTGCCCTCTCCAACACGTCGTCGCTCACGTCTATCAACACCACTTCGTAGCCGTGGATCGCGCACACCTCGGCTATCCCGTGGCCCATCGTGCCGGCCCCTACAACGGCCACCTTCTTAATAGTCCCAACCATAGGTCTTCGAGTATTATTCCGACTTTGAAGGTTTTATCGATTGCCCCGGCAACCCTTCAACCACGGCGCTTCTTCCGGACGGCGCTAAGTACGCTCAAAAGCGGCTTGCGGCGACGATCGAGGCCGTTAAAGGTCGTGAGCCGAGGAGGGATTGGACCCCCATTGGGTTTAGAGGTCCGCGTAGCTCACAGCCTGTTAATCATCGTGGGATATTGCACGCAAGCGATTAGGGCACCTCTTCCGTGGATTGATCGGGCCCTTAGATGGCTTCTTCTACGGTCCTAGTCTGAGTAAAGCCCAAGTGCTCAACGAGCTCGGGGTCCTGCGCTCCAGCTACGAAGACTTGCCCGACGTGGCGCAGGCGCTTTGTTGGGTGCAGGACGAATATGCCGTGTACGGGGTAAAAGGCCTGCTCGAAGCGGTATTTGTTAATGAGGTCCCTCCTAGTCGCGAACTGCTCGGCGAACTCGTGCATGATCTCGCTCGAATCGAGCGTCTTCGTGAGGACACGCTCCCAGATCTCTCGATGAGTTGGGTGGTAGGCGTCGTCCCACTCGTTCTTGCAGGGAGTAGCCATGATCACGCTACAACCTGTTCCCGAGGGCTTCGATCACTCCGCCCAAGCACCCCAAGCCCGTGGACGTGAGGGTCAAGATCGGGGCCATGGATCCAAAGGCGGCGTAGGGGCTCCAATTGGGTACGCCGTAGCAGACTACGTCGACCTTCTCCTCTAAGAGGTCCCTTCGCGGAGGTGCGCGGCCTTCAACGTGTTTAATGCCTCCCTCCTAGTCGCGCTCACTGAGCCTGCCCAAACCTTGGCGACCTGAAAGGGATTTGCGAGCAAAGTTTCGATTTTAAAGATCCTCTCGGGTCCGAGCTCGGACTCGACTAGAGCGCCCATCTCGTTCAGGATTTCATGCAGGGGTTTTTGACGAGCGGCATGGTCATAATCTCCAGCGTGTAGTGCCAGCGAATGGACCGCCAAGCGGGCCATAGGAGTCGCCTATGCAGAGGATGGAAGGGGCCGGTCTTATCGGCTGAGCTCGACTCATCGAGGAGTTTATTAATAATGGCCCACAAAATCCTTCTGGGGCTTGGGGCTGGGCCCGTTGCTGTTTCGGTTTAAGAGAGGACTGGGGGTGCCACTAGAGGTCTCGGGCCGCGTTAGAGCCAGACCGCCGGCCACCCTAATCGTCATAGCGGTCAACGCGTTCGCCTACGCCCTGACGACTTACGAGAACCTATTCGCTGAAGTGAGCCCTTATTGGGTGGGCGTTGGCGGCTTCGTCCCCGCCTTGATGGGCCTGCCAGAGCACGCCTACAGGGTCCTCTCCTCGATGTTCTTGCACGCAGACCTCTTCCACGTATTCTTCAACATGTACTTCTTGTACGTCTTCGGTAGGGCTGTCGAGGAGGCCTTGGGGGCCACGCGCTTCTCAGCCCTATACGTCGCTTCGGGCATCTTCGCATCTCTATTTCACACGGCCTTCGTTTTCATAAGTGGATTGTTCGCCTACGCCATCCCGGCCATCGGCGCCTCGGGGGCCATAAGCGGCGTCCTGGGCGCTTACCTAATGCTGTTTCCGGGCACTTCGCTCGTCCTCTGGATCCCATTCTTCCCGCTGGCCTTCTTCAGGTTGAGGGCCTCCTATTACCTCATATTCTGGTTCGCCACTCAAGTGGTCTACGGCTACGCTAAGCTGGGGGCTGGCGTGGCCTTCTTCGCCCACGCGGGCGGCTTCGTGGCCGGCATGGCTTTTCTGCCACTATTGGTCAGTAGGAGGAGGCTTCGCCTCTTCAAGATGGCTGGGCAGCGCCCTTGGTCCTCCTACGTCGTCTTTACCTCGTTAGCCAAGGGGGGCCTGAGCCGCGCGACCAAGGCGATTATAGCAGTGCTCGTGGCGTCCCTGGTTGTGGGAGCGGCCTACGCTTCGAGCAGCGGATTCGTGGAAGGCCGAGCGAGGGTCGTAGCTGTGGACTATGTAGTCATCGAAAGGGGGAGAGGCGTCGGCTTCGCCGTCTTCAAGTTGCCAGACGTCGAGCAACAGATTGCCAGCATCCCCTCAGACGCCATGAGGATATTGTTGAGCAGGCTCTACGCAGCCGGGCTCCTCTACGACGCAGACAAAGCAGGTCAAGGCGTAAGCTTGAGGGGCTTCGAGGGGCGAGTGCTCATGATCGTTAGGGGAATCCGCGTCGAGCCCCTCTTGAGCATCGAGTACCTCTATAGCGATTACGATGACGAGGGTTTCGTGCAACGCTGTTCAGGAGAACTGCGAACCCAAGTGGTGTACGTGGACGTCCACACCGTTTCTCTAGGCGAGGAATTGGGCTACAGGTTCCAGCTGGAGGCCAAGACCGTCGACTTGGGGTTGCTAACGCGGTGTGCGGGTGCCATCTCTCTCGGAGTCGCCGTGATGGCCTTGTTCGTAGCTCTCACTAGGGACAAGGACCTAGCCTTGATAAGCGAGGAGGAGGTTCGGCTCTGGTAAGGGTGGCGCAGGCCCTAACTTCGTTGCCCGCACACGCCTTGGCGTCTAACCTTAGTG
>DAIQQE010000051.1:0-8533 GCA_036786905.1 Candidatus Nezhaarchaeales archaeon | reverse complement strand
GGGAGGTCCACGTGAGGGTGAGCTGTCCCCCGATAATAAGCGCCTGCTACATGGGCATAGACTTTCCGACGAGGAGGGAGCTGATAGCTAGGGTAATGAGGTTGGACGAGCTAACTAAGTACATAGAGGCCGATAGCCTTCGATATAACGACATAGATGGCTTGGTAGCCGGCATAGGATTGCCCGAAAATGAGCTCTGCTTGGCGTGTCTAACGGGCGAATACCCGCTGGTCAAGAAGTACGAGTTCGAGCTCTTAGAGGAGGGACTGAGAAAAAAGGAGTAAGACCTCGAGCTCGACCTCAAAGTCAAGTATAGGCGAGGGTCGGGGAAGAGACTTGTCGGAGATCGAAGGCGTGAGAGTGATATCCTTCGACGTCACCGGGACCCTCGTGAGCGAGAAGTTCGTGGACTACTTTTGGCTCGAGCTCGTGCCACGGCTCTTCGCCGAGAGGCACGCCGTGGACCTCGAGGGGGCCAAGAGGGCCGTCTTCTCAAAATACGACGAGATAGGCAAGAGCGATATAAGGTGGTACATCCCAAGCTATTGGTTCGAGCTCTTCGACCTAAACGTTGACTTGCGCGATGCCCTCGAGGCTGTTCGAGGAGAGGTAGAGGTCTATGACGACGCCAGAGGGGCTCTCGAGGAACTCAGTGCCAGGTACGACTTAGTGATCTCGAGCAACTTGAGCAGGGAGTTCATAGACGTGGCTCTAGAGGCCTTGGGCTTTCGGGGCTTCAAGGCCATTTTCTCTTGTGTGTCGGACCTCGGCCTAACGACCAAGACCTCCAGCTTCTACTCATTTGTCGCGAGCAGGCTGGGGATCCCCCCAAGCGCCATCCTCCACGTAGGGGACGATCCAGAGAGGGACTACGAGAACCCTGTCAAGGCGGGCCTGAGGGCATTGCTCGTCGTCAGGGAAGGGAGGGTCGATAAGCCCCACGTGAGGAGCCTCAGAGAGCTCTTGGAGCTCTTAGACTTGGTCTCTTGAGACTATCTTGAAGGCTGGAGGAGATATCCTCTCGCTCTTGCACTTGGGGCACCTGCTGGGCTTCTTCGGCTTGTCCAAGTCCTTGAAGGTGAAGCCGCAAGACCGACAGCGCGGAGGCACCATGACCAAGACCTCCTCCCCCTTGCTCTTCACCGTCTTAGCTATGTGCTTCAAGTGCTCGTACAAGTCCTTGGGCGTGAGGTCCTCTAAGCTCAGTACCGCGATTATGTCCTCGGCCGTGAGGGGCTGAGGGCTCTCCCTCAAGATCCTAATCATCTTCTCTCTCGTAGTCTCTTCAGCGCTCATAGCCTTCAACTTCTAAGGCCCTTGTCCGAGTCTATCGATGTCGAGAGGGTAATTAGGATTGCGAGGGTCGTCGTGGGCCGTGACGCGCTGTCGCTCAGCCTAGGGATCCAGCCAGCTCTGCTACCTTCTTGACCACTTCGATTGCATCGAGCTTCTTCAAGTCTATCCTGCGCTCTCTGAAGAGGCGGAGCAGTCCCCGGGGCGCGACGGCCAGTCCTGAAAGAAGACGCCGTCGATTATCCCTATTATCCTCGCACCGCGTCGAAAGGCCTCGAGGGCGTCGCCGCGCTTTATCGGGGGCATGTATATCGCATGCTCGAAGATGGTGCGGGCCTCTCGATGGCTCAAGCTAGGCCCTCAGCGCGACAACCGTGGTTGATGCGGGGGGTGGGATTTGAACCCACGCAGGCCTACGCCACAGGGTCCTAAGCCCTGCGCCTTTGACCTGACTCGGCCACCCCCGCTCGTCGGTGTTGCTGTGTGGAGCGCTTGGTATTTATTCTTGTCTTCAAGGTGTTGAATGGGCTAGCGGCTGTGAGCGCGGTGGTGTCGAAGGGGGTCTGGAAGAGGTACAAGAACGGGGTCGTGGCCCTCAGAGGGGTCTCTTTTAGCGTCGAGAGAGGCAAGCTCGTGGCCCTCTTAGGCAGGAACGGGGCTGGCAAGACCACTTGGGTCAGGATAGCCTCCACGCAACTCCTGCCGACCCAAGGGACTGTCGAGGTCCTGGGGCTCGACGTCGTCGCAGATCCCTGGAGTGTGAGGGAGCTCATAGCCACGGTGCCTCAGGAGGGCTTCCCGCTCGACATACTCACGCCCTTCGAGTTCGTCTACTCCTACCTGTTGATAAGGGGTTACGGCAGGAGCGAGGCCAAGAAGCTAGCGCGCGAGCACCTAGCCCTCCTAGAGCTCGAGCCCCATACCAAGAAGACGATAGGCGAGCTCTCGGGAGGGCTCAAGAGGAGGGTGCTGGTCGCTGCGGTCCTCGCATCAGGGGCCGAGGTCCTGTTCTTGGACGAGCCGACCATAGGGCTCGACCCGCTCGCCAGGAGGAGCGTCTGGAGGGCCCTCAAAGAGGCCAAGAGAGCTGGCGGGACCATGATCTTGACGACGCACTACATGGACGAGGCCGAGAGCTTGGCCGACGAGGTCGTGATAGTGCATGAGGGCCAAGTGCTGTTCTCCGGCACTGTGGAGGGGGCCCGAGAGGCCGTCGGCCATGAGTTCAAGGTCGAGGTGTACGGAGACCTAGAATTGGAGGGCTACGACGCCCTGAGGCTCGGGGGCGTCACGGTATTCTACGTCGACGAGGGCGAGGTCGACGAGGTGTTGAAGAGGGCCATGGCTAGGGGCTACGAGTCCTCGGTGAAGCCCACGAGCCTCGAGGACCTGTTCATAAAGCTAACGGGTGAGAGGATTGAGGAGGGGGATTAAGAGGCAGGTGTTGGCATCTCTCACGATAGCTTGGATCAACGGGGTCGTGGTCCTTAGGAGGGCTCCGCTCTGGGTAGTCTCCTACCTGCTGATGCCCATGGCCCTCCTGTTCTTCTTCCGAGTGCACGGGAGCGTGGCGATGATGAAGATGGCCTTGATAGGCGGGATCATAATGGTGGCCGCGAGCAACGGCATATCGCTACTGGGCGACGCGGCGTGGTTCAGAATTTACGTGAAGTACCAAGACCTCTTGGTAGCGACCCCGATAAGGCCTGTGAGCTACGTAATGGGGCTCTCGCTGTCCATGCTCGTATTCGCCAGTCCCGGGCTCGCCCTCTTCGTGGTGCTAGCCTCGCTCGCAGGCCTCATGACCCTCGAGTTCGCGCTCGCCCTAGCTGCCTGCACGATTGCCGTCTGGATCTCATCGTCCATGATGGGCTTCACGATCTCCACGTTCTTCAGGGTCCTGAGGCACGTGTGGCCCATGGCCTCCATACTCTCAATGGTGCTCAGCTTCCTGCCGCCGGTATACTACCCGGCCACGGTGCTCCCGCAGGGGTTTCAGTGGATCGGCGCGCTCGCACCCACGGGGGCCGCGGCCATGGTACTCCACCACGTGGCCGGCCTCGTCGAGGTCGAGGCCGTGGCGCTCGCAGCCTCAATGACGTCGCTGACCGCCTACAGCGTGGCGCTGTCACTACTCTCCTCCCTCAAGGCCAGGTGGAGAGAGGCGTGACCGTCAGTCCCCCTCGACCACGTACCTGAATATCCTAGCTATGTAGGTGCCATTGGTGGTCTTGTAGTACCAAGCGGGCTGGAACGGGTCCTCACCCTTCCTGGCCACGTCGACGGCGGTCCTCCAACACCTCTCCAAGACCCTCCTAGTTATCACTCTAACGCTACCGCTGGACTCGAGCTTTACGAAGACTACGTCTCCGTCGACCCATACGAGGAACTTGGACCTCCCAGTGGGCGAGGAGAGCTCGATGGGCTTTGAGAGCAGAGCCGAGATGAGGGACCACACGTCGTCGAAGCCCATCCCAACGACCTTGCTCCTAAGCTCTGCCGTAATAATCACCTTAACAGATAATAGCAGTAATACCGAGAAGAGGTTTCCACGCGAGTCGAACAGGCCTAGAGGGGGAACTGGCAAGAGAGAGGGAGCAACCACCGCGACAGGTCTAGGTCCTCGGCAACACTCAGGGTTAAGGCGAGCGCCTTCAAAGCCCAAGGCGAGGGGCCAAGCCTCAGCAGAGCTCGTTGAGCAAGCGAATGCCCGCGGCGCGATGCTGGGCCCTGACCATGTACCTAGCTGGGGCTCGATGAGGGGCTTGAGGACGTCAGGGCTTCCAAGTGCGTGGCGCGGTCTCCGACGGTGAGGCAGCAGTCTCGTGACGGCCTCGATCGGGTGGCGCTCGTCGAGGGCCCTTTCGGGCCCCGCCTGAGCTGTTACCTCAAGCTCTGCCACCCGCGCCCAACAACCCTCCCTCGGCCTCCGTAGGGCCCGACCGACGGGGCTCGGTCATGGATTAACTTTATAAGAGGTCGTGGGTTACCTTTATACCCGCCTAGGCGGAAGCGAGGGAGGGGCCCCCGTAGTATAGCCCGGTCAAGTATGCAGGCCTCTCGAGCCTGCGGCCCGGGTTCAAATCCCGGCGGGGGCACTACTTTTGAAGAGCTCTTTAATCTTCTTGTCGATACGCTGCTTCGGTACCTCCCATGGGCATCCTTTTTCGATTCGGTGCAGTTCTTCGATTTCGTTCCCTGTCAGCTTCTTGCCTCGGCGTTCTAGACAAAATCTGGTACCTCTTCTCGAAGGCTAACTTCCACGTACCCTGCGACATGCCATGATGACCGTGAATTAAATCCGCGAGTTGAGTCTTGATTATCTCTAAGGCCGGTGGATTGTTATTCTATCACCCTTTGATTTTTGCATCTTACATGGATATGGAGGGCGCCAAGCATATAATGGTACTTGTCTTGAACGTCTTCTCGTCAGCTCCTCGAATTCCGCTCGGAGAAAGGTCGTCGGATTTGATGTTATTGTGCGATGGATCTTCTCATCGCTCACGGCCCTCCCTATGCTGTGGGCGCCATAGTCTAATGGGCGCACGAAGTTCTTAGGAAGTAAGTCTGTAATGTCGATGGTTCTTGTCAAGCTTATCTTAATGCCGATACTCTCATCTTGCATTACGCGGAGGGTTATCGCTCCTTACTTCTGTTAATGTCGCTCGAACGTGGTATCTCCACGTACCATTATCTATTCGTTCGAAGTTCACGAAAGGTTGGTTCTGCGCTCTAGATCCATAAGGTATCCCTATAGCATTTAGCAAACGTCCTGTTAGGGGATCGATGTATGACGCGAAGGCTTTGTGTGCCCTAAACGGACTGCTAAAGGAGCCTCTTAATTCCTCGGCCCTCTGCTTTAAGTAGTAATGAGGCACGGGATCTTTATTGTAATATTCGATGCTTTTAGTCTCAGCCTTCATGTGACCTTCATTAAGGACGTGAGAGGTCAACATGAATAGGCCCGGCGTATCAAGATCCGCTGGAAACTTATGCTAGCGAAGACGTTCTGTTGTTCTAACGCTACATTCGAAGTCGTCACAAAGTCGTTTCAGAACTCTCACCTCGATAGGTTTTGAGCTCCTATCCCTTAGGAGATGCGCGTATTGGTCGTACCTTGTCCTTGAAGGTTTGAGCGTTTTTAGAATGTGATTTCTCATGCTTTTTGCCGCATTCGCTTAATTCTGCCAATATCATGTCCTTAAGCTTGCCAGCATCGACCGCGTGGCTTGCATCTTCTGGCCCTTGCCCCAAATGATAAAAGCGGCTTAGAATGCTTGAGTTACTCGACTCCCTTGCTTCGTCTTTCCTTTGATGCTCTGGAGCGCTTGTCGTTGACGATATAATGTTTATGAGGCTAGCTCTGCCCTGGTGCTTCGAAAGAGCATTGTTTATGACGTTGGCTATCTCTACATCATTGAGGGCTTCCTCGTGGAGGGCGAAGGGAATCTCCGAGCGGCTCGTAGACCGCGACGTCGATCGCCCGAATGGGCGGCTCCGCGACGCGCTCCGACGCAACGCCGTGCTCGAGGCGAGAGCCTTAAATAACGGCCAATGCCTGACGCTAGACAACAGGGACGCTGGAGCTGAGCTCTGTTGATCGACGCATACGAGGTCGCTAGGGCCTTCGCCTCCCTCTTCGTGATCATGAATCCCTTTGCCAGCATCCCGATATTCTTGAAGGTTACGGGGGAGGACAAGGCCAAGGCCGCCGCTCAGGCCGTGCTCGTCGCCGGCGGCGTCCTATTCGCCTTCTTGTTCTTTGGCCCTGCGCTCCTCGAAGTCTTCCACATAACCCTCGACTCCCTCAGGGTCGCGGGAGGGCTGATCCTTGGGATCCTCGGCATTCGGCTCGTGCTCGGGCTACGAGTCATCGAGAGGGAGGGCGAGGGAGGCCGCAGCCCAGCGCTCACGCTGATAGGTACCCCGATGCTCACCGGTCCAGGGGTCATAACGATGACCATGATCCTCGTGCAAGAGAGCGGCCCGTTGGTGACGACGTGCGCAGCTGTGGGATCTTTGGCCTTGAGCTGGCTCGTGCTTATGGTCTCCGGCTTCATGAGCAGGGTCATGGGGGAAAGCGCAATCGACATAGCCTCGAGGATCATGGGGCTCCTGGTGACCGCGACCGCCGTCGAGATGGTCGTGAGGGGCCTGAGAGCCATGCTCGGAGCTCTATGACGAGCGCTCAATGTGTCGACCTAGAGGAGCCCTCCCATGTCCAGCCGAGGTCGAGGGCGCCAACGGCGAGGGACTTTTAGCAGGGCTATCCCCGAGTGCCGTACTCCTCGAGCAAGCGCTTAACGCAACCATGGACTGTCCTTACTGCCTCGAGAGCCTTCAAGGCGTAAGGCCTCGTGTAGAGCCTAGTCGGCGGTAATCCCAGCTCTTCGTCGCCGTACATCGACGGCTCCCTCTCTCGCCTGAGCCACCTCGATGTCGCCGCTAGCTCGTCTACCCTCTCCTTAAACCACTCAGGGAACCTGTCCTTGAACTCCAGCAGGACTGGGCCCACGTCGCGTAGCTTCGGAGGCTCAATGCCGACGAGGCGCAGGGATGCCTTCAGCAGGAGCTCGACGGCCTCTTGGCACTGCCTTATGCAGTAGGCGTAGGCCCCCTCGTTCACAGCCCCCTCAGCCACCCTGATCCTCCTCTCAGCCTCCTCGACGTAGGACTTGGCGTACTCCAAGTTACTCATACTCTATCACCTCGCCGAACTCGTAGTCCCTCTTCAAGACCGTGACCCACCTCTTCCCGATGCGGACCCTGTGGGCCCCGTAGCCCTCAAGCCTCTTCCTCAGCCCCTCCAAGACGTTGGCCATTAAGCCTCCTTTGTCGTACAGCACCTTGTAGTCGAAGACCATGTCGAGGTAGAGCGGGCGGACGCGCTGCGCCTGCTCTCTGCTCAAGACTATCGGCGAGAGCGCTGGGCTGTAACCGTGAGCTCTGAAGGCCTCGAGGACTCTATGTCACATTTGGTGGCCACGTCCCTTAGAACGGCGTTTATTATGGTCAGCCTCACGTCGGGCTCAGAGACCAAGAGCTCGGCGAGCCTCTTCCTAGCTTTGGCGTCCTCCTCGAAGAGCTTGACGACGTCGTCGGCAGTGATCGAGGGCAAGGGCATCCCCTGAAGAAAAGGTCGTCTAAGGGCTTATATCTCTATAGCTAAGAGGCCTTCGACTATTAATTTGCAGAGCCCTGCAAAGGCTTCGAGCGAGGGGCCTAGCCGCTAAGTGGTCGTAGGCCATGAGCTTACGGCTAGGGGCCCTTCGAGCACCGCATCGATGTGGCTCAAGACAGCTCTTTAGGCCCGGGAACCGCCCAATTTAACCTTAAAAACCCAACCGCTATCCAAAATCGTAGCAAGGCTGTTAGGGGGTTAGTTGTCGACGAAGAGCGTCCTGATCCTAGCCGGCGGAGGAGGCCACACGGCCTACGGCTACGCCTTAGCCCAGAGGCTCTACGGAAGGGCCGACCTCCACTTCCTAGTGCCGAGGGGCGACAGGCTGAGCTACGAGAGGCTCGGCAAGTTCGGCACCGTGGACTACCTATTGAAGCCGAGAGATGCGAAGACGCCCACGAGGGAGTTCCTGCCGAAGCTCGCCATGGCCTTCGCCGAGGCCCTCAAGAAGCTGCCGAGCGAATTCGACGTGGTCGTGAGCACGGGGAGCAACTTCTGCGTACCCCCGTGCTTCTTCGCGTGGCTCAAGGGCATGCCGGTAGTCAACATAGAGAGCTCGGTCCGCTTCACGAGGCCTTCTAAGTCGGCCCTGCTCCTGCAACCGATATCGACCATAACCGCCCTCCAATGGGAGGAGCAAAGGAAATTGCTAAAAAGAGGAGTGGTCGTCGGCCCGCTAATACCGAAGCCCGAGGTCGAGCCGTGGAACGGCGGGTACGTACTCGTAACCGGGGGCACGCTTGGGCACAAGAAGCTGTTCGACGTGATAGCAGAAAGCGACCTGAAGAACGTGGTCCTGCAGACTGGCAGGGTCGACCCGGAGCCCTACAGGAAGAGGCACCCGGAGTGGAAGGTAATAAGGTACTCGACGAGGTTCTACGAGCTCGTTGCAGGCGCGGAGGTGGTGGTCACGCACTTCGGCGCGACGATCTTGGAGGCGCTGGTCTACAGGAAGCCGATCGTCGTCGTCCCGAACCCCGAGTGGACGCGAACCGCCGGGGTGGAGGACGCGAGGTACTACGCCAAGAAGGTCAATGCCGTGTTGGTCTCGGAGATCAC
>DAIQQE010000204.1:0-1706 GCA_036786905.1 Candidatus Nezhaarchaeales archaeon | reverse complement strand
GTCGCTTAGGGTCATGCCGTGCTGGTGTACTACGAGTTCGATCGTGGAGATTGTAGTGCTGAACTTTGCTTTCAACTCCTCCTTCAGCAGCTCAGCGTAGTACTTTAGCGCGGCCTCGCGATTGAAATCCGTCAGCTGCTCGGTCAAAAACCTCGTCACCCCCACGGGGTTTACGAAAACTCTGTCGTAGATCGTGACGTTCCTGTTCAGGTAAGTGAATTTGCAGGCGATCGCGGACAGCTCTGGGGTCGACCCGCAATCTAAAACTACTACTCCGCCAACCTTGCCCACCCTCTCTCTTAGGAAGTCGAGGACGAATCGCAAGCTGGCCTCTTCGAGTATGACCGTTCCACTACCCCCTCTCAAGAAGTCCTTTAAGGACCGTACGAAGTTTAAAGCGCTCAGATAAAGCCTCCCACGCAGCAAGCCTCGATAAGGAGCTGGGATCGTCCTTACAAGCTCCTCTAGCTCGGCTCTCTGTCTGTTCGTTGAACCGAACAAAGATAGACCGGCCTTGACAAAGGCACAGAACAACATTTTGTAGAGAAGGTCTATCGATAAAGAGCCTAGACCAAGCGTCGATTTTACGACGGCCTCTAAGCCTTTGACGAGCTCGTACATTTCATCCTCTTACCCTGCACTCCAAGCGCTTGTGCGGGAACTCGGAAGGAGAAATTTCAGACAACACGTTGCAGATGTGCTGCCTCATTTCTACGGCTAGCCTCACTACCTGCTTGTATTCGCCGAGGTCGAAGCGCTTGTTCGGGAAGAGTATTTTGGTGAGCCCGGAAATGATCTTCTTCACCGCGTTCTCGTCCCTTATGGTGAAGTTGGGGCCGAACTCGACGTGCTCGCTCACGAAGTCTTTGAAGTTCTCCTTCCTCAGCTCGTGCATTATCTCCGCAAAGTAGTCGGCGGCGAGTCCAACTCCTTGAGCTAAGTGCTCTTCGCTCTTCATTATCTTCGGCATCTCCCAGCCAGGTATCAAGCCGTGTATCCTATCGATGAAGGCCGAGTCCTGCATGACGTCTGGCAACGTTTGCACTATCTGCCAAGGGTACATCTCCTCCTCCCTCTCTATGTTGCCTAAGAAGACTAGTGAACAATTGCTGTGGGCCCTCTTCAGAGTACCGCGCTCGAAGAAGCCGTCAACCATGAAGTCCTTGAGCTTCCCGGCCATTTCATCAGGGTTCGTGAACCTTATCTTGCTCACTTCGTCAAAGACGACTACGTCGTGCGTCGCTATGTCACCCACGACCCTCAGCCTTGCATCGAAGAACAACCTCGCAGGGCTCACAGCCCCACCTGAATATATCCTCGTGTAGTGCGACAAGTTCCGGTATAGATAGGTCTTCCCGGTAGCTCTCGGGCCTAACTCCATGATGTTCGTGTTGCCCTCGACTAACGGGGCCAAGCGCGCCAACAGCAACAACTTCTGCTTGTCGGAGTAGGCCCTCGGATTGAGCCCCATCGTCGTCACTATTAGATCCACCCATTCGCTTAGTGAGAAACGGTCGCGCTTCTCAATGAAATCCCTGAGGTTTACGTTGTAGACCTGGAACGGCTCTATGTCAGTCAACATGATCGGGGACGCCTCAGCCTCGATGCTCTCGAGGAGCTCCGGGCAGTACTCCAGAGTCCCTAGGCCCCACATGCCCGAGAGGATGCGCTCGTACTTTCTGATGATCCCTTCATCGGCCAATGCG
>DAIQQE010000050.1:0-8585 GCA_036786905.1 Candidatus Nezhaarchaeales archaeon | reverse complement strand
GTATTTTCATGGATAAACTGGGGACTCGGATTGATCGTTGGGGCAGTGTTAGCGAGAGCTATCGGCGTAGAGTTTTACAGACAGCGAAGGCCTTTGCACTACCCGGTCGTGTGCGCCGCGGGGTATGCTGGGCTAGGCCTCATCTGGCACTGGGGCCTCTCAGGCTCAGCACCGTTACTTTCGAACACTCCGGGACACGCTTTCCACAAGCTCTTCGAGTCTTTGTTCGGCAGAGGGCTGGTCCCCCTGAGCGAGACGATATTTCATCCATATACTATCGCAAACTCCATTATCATGATCGTTTGCACGCCGATTATATACTGGGCCTTAGCCCCCAGAGGTGGGGTGGCTATGAAGGGCATAGACGTCGTTGCGCCGCACATTTTAGAGGCAGAGCTAAAAGAAGAGGAGAAGGCTAAAGAGAAGAAGGTCGAGAGACGGACTGTAGCGGATAGGCTCGAAAACAGCAAAAGTCTAGCCGGGATAATAGCTTTCGTTTTCATAGTCTCGATTGCTTACTGGTTCAGCGCAAGGGGCCTTGTAGCTGGCTTGGACTTAAACGCAGTGAACTACATATTCATGTTGGCGGGATTCGCCCTTTACCTGAACCCGATAGCCTACATGAGGGCCATCGCCAGAGCCGCAGGCGCATGCGGTGGAATAATTCTCCAGTTCCCCTTCTACGCCGGGATCATGGGCTTGATGAGGTATACCGTCGTAACGGCTGGAGGGCCTAACTTGGCTACGGTCATAGCCAATTCCATAGCGGCGAACGCGACTGCCTTCTCTTGGCCGGTAATCTGTTGGCTACTCTCGGGCCTCATAAACATCTTCATACCCTCTGGCGGAGGGCAGTGGGTCGCAACCGGTGAGATACTCACAAGGGTTTCTGCCTCCTTGGGGGTACCGGTGGGCAAAACGATCATTGCCTTCGCCGCCGGGGATCAGTGGACGAACCTGTTCACTCCGTTCTGGGCCCTCCCATTGCTAGGAATTACTGGAACGAGGGCGCGAGACATCTTCGGATACTGCATAGCCGTGATGATAATAGCCATGATACCAATAGGGCTAGGTCTAACGTTCATCCCGTACTAAATGTCTAATAGTCCCCAGCGCTTTCTTGGTAAACCCCTTTAACTTTTCATTTTTATGACATCATAGAACTTCAATTTTGTAGGATCCATTCAAATGACGTACTTTGAGCATTTAGAATCTCAAAGCGACCGATAACTTTCGAAGGAGTTTTGAAGAAATTAAAGATCCCGTAGAAGATCAGCTCGATCATTTCAACCGTTTGGATGAAAAGCCCCCTCATTTCCGAGGTCTTTGAATACTTCGTAATGACCGGCGAGTCGCTCATCTCACGGGAAAGGCCTAGGCATCGGATTCCCGCTAAAGCCCTATACTTGAGTTTAAACGGGCTTGGCCCCTAATGGGCTTCAGAGCTACATCCGTGCGAAAGCGTCGAAGCTTCGCTTTTTCAAGACCCAAGACCTGAGGTCCTTGACAACTCTTCGTAATCGATGAGCATGCGAATATGTATCTAATGATGATGAGGGAGTAGGCTCTATTCATGCAGGTGCTTGAAAGAACGGGAAGTCGTAATGGAGGGCTCTTGGTTTAGCTCGGTCACTGCCAGATCCCTCTCTCTGCCCGCCACGGGTCGCCTTGGTAGCTCTGCTCAAGGACTAGCGCATCGAGTAAGTCAGCGTGGAATAGCGACTGAAAAAGGGGGTCGAGGAGATGATCTCGGGAATTTAGCAAAGAGCAAAACCTAGGCCCGAGGGTCAGAGCCTTACCGGCACCCCTCTCTTTGCCAAGTACTCCTTAACTTCCCTCACGGTGTACAGCGAGAAGTGGAACATCGAAGCCGCTAGCGCGGCGTCAGCCTTGCCTATCGTCAGGACCTCGTAGATGTGCTGCGGGTTCCCGGCCCCGCCGCTGGCTATCACGGGGACGCTCACGGCCTCGGCCACGGCCCTCGTCAGCTCCAGGTCGTAGCCCTCGTTCGTCCCGTCCATGTCGATGCTCGTGAGGAGGATCTCGCCAGCGCCGAGCTCGACGACCCTCCTGGCCCAGAGGACTGCGTCGAGGCCCGTGGCCTTCCTAGCGCCGTAGGTGTAGACCTCCCACCAAACCTCCCCACCAACCTCACCGCTGACGGAGCCGGGGCTTTGATCTGGCGACCCTCCCCTCGACTTCCTCTTCGCGTCTATCGCGACCACTATGCGCTGAGAGCCAAACGCGTCAGAGGCCTCCCTGATGAGCTCGGGCCTCTCGACGGCGACCGTGCCTATTGACACCTTGTCGGCTCCGGCGGCTAGCACGTCATTTACGTCCTCTATGCTCCTTATGCCCCCTCCAACAGTGAGGGGTATGCTCAAGACCTCCGCAACCCTCTTGACCACGTCTATCAACGTCTTCCTGCCCTCGTACGAAGCCGTTATGTCCAGCAAGACTATCTCGTCGGCCCCTTGGTCCTCATAGCGGGCCGCCAGCTCCGCCGGATCGCCGGCGTCGCGCAAGTTCGTGAACTTGACGCCCTTTACGACCCTCCCCCACTTGACGTCTAGACAGGGTATGACCCTCTTGAATCGCATAGGCCTCCCCCTAACAATCCTTACCCACTCTTATAGCTTCTCTCAGACTTATCACGCCTTCGTAGAGGGCCCTTCCTATTATCAAGCCGTAGGCTCCAGCCCTCTTAGCCCTCTCCACGTCCTCTAAGCTCGAGACCCCTCCCGCCACGAGGACGTTGAGCCCTCCGAGCCTCACGACGTCCTCCACGCTCTTCTCGTCTACCCCGCTGAGGGTGCCGTCTCTCGCAACGGACGAGACCAGCACCCACTTGAAGCCCATCTCCTTGGCCCTCTTGGCCTCGTCCACGAGTAGCCTATCGGTGACCTCCCTCCAGCCCTTGATCGCCACCTTGCCCTCGAAGTGGTCTAGGGCCACCACCACCTTGTCCCCGCCGGCCTGCCTAACAATCTCCTCCGCCACCTCCGGCCTCTCTACGAAGACTGTCCCTATGACGACTCGGGCCGCGCCGGCCTCCAGTAGTGTCAGGGCCTTGTCAACGCTCCTTATGCCCCCCGCGACCTGCACCTCGACGCTCGCCTCAGATATCAGTTGCAGTATCGTCTCCATGTTGCTACCCCTGCCGTAAGCCGCATCCAAGTCCACTACGTGGACTATCTCAGCGCCCTCCTTCTCCCATTTCCTCAAGGCCTCCAAGGGCTTGATCTGATAGATCGTCGCCCTGCTCATGTCGCCCATGTAGAGCCTAGCGACCTTCCTGCTTACGATGTCTATGGCCGGGATGACCTTCAACTTCCCATCCCCATAACGGCCGCCGACCACATTGAAAACAGGAACCCCAACCCCTTGGGCGATGATCTCGGCAAGGACATCCCACGCACCATTTTATAGTAAGCCCTTGGTGCTCGGAACCCCACCGCGGCCGATCGAAAGGGCCTGCCTCAGAGCTAAGGCGAGGGCCTTAAAGGTCGCCTCGACTTTGTGGTGGTCGTTCTCTCCTGAGAGGATCTTTATGTGGAGGGCCATCTTGGCCGCCTCAGCCATAGACCTCAAGAAGTGCAAGAGATCCTCGGACTTTACGTCCTCCACGTAGTCGGCTCGGAGGTTCATCTCAGCGTGGAACGATGGCCTGCCGGACAAGTCCACGGCCACCAAGGCTAGGGCCTCGTCCATCGGCACTACGGCCCAACCGAACCTGTTGATGCCTTCTCCGCCTCCGAGGGCTTTGAAAAGCGCCTCGCCCAAGGCTAGGCCGACGTCCTCTACCATGTGGTGCTCTAAGTCTCCCTCAATGACCTTGGCGCTGAGGTCGAAGGATCCATGGAACGCTAACGCCTTGAGCATGTGGTCCAAGAAGAGGAAGCCCGTTTCGACGTCGCAGCGACCGCTACCATCGAGCTCTAATTCCACCTCTACGTGTGTCTCCGCCGTCTTTCTCTCGACTCTTGCCTTCCTCAAGGAGAGCTCCTCCGGACTCGGGTATTTCGCGTTGGTCCTCGTAAAAAAGCTTCTCAGTTGCATCGCTCTTCGAGGCCCAGAGCCCTCCTCAAGGCTTTGACGAACAGCTCGTTGACCCTTCGAGGGCCCACGGTAACCCTAACGCAGTTCTCCAGCAAGGGCTTGGCGCTCCTCTCCCTGACGTAGAAGCCCATGGCCTCCAGCCTCTCCACTAGCTCCCAAGAACCCATGGCTTCGACTTCGAAGAGTACGAAGTTCGCCTTAGAGTCGTAGGGCCTGACCCCCTTCATGGAGGCGAGCTCCCTCATCAAGAAGTCCCTCTCGGCCCTCACGACCTCGACGGCCCTCCTCACCTCGTCCCACCTCTCGAGGATTAACCTCACGACCTCTTGAGCTATTGAGTTGACGGAGTAAGGCGACTGGAGCCTACTTATGAAGCCGTGCACCTCTTCGCTCACGACGGCGTATCCTATCCGCAAGCCCGCCAGCCCGGCGACCTTAGAGAAGGACCTCAAGACCACGACGTTCTCGTGCCTAAGCGGCAAGTCCCATAGACTGAAGTCCCCGAAGTCCGCATAGGCCTCGTCGACCACCAGCAAGCCCTTGAAGCCCTCGGCTATGGCCTCTACGACCTCCTTGGGTTGCTGAGTGCCCGTGGGGTTGTTGGGAGAGGCCATGAATACGACCTTGGCGCCCTCGGCCCTCTCGAGGAGCCCCTCGACGTCTATCGTGAAGCCCTCGTTCATGTAGAAGCCCTCGGCAACTCCGCCTAGGGCCTCGACGTAGAACCTGTACATCTCGAAGGTCGGCTCCACTATCACGGCCCTGCCTTGGCCGACGAAACACTTGGCGATGAGGTCTATTATCGAGTCGCTCCCATTCTCGACTATCACGTTCCTCCTCGAGACGCCGAGGAAGCTCGCTATCGCCTCGACGGCCTTTGAGGCATAGATCGGGGGGTAGAGCCTGACGTCGACCTTCTCGACGGCCTCCCTCACTAAGCTCCTGATCCAGTCCTCGCTCAGCACCAAGTTCTCATTGGCGTCGAGCTTGAACACCTCTGTTGCGGGGGCCCTTCTCTCCTTGACCTCGTACCTCGAGAGCCTCCTCACGTGGGGATTGACGTAGGCCTCCACGCTCAAACCACGAGCCTCCTCCTCAACGACTCGGCGTGGAGCCTAAAGCCCTCGACCTCGGCCAGCTTGAGAGCGGCCCTGTAAATCTCTTCGCCCGCTCCTACGACCTCCACGTAGTGCATGAACTTGGTGAAGGTCAGGGTCGAGACCCCGCTCCTGAACCTAGAGCACCTGCCCGTCGGCAGAACGTGGCTAGGGCCAGCGCAGTAGTCGCTCAAGGCCGTCGGGGCCCTCGCCCCTACTAACAGGACCCCCGCGGCCTTTATCTCGTCGACGTACTCCTCGGGCCTCGATACCATCAATTGAAGGTGCTCGGGGGCGTAGGCATTGGCGAACTCCACGAGCTCCTCTCGAGACCCGTAGACTGCTATGAAGCGCTCCTTCAAGACCTCCTCGACCACCGAGCTCTCCTTCGCCAAGGGCTCGAGCCCCTCCACGACCCTCTTCACGATGTCGGGGCGAGTCGCCGCGAGGGCTACTTGGGCCAAGGGGTCGTGCTCAGCTTGGGACGCCAAGTCTATGGCCACTAGACTGGGGTCCGCGCTCTCGTCGGCTATGATCAGCAGTTCGCTAGGGCCTGCCAGCACGTCGATTCCGACGACGTGGCTCACGAGGTGCTTCGCGGCGGTGACGTAGATGTTCCCCGGGCCGGCTATGACGTCGACCTTGGCCACGCTCTCGGTGCCATAGGCCATAGCGGCTATCGCCTGAGCCCCGCCAGCTCTATACACCTCGTCGACGCCCACCTCGTTAAGCGCGACGAGCACGTAGGGGTTGAGCTTGCCGTCTGGGCCAGGAGGGGAGCAAGCCACGAGCCTGTCCACGCCAGCCACCTTAGCCGGAACTCCCGCCATGACTGCCGTCGAGGGGTACGGGGCCCGCCCGCCTGGTATGTAGAGGCCGGCGACGTCGACAGGTCGCGGGATCACCCCTGCTCTGAGCCCGTTCACGAGCTCCTTGATCCAAGGCCTAGGCCTCTCCTCCTCGTGGAACCTCGTGACCACCTCTATCGCCTTCCTCAAGGCCCTTACGAACCCCTGGTCGACTCTCGAGTAGGCCTCTTCCACCTCGCTCCTCGACACCTTGATTTCGTAGTCGCAGGCCACCCTCGAGAACTTCTTATCGTAGGCCTTGACGGCCTCGTCGCCTCGCTCTTTGACCGCCATCACTATGGGCCTGACGACCTCCACTGCTTTCTCGAGGTCCTCGAGCCCCCTCTTCGAGGCCTCTCTCAGCGCTTCCTCCATCTGCTTGCTCAAGTCGAAGATCTTCATCTGGCCCCCCTCAGCCTCTCCACTAAGCTGGCCACCTCTCGCTCTCTCGTCCTGAACGAGACCTTATTGCATATCAGCCTCGCGCTCGCCTCCAACACTACCGCTACCTCCTTGAGGCGGTTCTCCCTCAACGTTGCGCCCGTAGTCGCCAGGTCGACTATGGCGTCGGCCAGCCCAAGCCTCGGAGCTATCTCGACGGCCCCTTCGACCTCTACGACCTCCACGCTCAGCCCCAGCCCCTCGAAGTAGCTCGAAGCTATTCGAGGAAAGCTCGTGGCCACTCTAGAGCCTTGGGGCAAGTCGTAGACGCTGTTTATTGGCGATTCCTCCGGAACCGCGACGACCATCTTGCACCACCCGAAGCCGAGGTCCAAGAGCTCGTAGACGTCCGCCTCCTTCTCCAAGACCAAGTCGTGGCCCGTGATCCCCAAGTCGACGGCTCCGAAGTGGACGTATATCGGTATGTCAGCGGCCCTCGCAAACACGATTTCGATGCCATCGACGTTCGTTATGTAGGACCTCGAGGTCTCGTCGACTAGGAAGCCCGCCCTGGCCAAGAGCTCTAGCGAAGGCTTGTGGAGCCTCCCCTTGTTGGGGATTGCCATTCTAAAAGGCCTCAAGTGCCCACGACCTCCAGAGCTGCGTTCGCCCTCTTGGCCTTGGCCCTCGCGCCCTCTAAGTCGCCTACTGGGTGTAGCTCTGCTATCACGCCTCGGCCCCTGAGTGCTTTAGCCCTTGATAGGGCCTCTTGGTAGCTCTCGTAGCTAATGGGCACGATTATGACCCTCTCCCTCTCGTTCAGCCTTTGGACTATTGCCTCCACGCCTATGGCCTCGACGAGGTGGTCGACCACGAGCGCGAAGCCCGTGGCCGGGACCCCCTTGCCCACGAATGAGGCTATTAGGTCGTCGTACCTACCCCCGCCGCCCAAGGCGCTCCCGAAGGTCTGAGTGTAGGGCTCGAAGATTATCCCGGTGTAGTAGTCCAAGCCCCTTATCAGCCCTACGTCCAGCGAGACCTTATCTTGGAGGCCGTTGTAGCTCAACAACTTGAAGAGCAACCTGACCTCCTCGGCCAGTCTGGCGACCTCTTCGTCGCCCACTAAGCTCAAGACCTCGTCGAGCACCTTCAAGCCCCTGACCTCGCACACAGCCTCGAAGGCCTTCACCACCCCCTCGTCGCAAGCAGCGCTCCTGAGCATGCGCTTTAGGCCCGTGGAGTCCTTCATCGACACGAAGCCCTTGACCCTCTCGACCTCGTCGCCCCTCAGCTTGGCCAAGGCCAAGAGCCTCCTGAATATCCCCGCGTGGCCCACGTCAACCTTGACGTCCCTCAGGCCCAGCTCGCCAAGGGCACTCAGCATTAACGAGATCACCTCGGCGTCGGCGTCGATACCTCGACTGCCTATCAGCTCGGCGCCCGCTTGCCATAGCTCCCTCGGATAGCCGGGGTACCTCTCCTTGAACCTGACCACGTTGCTCACGTAGCAGAGCCTCAGGGGCATGGCCTCCTTGAGCATCTTTGAGCTGACGAGCCTCGCCACCGGGGCAGTCATCTCGGCTCTGAAAGCTATGAGCCTGCCGTCGTCGTCTTGCGCCTTGAACATCGATTCAACTAAGTCCATCCCAACGCCCTTCGAGAGCGACTCCAAGTACTCGAAGAGGGGGGTCCTGACCTCTCTATAGCCCCATAACGTGAAGGTCTCGAGGAGCTTGAGCTCGACGTACCTAAATGCCTCGCTGTAGGGGGGTACTAGGTCTCTAGTGCCCCTCGGCGTCTGAGTGAACGAGAGCCCTCCTAGCCACCAGATGAACCCCCAGTCGAGCCAGTGAAGCTATGTGGAGCTATTAAACCTTACTCAAAGCCTTGCGCCGTCACGGAGTAGACATCCCTTACTCAGCTGGCGAGTTTCGATCGGACTGGAACCTTCTATCACATGACTTGCCTAAAGCATCGAGACCATTTTCGTAAACTTTTAGTTTAAAATCGCATAATTATGGTTTTATCTTCGAACTTTTCTTTCCGAAAAATTTAAGTTACGGTCCGATTTTACGTCTGCCGACTCGAAATGCCGATAACTAAGGTTCTGATAGTCGACACCACCCTGCGAGAGGGCGAGCAGACCCCCGGAGTGAACTTCACCGTCGAGGAGAAGCTGGAGATAGCGAGGGCCCTAGAC
>DAIQQE010000203.1:0-1710 GCA_036786905.1 Candidatus Nezhaarchaeales archaeon | reverse complement strand
TGGGCCTCATGGTCTCGAAGGCCTTAAAATCCTCCTTCGACATAGTGATATGTCGAAAGCTCTTGATACCTTGGAACAGGGAGGCCGGCTTCGGGGCCGTGGGCCCCGATGGGAGCTACTTCGTGGACGAGCCCCTGGTCAGGAGCATAGGATTGAGCGACCGCGACATCCAAGAGGCAGTCAGAGAGCAGGTCGAGGAGATAAAGCGGAGGAACGAGTTGCTGAGGCAGGGCAGGGAGTACCCCTCGCTCGATGGCCTCAGAGTCGTCCTCGTCGACGACGGTGTGGCTGCTGGCTACACCATGAGAGCCGCCGTGGAGTTCGCCAATTCCAAGAAGGCTAAAGAGGTCGTCATAGCAACGCCGACAGGTTGCCTAGACTCGTTGCTAAAGCTCTCGAAGATTGTAGACCTGATAGTGTGCCTGAACATAAGGTCGGGCCCGTGGTTCGCCGTAGCGGACGCCTACGTGGAGTGGAGGGACTTAGACTACGAGGACGTCTTGAGTCTATTGAGGAAGCACGGGAGATGACGTCGTAGGGGTCGTTGAAAGCTTATAAGTAATAGACGGCGCTCTAGAGGAGATGGTCGCGCCCGAAAGGAAGATCGAAACCACGACCCTCGTGAGAGTTAGGAGCTTAAGCGATTTGGCGAGATTCGCCGCATCCATGTCCACTCTGGGCCAAATGATCTACGTGATACACTTCGAGTACGAAGGGAAGCACGTCTACGGTCTGTTCGCGGTGTACCACGACTACTACAACCTGTACGGCCTTCCGATATTTTACCACTACATAAGCGACGAGAGGCTCAACGGTAAGTACTTGTTGATCAGGACCGAGGAGAACAGAGAGTACGTGACCGTGTCCGAGGGGTCTAGGCCCGGCTGGATAGCCATACCGATAATAAGCCTGGACGAGCCTCCGCCCTTCACGGACTTCGCGCGCAAACAGGGCACGTCTACGTAGCCAGCTTGACGACTATAGAAGCGCCCATGGGGGCTCTCTCCACGACCTCGAGCCCCTTAGTGACCTTGCCGATCAAGCTCACTGGTTGCGCTAGCTCAGAGTCCCTGAGGAAGAGGGCCATCGCAGAGGCTTGAGGCCAGAAGGATATGTCGCCCCTCGCAACTCGCTCTCTGGGTTTCTCCACGTCCATCCTCAAGTCCACCTGGAAGTACGCCCTGTCGGAGAGCTTGTAGATCCTAGACCTTATGGGTAGCATCCTGACAAGCCTCGATATCGTTATCGGGGCGTAAGTCCTGACCAGCTCTCCTTCGGCTACGTCAACTTCGTTCACGACAATTATTATTGGGTACTTCTCGACGACTACCATGGCTATCCTCTCAGCGCTAAGTTGAGGGCGAAGGAGGCTAAGGCCTTCTTGCTCTCCAGATCCCTCATGATAGTGTCCGTGACGCCTACCTTTATGTTCATCTGCTCTATTAAGGGGGCGTAGTACGAGTCCACTCGGTCTATCACCATGAACTTTACCAAGCCCTCGTATATCTCAGCCACTCCTCTGGGCGAGACCTCGTAGCCCAGCGCTGCCATGAGCTTGTCCGCGGGCCCCTTGATAGTCCTTCCCCCGACTATCGGACTTACAGCCACAACCCTCTCGGCCCTCGCCACGACCTCCTTTACGCCCTCTATCGACAATATGGGCCTTATGCTGACTATGGGATTGCTGGGCGGGATTACTATGACGTCGGC
>DAIQQE010000202.1:0-1710 GCA_036786905.1 Candidatus Nezhaarchaeales archaeon | reverse complement strand
CCGGGCGACCCGTTTTAAACAGGCTCTCCAAAGCCCTCACCCCGATGACTAGGAGGAGGACTAGGAGGAGAAGGTTTGGCGGGAGAGCCTCTAGGAGGGGTTCTCCAGTAATCATAGCGATTGCAGCCCTCATACTCGCGTCACTCGCGCTCGTGACATTCTTCGGCGGAGAACTCTTCGCGATGGCTCAGGTTGGCGACGCCTTTAAGGGCTTGACGGCGGTCGAGTTCGACGGCTTCTACATGAGGGTCAGGGACTGCGGCAAGAAAGGGGGTTCGACGGCGTGCACGGCGGCCGGCGCATCCACGGTAACATACACCGAGGACGGTAAGATCTACACCACGAAGGTGTCGAAGACCCTACTCATCTCGACCTTCCCCAAGGGTCTCTACGTCACGCCCTCCGGCTACATGGTCCAAATTGTCAAGATAGGGCAGGCATGGCTATTGGGCTCGCACGTCCACTACTATTATCGACACGGCCAATACGACAAGTTTCAAGCGTTCCTAGAGGGTCATAAGATCAAGGAGGCATGGGTATACATACAATTGGATGCGTCGAAGTTTATGGGCGGCAGACCGATCCTAGTGGCGTTGGACGAGGAAAGCTTACAAGGCCTCCTCAGGGAGCACGACAAAAGCGTCTCATACTATTGGAAAGTCTCCCAAGCCGCTGCCGAGGGCAGAGGATACTCGTGGGGCGTCGTCCAAGACACCGCGATCCGCCTAAAACTAATGTCGACAACGTTTGAAAGGATCTTGCCGTTCGAGTGGTTCCCCGAGAACGGGACGATAAGGTTCAAGCTAACCGGGTTGACGGGCGCGCAGAGTTCTGGCGAATTGACCTATCTCACATACATTATATATATCGGGCCGCCCGAGGGCAAGGTCTACACATGCTCCAGTAAGGTCAGCGTCATCACGACAAAGCGCTCCGAGGTGAGAACCATAAACGTCGTAACCATGGATCTCGGATACACGACCAAGGTTCACTACTTCCTCCAAACAAGGTGGACTGTCAAGACACTCGGCACCGAGACGCGATACTTCCTCGTGATGGCCTCAGGCACGCCTGCAAACCTGCCCATGGCGGTCGAGCAGGAAGTCGTGGCGGTCAACGAACTCAATGTAGCCACCACGACGACCACAGCGACGTTCTCAGGAGTCTACGTGCCCTCCACCACCGTGATACCCCTACAAGAGGTCTCGACGACGACCGTGGAGGATCAGACGATAGAGCGAACCGTGACGCGAACCGTCACCGTTGAGGCGCCGAGGGCGACCGTGACCGTCACGGAGGCTGGGCAAGCGCCGCAGGTCGCGAGCATGTATACGCCACCGAAGCCGCTTGCCAAAGTAATCTACGAGAAGCTCGTCGAGTTTTGGAACTGGCTTCTCTCACTCTTCGGTTTTGGGGGTGAGAAGCGATGAGGAAAGGCGGTAGGAGAAGGGCGAGTGGCGGCGGCAGATACGCGACCTACATCATCGTCTTCCTCTTGTTGGCCTCGGCCCTCCTCATCGCTTGGAAACTGGACCTCCTCCCATTCACGATCATAACAAAGCGGTTCGGCCCGATCAAGCTCACCGTCCAAGTCGACCCCGACGTCCCCATAAGGATCACGGTGAACGACTGGGGGAAGAGCTACACGTTCAGGGTCAGGGCCACGGTAGAGGCGCTGAGGACGGGCTACGCCCCGGCCCCGAGTCCAGC
>DAIQQE010000201.1:0-1712 GCA_036786905.1 Candidatus Nezhaarchaeales archaeon | reverse complement strand
AAGCTAGAGAGATCTGTGAGCTTACGAGACAATTTTCATGATGGATCTACAGTAACCCTGTGCAGGGCTAAGAAGGCTCTAAAGCGCTTTTCTAGCGAAGGTTATATAACCAGTGTGACCTATCATTAAGGTCTCGGGCCTCACAGCTCCTTCCTCGACTTTTATCTCCCTGAGGAGAGATTCGTAGACCTTTATGTCCACGAAACCGTACTTCCTTAACTCTAACACCGTCTTCTCCACTTGATTCATAGTCGGGCTGAAGCTGGCAAAATGACCTCCTCCTTTAAGCGCTCTAGAGGCATGGGGGACTACGAGCCAAGGAGTAGCCATATCGAGAATAACGGCGTCCACTTCCTCTTCGTCTATGCCTTTGGTTACGTCCTTGACCTTTAGGACGACGTATTCGAGAAGGCCCGCACGCTCCAAGTTCTTCCTCGCTACCTCTTGAAAACCTGGATTCACGTCGTAGCTGTACACGACTCCTGGCCTAACGAAAAAGGCGAGCGCGCATGTAAGGGCTCCGCTACCAGTGCCAGCTTCGACAACCCTCATCCCCGGCCTTAGCCCCAGCTTGAAGATCATCAAGGCCATGTCCTTCGGATAAATCACTTGAGTCTTTCTGGCTATCTTCAAGACGAAATCCCAAGGTGTGGGCTGTAGAGCGACGAAGTCTGCTCCTATATTGGACTTAACCCTAGAGCCATACTTCAAACCTATCAAGGAGTCCAACAACAAGTACCCCTTATGAGTGTGGAGCGTGCGGCCCCTCTCGGCCCTTGTCAAATATTTGCGCTTTCCATCGAGATGTAATAAGACGAACGAGCCCTCGCGTATCACGTCTTCTTGACTTAGTAAGGCCATAATAAGACCCTTAAGCCAAGCCCAGCTTTTCTTCGATCCTCTTCAACCTAGCTTTTATCTCCTCTAAATCCTTTTTCATAGTAACAAGTAATGGGATCAAATCGTTTAGTATAAACGATTCTGCTGGCGACGGGAGTATGCGCTCTCTAAGGGCCAGCAAATCACTTAACCTCCTGTTTTCCACCAACGCCACCACTAGTTCTATTAGGAGGGCTTAGACAAAAAGTAAGCGACGGGGCCTCGCTGAAGAGGGCTTGGCGCATGAAACGCGACGTAGTGATAGTTCTAACAGTGATATTAGTAATACTCGTCTTCAACGAGGGACTGAGGCTCGCCACAGGCACTGAAGTGCCCCTAGCGATAGTTGAAGGGTATAGCATGTGGCCGACGTATGACAACGGAGACATCCTACTAGTGGTGGGAGTTGAGCCTTCGGATCTCGAAATAGGCGACGTCATCATCTACAGGAAATATGATGGCACGCTCGTGGTTCACAGGGTAGTGGACAAGAGCTTCGTGGATGGCAAGTGGGTCTTTCGAACTAAAGGGGACAACAATTCATACCCCGATCCCTATCCCGTATGGGAGGACCAAGTGGTGGGACGGGTCTTAGGGAAATTGATTCCGAAGGTCGGAGTCGTCTTTAAGGCTCTGATGCCATACAAGTACGTGATTGTATGCTTGCTCATCATAGCCGCCATAATCTTGGCCATGTGGCCCTCTGGCAAAAAGGTTGAGGAGAGAGTAGAGACTCTCGAGGGAGTTCTTGGAGAAGGGGGATAAGTTTAAAAATCACTTTAAATAGCTTTCTCCTCGTTAAAAGATAAAAGTTTTAGGGTGTAGAGCTTGAC
>DAIQQE010000049.1:0-8628 GCA_036786905.1 Candidatus Nezhaarchaeales archaeon | reverse complement strand
CCATTAAAGATGCATAAAGAACCCTCGCATGGACGCCGAGGCCCTGTGCGAGCAACAGCAAGGGCGACCTAGTCAGCAAAGCGATAAACCAGCCAGCTCCTCCAAGTAGGGCGTTGATCCAAAGGCTCAAGTCCCTCTTCGACGTCACCGCCAGCGCGACGAACCCCGGACCAAGCGCTAAGAATATGGGCACGGCCAAGGCGAGATAGGGCAACCTGCCGTCCCCGAGGTATTGAAGTTATCCAGCACTTTCTAGAAAATTATTTCTACGACCTTGACCTATTTCTTATTAGAAGGTCAATGATCGAGAACAGGTACATTTTATACAGCTTAGCCGCAGGAGCCATTGCCGGGGCCTTTTCGTCAATTATAATGGTCTTAACGCTGAGTGGCGCATTCGAGGATCTCGTACGCGAGCTTATGTATCGGCAACTGTTGTTGAGCGGTCTGCCCCAAGAGAAAATCCCTGAAATCGTCGCCAGAGTCGTTGAGTCCTTGAAGAGTTTTTACTGGCTCATGCCCATAGGGCCTGTGATAAACATGCTCTTATTCGGCGCCTTGCTAGGCCTACTTTTAGACTTCTTGGTAAAGAAGCTCAAGAAACCGTACATCGCCTCAATACTGACAGGGGTCGTATTCATGGTGTTATTCCAATTGGCTCCGCTATTATCGCTAAAAGCGATCTATGGTTCATGGTTTACTGAGCTACTGGATAGATACATGGGCATGCACTTAATAATCGCACCATCCGTGCTGTACACGGTGTTGCTAACGATTTTCAGCTCTGTCAGAGGTCCGTGGGCGAGGTGGGGCGAGGCGGAGCCGGAGAAGTACTGACGATTAACGACCGAGGCTAAGCTCGCGAAGAGATCGTCAGCTAGAAAGCCCTGTAGAAGCAATAAAGCTTCTAAGTCGTCGACGAGGATGTACACGCCCTCGGCCCTCACTTAAAAAGCAACGGGCCCTCACCGAGCCCTCTTGCTAGAGAGAAGCTCTTTAATTTTCCTTAAGATGGACGCGTGAAGCTCTTCGTCCTTTGCTATCAGTTCAAGCACTTTCTTGTAAAGCTCTAAGCCCCTCTCGTCTTCGTGTAGCACCACTTGTAGCATCCTCGAGTTTATGAGCATCAAGTACTCCTCGCCAGCGAAGCCCTCGATCCTCTCCATGTCATCGATCATCGTTAATAGCTCCTCAGCCCCTATCTTCTTTTCGCGAAAAACCATTGCCATAGCACTCTCGACGGCCTTCTTCCAGGCCTCGCCCATCTGCTTCTGACAAGCCTCTAAGTCTACCTTGGATTTGGCTGACAAGTCCTTAGCGATTTCTCTTAGAACCTTCGAGTGCTTTAAGCTATCATAAGCTATATGAAGTAGCAGAGGCTTGACGTCCTTTTCGACGATCGAGAAGGCCATGCGGCGATAGGCCCTCGCGACGGCGTCTTCGAGTATGCTACAGCAGTACGCGTACTTGGCGACCTCATCTCTAGTGAGGGGGCTCGACAAAGCCTCCACCTTCCGTAGAGAAGGTTGCCCAAGACCTTAAATTTTATTCTTTTCGACCGAGATCTCTGGGCATACAAATGACAGCTCATTAATAGATGGACAATCTTCTCCCAACACTGCAAACCCCTAGGTCCTTGGTAAGCAAGGCGAGGGTGGTCAGCGCGGTGGTTCGTAGCGTGACGTGGCCTGACCCAAGATGGAAAAAGGATAAATGCCATGTAGGTCTATACGTGATTCGAGCCCTATGAGCTTAGACGTCGTTACGATAGTGCTGACTTCCGTGGTTGCTGGCCTTTTAGGCTCGCTGACGGGCTTGGGCGGTGGCATGGTCGTTATTCCAATACTGACCCTTTTAGGGGTCCCTCTCAAGCACGCCATAGCGAACAGCATTATAGCCATCATAGCGACCTCTAGCGGCTCTGCCTCGATCTACGTGAGAGAGAAGCTGACCAACATCAAAGTGGCCATGTACTTAGGGGCTTTCACTGTAATAGGGGCCATCGCCGGCGCGACCATAACGCTCTTGGTGCCAAGCAAGTACCTCTACTTCCTATTTGCTGCTCTCATCCTCTCCTCACTTTACGGGATTAGAAGGGAGATGTTGAGGGGTAAGTCTTACGATGATACACCCCAGGACGTTTTTTCTAAGTGGCTGGAGCTAGAGGGTGCTTACTACGATGAGAACTTGGGCAAGGCCGTTAGTTATAGGATTGTGAGGGCACATCTCGGAGGCCCAACCATAATGGTTGCTGGACTAACCGCTGGGATGCTTGGGATAGGAGCTGGTGCTTTTAAGGTAGTCATACAAGAGCTCATACTCAAGATGCCGCCCAAAGCGTCGAGAGCTACTAGCAATTTCATCATAGGCATGACGGCGCTAGCGGGCTCGACGGTGTACATGGCCTCGGGATTAGTAAATACTGTCTTGGCGGGGTCGATAGCCGTGGGGGCCACCGTAGGTTCTTTGATAGGGTCGAGGCTTCTATCGAAGATGAACGACAAGACGATTAGGGCTCTGTTCTTGGTAGTTCTGCTCTATCTGTTCTTTCAGATGATATACAAGGGGGTGATCTCTCCTTGAGGAGGCCAGCCCTAGAAGAGGTTCTAAGCTGCATACTAATAATCGGAGTGGCGACTTCGCTGATAATAGAGTTTATCGGACTCGCGTTATATGTAACGAGCGAGGGAACCATGGTAGTAGACATGAGTGGCCTTGGGACTTACGTTAGGTCTCGAAACTTCTTCGATTACATAATTGACGTGGTCGCCTCGACCCTCAACAATCCCAATTACGCCAATGTGACGGCCCTCGGCTTGATGTTTCTTATGCTCACGCAGTACCTCGTGGTCTTAGCATCTGCGGTGTACTTCGCGCTTTCTCGTAATTGTAAGTACGTAGTGATAACGCTCGTCATATTGGTCATACTCACGGTGAGCCTCTCGTTTTGCTAGCGCGCCCCTCATGACGACCTCAAGAGATGTTGATCATCGCGCAGGGCCCCTCAGGTTCGAAGATAGGTCCATCGCTTGCTTAATAGCTCTCCTGTAGATCCTTTCGCGACAACCATCTTTGTACGGCCTTATGTGGTCATAATCTCTCTCGAAGACGAGCCCCTCATCTATATGTTTAAGCACATGCTTACATACGGTTTCGGAGATGAACTTGCACACGTATCTTGTGTCCATCTTTAACGTCATTGCTAGCTTTAATATTGGGCATGGATTGCGAGAGACTGTGACGAGCTCCTCATCAGTGAGCTTGACTACTTCGACGTCCTCCGGCCTCAATGCCAAGAAGTCCATGTAGAAGACCTCATACAAGTCGCGCATCGTGCTCGCCCTGCGGGGCTTTAAGAGCCACAGGTGTGCGTAGAGATAGAAGACGAGTAGTCCCAGTATCAGGAGTACGCGCTTTAGAGCCCAAGAGGCCCCCCTTAATAACTTCATGGTCGCTCCTAGCCCTTTGCCACATCTCAAGTCAACCACGTCCTTTAAATCATTTAAGGAAAAGAACTCCGTTTGTCGCCATAAACCTAGGCTCTTTTCGATTGGGGGCGGTACATGTTATGAAGGGCCCCTAACTAAGGCCTGAAGCAAGTATGCCCTCTGTTCTTTAAAAGGCGTTCCTAAGAAGAAGTTCGTGGTAAAGACGAGCCCCGAGGTCATCATCTTCACGTCAGGGGTTGCGGCTTACCGCCGCAATCCCTCTCTAACCAATTGCATAGACCCCGACAAAGCTCTGTTACACATTCCGGCGGATCGCCAAGCCCCCTTTAGGCGACACCGCCGACGGACAAGGCCATCGAAAGATTACGGCCACCCCATAGTTTTAGGTGCGCATCCTTCTTAGGGCTTCGAGGCCTTCTGTGAGGGCCAAACACTTGTAATGTGCATATTACGAGCTGGCCGTGTTAGTTAACACACCGGACCCGGTCCCTTCATTGATCACAACGTGGATTCGTTGATGCTCTACTGATGTGCTGTAAAAGTTTTTTAGCCCCTAAGCGTTAGAGGAGTGTCACGATTATTTGAGGTGTCAAAGGATGGTGAAGTTCAAACAGACGGAGGAGATCTTGAAGATCATGAGGAATCGCGAATTCGTCAGAAACATCGGGACTCTAGCCCATGTAGATCATGGTAAGACCACTCTTAGTGACAGCTTGTTGATGGCAGCTGGCATGATTTCTCCAAAGGTAGCAGGCAAGGCCTTGGCGCTCGACTACGTCGAGATAGAGCAGCTCAGGCAGATGACGGTTAAGGCCGCCAACGTGTCCCTATATCACGAGTGGGAGGGCAAGCCCTATGTCATCAATTGATGACATAGGGCTTGCCCTCCCACTCGTGATATAGGGACACGTTGGCGGCCTTAACCGTCATCTGCCTGAGCTGCTCTATCTCGACGTAGTCGAGCGCCAAGGCCTTGCCTGCTACCTTTGGAGAAATCATGCCAGCTGCCATCAACAAGCTGTCACTAAGAGTGGTCTTACCATGATCTACATGGGCTAGAGTCCCGATGTTTCTGACGAATTCGCGATTCCTCATGATCTTCAAGATCTCCTCCGTCTGTTTGAACTTCACCATCCTTTGACACCTCAAATAATCGTGACACTCCTCTAACGCTTAGGGGCTAAAAAACTTTTACAGCACATCAGTAGAGCATCAACGAATCCACGTTGTGATCAATGAAGGGACCGGGTCCGGTGTGTTAACTAACACGGCCAGCTCGTAATATGCACATTACAAGTGTTTGGCCCTCACAGAAGGCCTCGAAGCCCTAAGAAGGATGCGCACCTAAAACTATGGGGTGGCCGTAATCTTTCGATGGCCTTGTCCGTCGGCGGTGTCGCCTAAAGGGGGCTTGGCGATCCGCCGGAATGTGTAACAGAGCTTTGTCGGGGTCTATGCAATTGGTTAGAGAGGGATTGCGGCGGTAAGCCGCAACCCCTGACGTGAAGATGATGACCTCGGGGCTCGTCTTTACCACGAACTTCTTCTTAGGAACGCCTTTTAAAGAACAGAGGGCATACTTGCTTCAGGCCTTAGTTAGGGGCCCTTCATAACATGTACCGCCCCCAATCGAAAAGAGCCTAGGTTTATGGCGACAAACGGAGTTCTTTTCCTTAAATGATTTAAAGGACGTGGTTGACTTGAGATGTGGCAAAGGGCTAGGAGCGACCATGAAGTTATTAAGGGGGGCCTCTTGGGCTCTAAAGCGCGTACTCCTGATACTGGGACTACTCGTCTTCTATCTCTACGCACACCTGTGGCTCTTAAAGCCCCGCAGGGCGAGCACGATGCGCGACTTGTATGAGGTCTTCTACATGGACTTCTTGGCATTGAGGCCGGAGGACGTCGAAGTAGTCAAGCTCACTGATGAGGAGCTCGTCACAGTCTCTCGCAATCCATGCCCAATATTAAAGCTAGCAATGACGTTAAAGATGGACACAAGATACGTGTGCAAGTTCATCTCCGAAACCGTATGTAAGCATGTGCTTAAACATATAGATGAGGGGCTCGTCTTCGAGAGAGATTATGACCACATAAGGCCGTACAAAGATGGTTGTCGCGAAAGGATCTACAGGAGAGCTATTAAGCAAGCGATGGACCTATCTTCGAACCTGAGGGGCCCTGCGCGATGATCAACATCTCTTGAGGTCGTCATGAGGGGCGCGCTAGCAAAACGAGAGGCTCACCGTGAGTATGACCAATATGACGAGCGTTATCACTACGTACTTACAATTACGAGAAAGCGCGAAGTACACCGCAGATGCTAAGACCACGAGGTACTGCGTGAGCATAAGAAACATCAAGCCGAGGGCCGTCACATTGGCGTAATTGGGATTGTTGAGGGTCGAGGCGACCACGTCAATTATGTAATCGAAGAAGTTTCGAGACCTAACGTAAGTCCCAAGGCCACTCATGTCTACTACCATGGTTCCCTCGCTCGTTACATATAACGCGAGTCCGATAAACTCTATTATCAGCGAAGTCGCCACTCCGATTATTAGTATGCAGCTTAGAACCTCTTCTAGGGCTGGCCTCCTCAAGGAGAGATCACCCCCTTGTATATCATCTGAAAGAACAGATAGAGCAGAACTACCAAGAACAGAGCCCTAATCGTCTTGTCGTTCATCTTCGATAGAAGCCTCGACCCTATCAAAGAACCTACGGTGGCCCCCACGGCTATCGACCCCGCCAAGACAGTATTTACTAATCCCGAGGCCATGTACACCGTCGAGCCCGCTAGCGCCGTCATGCCTATGATGAAATTGCTAGTAGCTCTCGACGCTTTGGGCGGCATCTTGAGTATGAGCTCTTGTATGACTACCTTAAAAGCACCAGCTCCTATCCCAAGCATCCCAGCGGTTAGTCCAGCAACCATTATGGTTGGGCCTCCGAGATGTGCCCTCACAATCCTATAACTAACGGCCTTGCCCAAGTTCTCATCGTAGTAAGCACCCTCTAGCTCCAGCCACTTAGAAAAAACGTCCTGGGGTGTATCATCGTAAGACTTACCCCTCAACATCTCCCTTCTAATCCCGTAAAGTGAGGAGAGGATGAGAGCAGCAAATAGGAAGTAGAGGTACTTGCTTGGCACCAAGAGCGTTATGGTCGCGCCGGCGATGGCCCCTATTACAGTGAAAGCCCCTAAGTACATGGCCACTTTGATGTTGGTCAGCTTCTCTCTCACGTAGATCGAGGCAGAGCCGCTAGAGGTCGCTATGATGGCTATAATGCTGTTCGCTATGGCGTGCTTGAGAGGGACCCCTAAAAGGGTCAGTATTGGAATAACGACCATGCCACCGCCCAAGCCCGTCAGCGAGCCTAAAAGGCCAGCAACCACGGAAGTCAGCACTATCGTAACGACGTCTAAGCTCATAGGGCTCGAATCACGTATAGACCTACATGGCATTTATCCTTTTTCCATCTTGGGTCAGGCCACGTCACGCTACGAACCACCGCGCTGACCACCCTCGCCTTGCTTACCAAGGACCTAGGGGTTTGCAGTGTTGGGAGAAGATTGTCCATCTATTAATGAGCTGTCATTTGTATGCCCAGAGATCTCGGTCGAAAAGAATAAAATTTAAGGTCTTGGGCAACCTTCTCTACGGAAGGTGGAGGCTTTGTCGAGCCCCCTCACTAGAGATGAGGTCGCCAAGTACGCGTACTGCTGTAGCATACTCGAAGACGCCGTCGCGAGGGCCTATCGCCGCATGGCCTTCTCGATCGTCGAAAAGGACGTCAAGCCTCTGCTACTTCATATAGCTTATGATAGCTTAAAGCACTCGAAGGTTCTAAGAGAAATCGCTAAGGACTTGTCAGCCAAATCCAAGGTAGACTTAGAGGCTTGTCAGAAGCAGATGGGCGAGGCCTGGAAGAAGGCCGTCGAGAGTGCTATGGCAATGGTTTTTCGCGAAAAGAAGATAGGGGCTGAGGAGCTATTAACGATGATCGATGACATGGAGAGGATCGAGGGCTTCGCTGGCGAGGAGTACTTGATGCTCATAAACTCGAGGATGCTACAAGTGGTGCTACACGAAGACGAGAGGGGCTTAGAGCTTTACAAGAAAGTGCTTGAACTGATAGCAAAGGACGAAGAGCTTCACGCGTCCATCTTAAGGAAAATTAAAGAGCTTCTCTCTAGCAAGAGGGCTCGGTGAGGGCCCGTTGCTTTTTAAGTGAGGGCCGAGGGCGTGTACATCCTCGTCGACGACTTAGAAGCTTTATTGCTTCTACAGGGCTTTCTAGCTGACGATCTCTTCGCGAGCTTAGCCTCGGTCGTTAATCGTCAGTACTTCTCCGGCTCCGCCTCGCCCCACCTCGCCCACGGACCTCTGACAGAGCTGAAAATCGTTAGCAACACCGTGTACAGCACGGATGGTGCGATTATTAAGTGCATGCCCATGTATCTATCCAGTAGCTCAGTAAACCATGAACCATAGATCGCTTTTAGCGATAATAGCGGAGCCAATTGGAATAACACCATGAATACGACCCCTGTCAGTATTGAGGCGATGTACGGTTTCTTGAGCTTCTTTACCAAGAAGTCTAAAAGTAGGCCTAGCAAGGCGCCGAATAAGAGCATGTTTATCACAGGCCCTATGGGCATGAGCCAGTAAAAACTCTTCAAGGACTCAACGACTCTGGCGACGATTTCAGGGATTTTCTCTTGGGGCAGACCGCTCAACAACAGTTGCCGATACATAAGCTCGCGTACGAGATCCTCGAATGCGCCACTCAGCGTTAAGACCATTATAATTGACGAAAAGGCCCCGGCAATGGCTCCTGCGGCTAAGCTGTATAAAATGTACCTGTTCTCGATCATTGACCTTCTAATAAGAAATAGGTCAAGGTCGTAGAAATAATTTTCTAGAAAGTGCTGGATAACTTCAATACCTCGGGGACGGCAGGTTGCCCTATCTCGCCTTGGCCGTGCCCATATTCTTAGCGCTTGGTCCGGGGTTCGTCGCGCTGGCGGTGACGTCGAAGAGGGACTTGAGCCTTTGGATCAACGCCCTACTTGGAGGAGCTGGCTGGTTTATCGCTTTGCTGACTAGGTCGCCCTTGCTGTTGCTCGCACAGGGCCTCGGCGTCCATGCGAGGGTTCTTTATGCATCTTTAATGG
>DAIQQE010000200.1:0-1737 GCA_036786905.1 Candidatus Nezhaarchaeales archaeon | reverse complement strand
TATCAGGATATAGCATTGGGGTGAAAGAGCTCTCAAGTGAGGGTGCTAGCGTTCTTAAAGCTTTAGAGGTGGCTCAACGGCTTGACAAGCTCGTTCTCTTTGATCCCGGACCGTTAGTTGCTTCGATAAATAGCGCTTTATTGCGTGACGTTCTTAAGAAATCAACGGTCCTTTCACTAAATACCAGCGAAGCATCTGTAATAACTCACTTAAGTGAGCCCGCACAGATCGCCAGGTCATTGCACACGTTTGGTCCACGAGTAGTCGCATTAAAGATGGGCGAGAAGGGCTGTCTATTATCAATTGAAGGGGAGATCTTCAGGGCCCCTCCTATAGAAGTTGAGGTTGTAGACCCCACAGGGGCCGGAGACGCCTTTAATGCGGGGGTACTATTTGGCTTGCTCAAGAACTTACCGCCCAATCAAATTGCAACGTTGGCCAATGCCATCGGAGCCCTCTCCGTGACAAAGATGGGTGCAGGACAAAACCTTCCGACGAAGGAAGAGCTGTCCTCTTTTTTAGAGAGGATCGGAGAAGTGAATCTTGCTAGGCTATTAAAGTAAACAGCGTCAAATGATAAAAGAGGGTGCACGTATAATTTTTAGACCATCTTTGTCCTACTTACTATGCCATAGGCTATGGCAGCTATTGCTGTGTCTATGTAAGACGCGACTAGAAGCGAGGGAGTGATGGCTATCGCTAAGCCCAGACCGAGGAGCGGTGACATCATGAGCGCCATCAATCCATTAAATGTCCCACCAAGTAGAATAGCCGCTATTAAATTGATGTTCCATTTTCTGGGGGCCAAAGTTGCACCAACCCTGAACAAAACAGCAGCCACGCTCATTAAAATGGCTATCAATAGATGTAGCACGCCCAGCGGGAAGCCAACCGTAGCGGCTGTCGCGAGGTGGCCTAGTGCAATCACTGTGGCGCCTTCACGATAACCCCATGCTAATGCAGAGAAATACCCTGGGCACGAATCCATGGCCACGGTCCCGGTAGGACTTGGTATTTTTATAAAAGCCCCCACAACGCTCAAGGCGACAAACACAGCCATCCTCGCGATGCGTCTTGCTGTAAAGAAGCCCTTTCGACCCTCTGCACATGCGATCATAAATCACCGTATTGCATAGAATGGTAGTTGCTTTTTATAATTTTCCATTGCCAAGGCTTTGGCGCCAAATGATCCTTGACTTTGGAGGTTACGACAAGCATACGAGGAAAAAGCCCCTTCCAAGCGCATGACCTCGCGTGCGACACGAGCTACTTAAGAGGTCTTGAAGTGCAACGATGAAGGCTATGGGCTTCAAGAAAGGGGCGGCATGAGGGGTAGCCCAAGACGTCTTAGGTAAGATCTTAGCTATCCCCGGTAAAAACGAGTTTAGAATTGTTGAGAAGCTTGTGAGCGCCTCGCGCCTGCTAGTGGTAAACATCGTTCGTCCAATCGCTTAGTCACTCGCCTCAACAGACGACGACCTGTCCAGCAACTGCCAGCGCCCGCGTCACCTCCTCGGTGCACATCGACCGCCCCCTCTGAGCCTCGAGAAGAGAGAATCGGAAGCTCGAGGGCCTCGGCTTCATCGTCGACCCCTCGACAGGCACGCTCAAGCGAGTGGGCCTGATAGCCGTGTGATCTGAGCCTCTGAGGCCATGGGGATAGCCCGATTGGAGCTGGCCACCCTAGCGGTAGACGCCGTCAAGCAACCCCATCGCTAGCCTCCAACGAGCCTCCTC
>DAIQQE010000199.1:0-1740 GCA_036786905.1 Candidatus Nezhaarchaeales archaeon | reverse complement strand
ATGAAAAAATATGGTCCAAGGCTTCTTCTCAATTTAAAGAAGGTGTCTTCATAACAATGACAATGGATCCCAAGACTTGTAACAACTTATTGGAGGCCTGTCAAAAGGTCTCAAAAGCGTTTAATTGCTTTATGTCTTGGCTTTCTTATAGACTTGGCTTCAGGCCAGTTTACCTAAAGGTCTTGGAGGCCCAACAATCTGGCAATCCTCATTTACACGTGGTCCTCTTCGGAATTAATCGAATCGAGGACCATTATCACTTGACTGAGCTCCTGAGAAAGCAGGGCTTCGGAGAAGTCCACTTCGAGTACAAGATCAGTAACAATGGTTCTTGGACTTGGGCTAGAGCTAGACCCAAAGGTTGTAAGACCAACAACGTCAAGGATTACCTAAAGAAGTACTTAAAGAAGGTCTTCCACGTCGCCTTGAGTAACTCTTGGAACGACATGACTTGGAACGACATGATAGACATCGAAGACCTATTGATAGCGTTCTACTTCGCCACTAATAGGAGGTTCTTTACATGTTCTAGGTCCTTGCTTAGCAATAATAACAACAAAAGATCTCAATCATTTTGGGTCTACGTAGGCTCATATCATTTCCTCTACTTACCTCGCTTCGTCCTTGATTTCCTTAATGAGATTGGCGCTGACTTGGTCTACGATGAGGAACTTGGGACTTGGCTTTTGACCTTCATTATAGCCCCAAATTCAGCCTTTATTTTATAATGTTATTTATATGCATACCCACAAGGGCTATCTGCTTCGACACCATCTCAGGTGGGCCCTAAGGGCTTGCAGATTCTTGAACCACCTGCCACAATAATGACACTTACATGTCACTCAGACCACCTCTCTAAACACTCTCTATACAGAGACACCATTTTAGGTATTCTCTACCCCCTCCCCCCCCTCCAGCCTTAGCACTTTCCTAGAGGAGGCACTCTTCGCTAGACCTCTCGCCACTTTTCTTATTCTCTGATAAAAGAGTGATCTGGCACGAACTTTTTAAGCCTCTTCTACCAATTAAATTATGATACTCATGGCGCAGGAAGACCCAATAGATTTGTTAAAGATACGCTTTTTAGAGGCAGTATCATATATTGTATTGGAGGTCGGCCTCTCCTCGCCGGCCCATTAACAAGCCTATTGGGTCTTCCTGCGCCATAAGGGCCGGCGAGGCCAAGCTAAAACTTCTCAAGTTCTTAATTGATAATTCATTAGGCCAGGGTGTCAACTTACCAGTACTCCTGAGGGAGTACTGTAAGATCCTCGGGGTCTCTTATGACTCTTTAGATGACAAAGAGTATGATAGGTTATATCACCAAGTCTGGAGATTCATTAAGACTCTTGAAAGACAAGGTTATGTAAAACTTCAACTAGTAGATGGGCTCCTATGGGTCCTTGCCAAACCCCATGCAGTTGACTTGATATGTCTGACAGAGCAAAATTCAAAGTCATGTAAAAAGATGAGCAGAGAGCGCTTCTTGGCCCGTAAGCTCCTCGAGTCCAAGAGAAGCCTAGATCACGATGACTGGCTCGAACTCTTCGAACTGCTTTGTAAATATAGGGAGAGAACCTCCGAGACGGTTTTGGTCTTCAAGAACAAGATCGATGAGCGCTTCTTATTGTTACACTATACTCATCGCTTTATCAAATCCGCCGTAAAAAAGAAACTTAAGGAATATGAAAAAATATGGTCCAAGGCTTCTTCTCAATTTAAAGAAGGTGTCTTCATAAC
>DAIQQE010000198.1:0-1767 GCA_036786905.1 Candidatus Nezhaarchaeales archaeon | reverse complement strand
TGTCTTCGTCGTCCTTTCGGCCTCGCTTCACAGCTGAGTTATATGGCGACTATAAATTCAAGTTTTCGCATAAGCTCCTGGTACCTATTACGTATCGTGACCTCGGTTACGTTGGCCGAGGTTGCTATGTCTCTTTGAGTGCACTTGATGTGTTGAAGAACGCACGCTATGTATATGGAGGCGGCCGCTATGCCCATAGGACCTCTGCCAGAGGTCAAGCCCAAACTCCTTGCTTTTTCGAGAATTGTTATCGCAAGCCTCTGGACGTCTTGCGAAAGATTTAGCCTGTTCACTAAGCGCGGTATGAAGTTTATGGAGGCCATGGGCGTTATCTTAGCCAACAGCGTCCTCAATAGCAGTCTATAGCTCTTGCCTATCTCCCGTTTCTTGATATTTGAGGCTTGGGCTACTTCGTCAAGGGTTCTCGGTATTCTATTTTGTCTACACGCCGCGTAGATGGCAGCGGCGACCATGCTTTCAATAGACCTCCCCCTTATCATCTTCGCCTCCACCATCCTCCTGTAGAGGACGGCCGCGCTTTCCCTAGCGTTCCTCGGAAGACCAAGCTGCGATGCTATCCTGTCGAGCTCGGACAGAGCGTGGGTCAAGTTCCTCTCGAAAGCGTTTGACACCCTAGACCTCTGTTGCCACTTCTTCAATTTGTAGATTTGCATCCTCTTTGCAGGGCTCAGGTTCCTAGATGACTTACCATTACCGTGCCAATCTATCACGGTCGACAGGCCCTTATCATGGATAGTGAGGGTCAAGGGAGCCCCGGCCCTAGCCCTCTTACCTTGTTGTTCTGAGTCGAAGGCCCTCCATTCAGGGCCTAGGTCTATGAGCCGCTCACCGATTACGAGTCCACACCGTGCACACGCCATTTCAGCACGATCGTAATCCCTGAAAAACTCCGTGCTCCCGCACTCCGGACACCTAAACTCGACTTCATCGGCCAACGAGCTCTTCATTTTTCCTTCATCTCCTACGATCCTTCGAAGTGGGGATCACGTAAACCCTCTTGATGCGCCTCAAATCATCGGGGTTCACTTCGCTCGAGGGCTTTATCAATACGTAAGGCGATGCGACGGGCCCTATGACGTCGTAGACAAGACCTATGACCCTGTTTTTGCCGTCGCAAACTGGGTCGCCTATCTTTGGAGGGGCCTTAAAAGAGCTTTTAACCACGAGCTTGTTGCTCTTGGACAGGTGAAGTACTGGTCCTAAAAGGGTCAGGGAACCCCTCATGACAGGGGATATATCCAAGATAACCCGATATAAATGTTTCTTGAGGAGAGTTATGTGCTGCTCTCTAGGGCTGCTTAGGCAAGCACCTCTGAGGCTTAAGGATTGCTTTAGTCACTTCTTGGGCCTCTTCCTTTCCTCTACGATCTTCCTAGCTATCATCATGAGGGTCTTTCTTTTGGGCCCCACTTTTTTGACGGAGACCCTTGAAGCCTCTTCCCACCACCAGGCTGGATGGGCTTTTTCCTCAACCACGGGGTCGAGGTTTAAGTCTTGGGCGGCGCGAAAAATCTCGTCTATCTTTGGAGACGGTATGGCTAAGCTCTTGGGGATTTTCCTCCCTTGGGACTCACTTTTATTGCTGTCTAAGTAGCAAGGATAGACGATTATTCGATCTCTATCCCCTAGTATGACCTCCACCTTCCTCCTTATTTAAGCAATACCGCGTTTACGACACCGTCTTGACCCGGCCTTGATGTGACCTTGGCGACGCCCTTCTCCGTCTCAATAATGGCGCCCTTGGTT
>DAIQQE010000197.1:0-1775 GCA_036786905.1 Candidatus Nezhaarchaeales archaeon | reverse complement strand
CAAAGCAGGCAGGCCTTCTCATGGAAGAGCTTGATGGCCTCGAGGCTATGCCCCTCTCTGAGCTCCGACTGGATTCTCTCGAGAAGGGTCTCTCCGCCGAACTCTTGGCGCTCAAAGTCCATGCAGGTCTCCTTGCTCAAGCCGCTGCACACACTAAGGCCCTTGAGCTTGGCGAGCTGCACGGCCGCGCTCCTGAAGACCCCTTTTAGACTGCTGCCGGGGATGTAGGGAACCGTCTTCTCGCCGAGCTTTATCCTAGTGATCGCTAGGTCGACAGCTGAGCCTAGAGGAGACTCCCTTCCAACGCCTATCCTGAGCGGGGCCTCGTTGACTAAGTAACCCTCGAACGTCACTTCTCTGCGCAGCAGCGCATGGGAGCTCCATGGGACCTGGCTCACGCTATGTCACCCTCCGATGTCTTCACAAGAGCCCCTTCCTTGACCTCGTAGACCTCGTACTTGCCGTTCTTCAGCTCGACCAGGCCGTAGCCTACCGTCCTCCTCGCCCCAACTTGGACCGCGCCCTTGACGAGCATGTCTATCACTTGCCTCAGCAACCTCCCACGCTCGTCGAGGGGTTCGGGGAAAACGTGTATGTTGACGACGTCCATCTTGAAGCTCCAGCGCACGCCTGGGATCACCTGCTCCTCAGTGTAGAGGATCCCATACTGCACGCCTCTAAAGTCCCTGTTTATGCCCACTCCCGTCTTCACAAATGTCGATGCATAGCCCTCTGGGTAGGCGTCGTAGACGCGCACGTGGCTCGCCAGCTTCGTGCTTCCAAAAATTCCGCAGATCACGCAGTAGTTGTGGTTCTTCTCCTCCTCCTCGACCCTCTCAAAGTCCCAAGGGCTGTGAGTGGGATAGCCCTGAGCGCTAGCGATTGACTCGGCCAAGCTCCGTAGAACGCCCTTTAGACTGCTGCCGGGGATGTAGGGGCTCGTACGCCCATCAGCGAACCTTATTTTGAGGGGCGCGAGGTCCACGGCAGAGCCTAGGGGGGCCTCTCTACCGACGCCTATCCTGAGTGGAGTCTTGTTGATGAGGTTGCCCGTGACGCGGGTGAGGACTACGAGCCTGTCGAAGTCGTCGTAGCGCTTGCTCAAGCGCCTACCTCCCAATTACTTGCTTTAAGAGCTCGCTGAGGGTCAACTGCTCAGGCCTACCTCTGATGCCTCTCGGAAGGGCCTCGTAGACCCACTTCGCAAAGCCCAGCAGCTTCCTCGCCTCCTCCTTACCCCCTCTAGCTTCGTAGACTTCGAGCATCGCTTGGGCCACTAACTTCGCCATGTTCCGCCCAGTCCCCAGCCTTTCCGCTTGCCTGAGCGCGAAAGCCGCTGTAACAAGCAGCGCCTCCCTCCCCTCGATGGAGTCGAGCGAGGCTATGAGGCCTTCCATTTGCGCTGCTTTCACGCCTTCGTTACGCGCAGCGACTCCAATCCTAGTGCCCCAGTTGAGGAGGAGGGATTCATCGACCTTGACGGGGGTTTTACTGCTCACGACGACTGACCCCCAGTTATGACTAAAGCTTTTCAACACGTATAAGGCTTACCACCCACCAGTCGCCCCTCGAGCCTGGGCTTCGAAGGGCATACTATTGGTCGTTTCTAAAGGCTCATCTTAAGCAAATTCGATCGACGAGCAACGATCTCGCGCTTTAGCGAGGACTCTACTTATTGAATTGATGGGTCGCTCATTCTTTGCTCTATGGACATCAGAGCCTGACCACAGCGCTTATCTTTCTCTCTTTGTTAAAGTTCTTAAGAGGCATATGGC
>DAIQQE010000196.1:0-1788 GCA_036786905.1 Candidatus Nezhaarchaeales archaeon | reverse complement strand
ATTTAGACGACGTTGACGTCGGGACTGCTAAGTTCAAGATCTACGACGAATACTCAATCGCTCTGGGCATGTACTATGTCGCATACCACGTCATGGAAATAATGATATGCTTAACGATAATTGCTTTCGTGTTGGGCCTGGCGGCCCTCTTTACGAGGTAAAAAAGGAGAGGTAATGGTCACCCCCTCGAAAATCGAGGTATATCCTCAGACCTCGGCGTACCAAGCCACTTGGACGTTCGAGGTCGGCGCTACATCTGTTACTATGTCGAACGTCGTGCTCGTCCTGTTCTCTACCCAGACCCTTACATTGCCATATGGAGTGACCAAGACCTTGGCGAACACGGTCAAGCCCATCCCCTCGCCCTCCAACACGACGTTGCTCTTAAGCTGTATAGTCCTGTCAACCACGTACGTACCCCTTCTGACGAGAACCACTCCGCCGCCCTCGGAAAAGGCCTTGTCGATGGCGAATTGAATCGCATCGACGGCGTCCTCAGAGCTGAACACCACCTGGCCAGTTTTACCGTCCTTAACGCGCGTGACGTTCTCATCTTTGTAAACTATGTACGATGCAACTGCTACTTGCGGCAACTTGCTCTGCACTACGTCTACGATGCGCAATGCTTCGACGAGCCTAGATCTATCTATACGTATGCTCACGTCCTCCACCCCCTACCCTCTTACTGTAAGCGAGCATTAAATATATTAATAAATGTACCCATGACATCTACCCTCACTAGAGCTTCGCTATCTCGTCAAGGCTCACACCAAACTTTTCGTTGAGATAGATGACAACAGAGATCTCCTTCGCCGAAAAGAAGAATGGCCTTCCCCATTGGGCCAGCGACCCATATGTTTTCGTTAGCTCTTTAACTCTGTCGCGTATGACCCACAAAATCTTTTCAAGGTCTTTTGGAATTATCTTCCCCTTTATTTCCATCCCAATCGACCTCCATAAAAAAGATAACCTGTATTACTTTATAAAGCTTTCTGTCATAAGTTTATGGTGGTGGGCATATCAGACCTTAAACGAAACGAAGTCCTTTTAAAAACAGGCCCCTAATCGATACCCCTTGTCCTGATACCCCTGCATAAAAACTTAGGCTCTAGGACCCATTTCTGATGTCGGGCTGATGTAGGTTTTATGTAGGGGGTATCATTGCACCCCCCTCACCATCAGACCCCCCCACATCACGATGAACATCGCGATGTGGGTACAGGCTGATGTTTCGATTTGGGCCCTGCAATGGAGGCTGATGGGGTACACGATGGACCATCGTGTACCCACATCACGATGGCCATCAACAGGCGCCTGTTCTTTAAAAAGCCATGATACCTTAAGCAGACATCGATTTATGGTACGAGTACCGGCTAAAGTGGTAGAGATTAATGAAAAATTAGGTACGAGTACCGGCTAAACTGGTAGAGATTTAGAACCTGTTTTCATAGCCCTCGCGCGCTATTTTATTCGCCGAGCCCGCCGAGCCTCACAAAGGAGAATTGAAAGAGAAGGGCAAAGCTTGAGGGCGATGAGGCCGAATCTCATAAGAGAGAGTAAAAGAGAGAGCAGAAAAATAAAAGAAAAAAAGAAAAAAATTGGGCTTAAGGGAGCCTCACTTCTTCTTTGTGCTTTTCCAAGTACTCCTTGATGGCCTCGATGACGAGCTCTTCCTTGCTCTTCTTCGTGGACGCCGCGAGCAACGTCAGGTAGAGATAGAGCTCGTCGGGTATCCTAGCGGTTATTCTCCTCATCTGTTCCTCACCCCTCGTCGCTCGCCGGCAACAA
>DAIQQE010000048.1:1322-8833 GCA_036786905.1 Candidatus Nezhaarchaeales archaeon | reverse complement strand
GCCCGTGGACATCATTAGAGAGCGCGATCCAAGCCAAAATTGGCTTGGATCGCGCTCTCTAATGATGTCCACGGGCTAGCCTGCCTTCATTCATGTAAAGGTTTTGCGACGGTAAGTTTTAAAACTGTGAACTGTGAAAGTAAATTGTGGACTGTAGAGTGTAATCTAATTGTGATAGCTATGGCCTTCAATGACTTCAGATTCGCCGTGTCTTTCCCAGATGGCTCGAAGATGATCATAATCTTCCAAGGCAAGAACATACCATGGAAACGTATACAAATGGTCAAGGACCTGATAGACATAGTTTCGTCAGCTGAACTCACAAATAACCAAAACGAGGCCCAAGAGCAGACGCTCATGGAGAAGTTCAAGCAAGTCATCGAGGAAAACTTTGGGGACGGCTCTTGGTTCACGAGCAAGGACATACTCGATGCCTACAGGAGGACTTACAATGAGGACCTCAAGTTGTCCACGGTCTCGACGTACCTCTTGAGGTTGTACAACGGTGGCATTCTAGAGAGGCGAGGCGAGAGGAAGAACAGAATGTACAGACTGGTCAAGAAGATCGAGGTTTCAAGGATTTAACCAGTCGCAGGAGGGTTTAATAACCCTATAATCCTTCGTCCTTGGAGGTTATGAGCGGCCTAGCTAGGGCGACGATCTACGTAACCGGGCTCGTCCAAGGAGTGGGCTTTAGACCTTTCATCTATCGCCTAGCCGTGTCAATGGATCTTAAGGGATACGTCGTCAACCTAGGCGATGCAGGCGTCGAAATCGTTGTCGAGGGTCGTTCAGACACCATTAAGAAATTCGTCGAGAGGCTGATGCTAGAAAAGCCGAGTCCTGCTCGCATCGACAACATATTGGTGGAGTGGCTTGATTACACGGGAGACTTTAAGGACTTTCGGATAATGCCGAGCGATCACAAGGTTAGACAGGGTGGCTCCTCGATCCCGCCCGACATAGCTATATGTGACGAGTGCGTTAAGGACTTAATGAGCTATGACCCTCGCTGGTCCAACTATCCCTTCACATGCTGTGCAGTTTGCGGGCCTAGGTTCACGATGATAGTTGACTTGCCTTATGATCGCGAGCGCACCTCTATGATCAAGTTCCCCATGTGCGACTTTTGTCAGAGGGATTATGAGGACCCGGCCAATAGGCGCTATCATGCTGAGGGTATATGCTGTCGGTTTTGTGGTCCTAAGAACGAGTTACTTGACCGATCTGGGGCTAAGATACCATGCGAGGACCCCATCAAGGAGGCGGCCAAGCTAATCAAGGAGGGCTACATAATCGCCGTTAAGGGCATAGGAGGCTTTCACATAGCATGTTTGGCGACCGATGATGACGTAGTGCTGAGACTTAGAAGAAGGCGCAGGAGGCCTCAGCAACCGTTCGCAGTCATGTCCCCCTCAATTAAGCACGTTGAGAGCTTCGCTTACTTGAGCCAAATCGAGAGAGAGCTCCTTACGTCCAAGGAGCGCCCTATAGTCGTCTTAAAGTCTAAGCCCGAGAGTCCCATATCGCCCTGGACCTCTCCAGGCCTCGATAGCGTGGGCGTCATGTTACCATACACTGGGATACACTTGCTCTTGTTGATGTACGTCGACGAGCCAGCGATCATAATGACTAGTGGCAATTACCCTGGAGAGCCCATGGCTATAACTATAGACGACGCCTTGAAGAGGCTTTCAGGGATAGTCGATTACTTTTTAACGCATGATAGGGACATAATAAACCGGTGCGACGACTCGGTCATCCGCGTGACGAGAGGGGTACCCACGTTCCTAAGGCGATCGAGGGGATACGCACCATCGCCCATAGTGTTCTCAGGTGTGGAAGACATAAAGAGTTGTGTCGTGGCCCTCGGAGGGGACTTGAACGTCACCATATCCTTCTTGGTGGGCAACAAGTGCTACGTGAGCCAGCACATAGGGGATCTCGATAACCCGGACTCGCTCCACTTTTTGACCCAGTCCTACAACTTTTTCAAAAGAACCCTTAGAGTGAAGGATGTTGACGCGATAGCCTGCGACTTGAACCGCTACTTCACTTCAACGAAGTTTGCCGAGGAGCTCAGTAAAGAGCTCAAAGTCCCCTTAATAAGGGTCCAGCACCATCATGCACACGCAGCCTCCCTTATGGCAGAGGCTGGCCTTGGACCCTGCGATGAGGCAATAGTCATAGCGATGGATGGAATAGGGCTGGGAGACGATGGCACTGCCTGGGGCGGAGAAGTGCTCTTGACAACGTACGAGCGATATGAGAGGGTGGGGTGCATCAAGCCCTACCCGTTACCCGGGGGAGATTTATGCGCCTACTATCCGATTAGAGCCCTGGCCGGCCTGCTGAGCCAGGCAATGAGCCTCGAGGAGCTCGAGGAGCTCTTAATCGAGAGGTTCTCGAGAGCCTTTAAGTACGGCCCTCGCGAAGTGCCAGTCGTCATAAAACAGTTGCGTTCGGGGCTGAACGTTTTACCTTCTTCGAGCACTGGCCGCTACTTGGACGCGGTCTCCGCCATGCTAGGCGTCTGTACCTACAGGTCTTACGAAGGCGAGCCAGCTATGAAGCTTGAAGCCATAGCTCGTACAAGCAGCTCTGACGTTGCAGTGGACGTTCCGATAGTCAATAAGGGCAAGATCGACATGGTCGACGCCTCTAAAGTATTGTTACAACTTTTAACCTCCATGAGAGACACCTCGCCGTGTCACATAGCCAAGGCAGCACACGTAGCTGTAGCTAAGGGGCTAGCCGAAATAGCGTGTTCTAAGGCACTGGAAGAAGGAGTGAAGGTCGTAGGCGTCTCCGGGGGCGCGGCCGTAAACGAGATATTGATCGAGACCATCGAGAGAGAGGTCTCGAGACATGGCCTCCATATGTTAAGGCATAGAGCCTTACCCCCCGGCGACGGGGGCCTCTCAGCAGGTCAAGCAGTGGTCGGCAGATTTTACCTCAATGCTTAAATCGAGGGACAGGGGACAAGAAAGACGTATGAGCGAGCCCAAGATTAGAGTAGTCCCCATAGAAATACCCAAGGGATCTAATGTCATAATCGGCCAAGCGCACTTCATAAAGACGGTCGAAGACCTATGCGAGGCCTTGGCCAACTCGTCGCCGCATATAAAATTCGGGGTCGCTTTTAATGAGGCCTCAGGCCTTCGACTCGTGAGAAGAGACGGCAACGACTCCGAGTTAATAGAAGCAGCCGTCAAAGCGGCGCTCAATATAGGCGCAGGACACGTCTTCACGATATTCATAAGAGACGCCTATCCCATAAACGTGTTAAATGCAATAAAGACGGTGCCCGAGGTCTGCAGGATCTTTTGCGCGACTGCCAACCCCCTCCAAGTCGTTGTAGTTGAGACAGACCAAGGGAGAGGAGTAATAGGAGTAGTGGACGGCTATACGGTCGTCGGCGTTGAGGACAAAGAGAAAGAAGAGGAGAGGAAGAACCTCTTAAGGAAGTTAGGTTATAAAAGGTGATAGCAACTGCAGGGCCTTGAATCGCGTTGCGTGAACCAAATCGAAACGCTGTGCTTCGTGTGCGGTAAGGAGTCTTCGCTATCAATAAGTGAAATATGCTACGAGCTCCCAGGGTTCGGTAGCGTTTATCTTTTGTCCGCTATTTGCAAGAACTGCGGCTTTAAGCACACCGACGTCATGGAGGTGAGCCCTCATCAAGACCCCCTTCGAATCACCGTGATTATCGAAGAACCCGAGGACGTGAACCACCTCGTCGTCCGCTCAAGTTATGCGATCGTAAAGATGCCAGAATTGGGGGTGACGATAACGCCCGGTCCCTACGCCCAAGGGGTCATCTCGACGATAGAGGGCTTCCTTCACAGAGCCAAGGAGATAGTCGAGTTCTTGGCATCTAGCGAGCTGGACGAAAAGCGCATGAAGAAGTGCCTGGAAACCCTCGAAAACTTGACCGCGGCGATAGAGGGCAGGCTAAAGTTCACCTTCATAATCGAAGACCCCAGCGGTCTGAGCACCGTAGTGCCTAAATGCGGGAGAGCAACAAAGATAATAAAGGAACCTCTGAGAGTCGAGGGCTGAGCCATGTCAAGAAGAGTTAAGACAAAATCGACGAAGACCAGTAGGTCTCGGGAGAGGAAGAGGGCCGAGTTCGCTCCATTAGCTGGAGCGGGCCTAATAAGATTCTTCAGAGAGGAGGCAGGAGGGATCTCCCTACCCCCTTATTTAGTGATAGTTATAGCAATAGCCTTAATAGCATTGGTGCTGGCTTTTCCCGTGCTCTTACCCATCTAAAAGGGATATCCATGCACATAAGAGAGTTTCAGAACCTCATTAGAGAGATGTACTGGCACAAGGACTCGCAACGATCCGTTGAAGTTAATTTCATGTATCTGGTGGAGGAGATAGGCGAGCTCGGTAGCGCAATAGTCAAGGGGGATAGGAAGCTGATAGAGGAAGAGCTGGCAGATGCGTTTGCTTGGCTAGTAACGGTTGCCAACGCCCTTTCAATAGACATGGAGGAGATAACGCTAAGGCGCTATGGAGTAAGTTGCCCTAAGTGTGGATCCAATCCTTGTAAGTGTTCGACTAAGTAAAGGCTCACGATTTAAGCTTGGACCTCACCTCAGAGATAAATATTCTCAGATCCGTCTTCAAAAGCACATCGCTCTCACTCATAGCTAATCTTTCGAGTCTCTCAATGAAATCGCGGGCATCGGAGGCCTCGTTCAAGAGCTTATTAACCACTTCCTCGACCTCTCTCCAACAAGCTAGGTAGGGCTTACAATCCATGAGGGCCTCTCTGATCACTTCCTCAACCCTCATGGTTCTCTCCCGACTTCAATGTCGTTTAAGAAACCTTTTAATGCTATTCGGCGGCGCTCAAGACCTAATGAACTTAACGGAGACGGCGCTCATCTTCACGTAATAAGTTTATAAGAAGCCCTTTTTGACCATTAGCTCGCCTATCAATATCGAATTGCCTGCTGCCCCTCTTACGATGTTGTTACCAAGGACCACGTACTTCAGCCAGCCATCTTTACCGTATCTGAGCCTTCCAACTACTACGCTCATACCTTTATGCGATTCTCTGTCGAGTCTAGGCTGAGGCCTGTCCTCTTCTTCTCTAACTATTATCGGCGAAGGTGGAGCCATGGGCAATTCGAGCTCTTGCGGAAGCCCTCTAAAGCTTCTTAAAGCGTCTTTAAGCTCCTCTAAACTCACGCTCCTCTTTAATTTAACGAACACGCTCTCTAAGTGCCCGTCCAACACGCAGACTCTGTTGCACGAAGCAGAAATGGCTATGTCGGCGAACTTCACGGAATCCTCATAAAGCTTGCCTAATATCTTGAGGCTCTCAGTCTGGATCTTCTCCTCCTCTTTGGCTATGAATGGTATGATGTTGTCAATTATAGCCATAGACGTAACACCTGAGAAGCCAGCCCCCGAGACGGCTTGCATAGTAGTCACGTGGACTGCCTCCGCTCCTGCATAATCGATTATCGGTTTTAACGATAGCGTGAGTATGATCGTGCTGCAGTTCGGGTTAGTTGCTATAAGCCCCCTCCAACCCCTCTTCCTTCTTTGAACATGGATTAAGTGGAGGTGGTCGGGATTTATCTCCGGAACTACTAATGGGATGTCGTCGAACATCCTCATCGCGCTCGCATTGCTCACGACGTTAAAGCCCTCCTTAGCAAATATGGGCTCTAACTCTCTTGCCACGTTAGAAGGCAAAGCCGAGAAAACTAGGTCCACGTTATAACCAGCCCTCTTAACTGCCTCAGGGCTCGTCTCAAGAACTTCCAAGTCTTTAACCGCTTCAGGGAAATCGGGCCCTAATATCCAATTGGTCGCTTTGCAATACTTCTTGCCAGCACTTTTGGCTGAAGCGGTCAAGGCGACGACCTCGAAGAACGGGTGATCCGCCAACAATTTGACGAACCTTTGTCCAACAAGACCCGTAGCGCCTAACACCGCTACCTTGAGCCTGTCCACTTTAACCACCTACAAAGGCGTCGTGTAAGGCCCTAACAGCTTTAATGGCGTCCTCTCTCTTGACAACAAGAGAGATGTTCAGCTCCGAAGCCCCTTGGGCTATCATCCTAACGTTGACTCCTTTCTCAGCTACTGCGCTAAACACTTTGGCTGCAACCCCAGGTCTTCCCCTCATACCTGATCCAACAACCGCTATCACGCACACGTCCCCCTCCCAAGCGACATCACAGTTCTTAGGGAGGACCCCCTCGAGTTCCTTTAGAATATCCCGCAACTTTTCCTCTGGCACCACCATCGATATGTTGGTTTGTGACGAGCTTTGAGAGACCATTATTGCGTTTGCGCCCACATCGTACAGCGCTTTGAATACCTTAGTAATCACTAACGGGGCTTCGTAGAGCTCTGCTCCGCTTACAGTTACGATCGCTACTTTGGGGATCATGGAAATAGCTTTGACTATCCTGTCATTAGGGGCCTCGTGATGGACTATCGTGCCAGAGTTTTCGGGGTTGAAGAAGTTCTTCACCCTCAACGGTATGTGTTTCTCGACCAAGGGCTTTAGGGCAAGCGGATGTAACACCTTTGCACCGAAGTACGCTAGCTCGGTGGCTTCTTCATAGGAGACCCTCGGTATGGGCTTTGCATTGGGCACTATCTTTGGATCTGCGGTCATGATCCCTTCGACGTCCTTCCACACCCATACCTCGTCAAACTCTAAAGCTGCACCAATTATAGTAGCAGAGTAGTCGGACCCTCCTCTGCCTAGCGTGGTCTCAACGCCCTCTATTGTTTGTCCTATGAAGCCCGTTACGACCGGGACCACCCCCTTCTCCAGGAGGGGCAATAAGTTCTTCTTCAACCTCTCCTCGCACAAGCCCATTATTGGGTTAGCTCGGCCGAAGCTGTCGTCAGTTATGATGCCTGCCTGACCGCCCGTGAAGTACTCAGCCTCTATCCCCTCTGACAACAAGGCCCTCCATACAATTCTCGTGGCCATCTTCTCGCCAAAAGTCAAGATCCTGTCTCTAGTCCTCGAAGAGGCCTCCTTAAGATAGGAGATCACCTTCAACGTGAAGTAAAGCTCTCGAATCAAGTCCTCGATATCTCGTACGGTCTCGAGCCTTAATCTTTCATCCTTAATCGCTTCAAAGCATGCCCTCACGTGCCTTTCCCTCATCATCGCCATTGACTTCTCGACCTCATTTATGTTGCCGGTTAGGGCATGATTTATGAGGTTGATGAGCTCGTCGGTTACCCCGGCCATAGCCGATATCACCAGTACTACCTTGTCACCTCCTTTTACATGTCTTCGCGTAATGTCCACAATGCGCAAGATATTCGCTCCTGAGGATGTGCACGCCCCACCAAATTTCATCACTATCTTCAAGTCACCTCACCGCCATTTGCCTTTCTTCTAACAGCCTCGCTACGACGTGCAACACTATGGCCGCAAACCCCAGAGGCCCTAAGTCGTCTTCTACGTTTATGTGCACCGGGACTCCGAGCTCCATTTCCTTTGCCGAAATGCCTGG
>DAIQQE010000048.1:0-1312 GCA_036786905.1 Candidatus Nezhaarchaeales archaeon | reverse complement strand
CTCCGAAGACTATCGCCACAACGCCTCTTTGCGCCTCCGAGACCACTTGCTCGGCGTCGAACATTTGCTTGGCGTATTTCTTGGGAGTGATGAATAGAACGAGGGATGGTCTGAAGATCTCAATGAAGTCCTCCAACTCGCCGAGTACGACTAGGGCTCTGCCTTTTTTGAGAGCAAGCTTTTGAGCTTCAGGCACCCCCGCTTGAGAAGCCGCACCGCTGGGCTTGCTCACGACAATGGTCTTAAACCCCAATCCATAGCATATCTTCGCAAATTGCTTGACTATCTCGACACTGAATACGTTGTGTATCACTGGGATGACTTCGCTCATCCCGGGTCGTTTACTAGTCTCTCAAGCCCTCCTTAATAACTTAAGCGCCTCTTTGGCTATGGCTCTTGAAAGCGGCGGAGGGACAGCTTCTCCAACCATGTTGTATTGAGCGTCAAACCCTCCTTTGAATACGAAGTCATCGGGGAAACCCATGAGCCTCGCTTGCTCTCTCACGGTCAGCAACCTGTTCTCGTAAGGGTGCACGAACCTAGAGCTTCCGAGAACCGTCGGAGCGAGCTTAAACGGATGTAGCCTGATCCAGTTAGGCAACACCTTTTTTCCGGCACCCTTGTATAGTACAAGCTCTTCCCCCCACTTCAGCTTGGCGATTTTCTTAAGCTTCCTAGGAGGTAAAGGCTTAGTCACGTGGTTGGGGACATCGTTGACCTCTCCTGGATCCGGAAGCCCTGCCAAGGCCTCTTCTACTGTCACGATCTTCTTGGTGGGCTTGGGCCTCAGCTTGAAGTTTGACACAAAGACCCTCTTTCTATGGGAGGGGGTTCCATAGTCTTCGGCGTAGAGCACGTTAAAGTACACCTTGGGGTAGCCCACGACCTTGAGCTCATGTTTTATCGCCTCCTTCAATGAGGGCTCTAGTATCGAGGGGACGTTCTCGATTATGAAGAGCTTTGGCCTCAAATCGCCTATGATCCTTACAGCATGAAGGAAGAGCCTGCCTACCTCATCACTATAAAGCCTGCTTAGCACGTCGACCTCCCTTCGAGGATTAGCCCCCGTAAAGGGCTCACACGGAGGGCTCGCTATTATTACGTCGACCTCGGTCTCTACCATGCCTCTTAAATCTAGAGAGTGAACGTTTCTTATGTCTTCACACAAGACGTCGACCTCCAAGTTCTCTCTGTAGGTTTCAGCGACTATCCAATCCACGTCGACTCCGAGCACAACCTCAAAGCCTTCCATGGCGAAGCCTAGTGAGAAGCCACCAGCCCCGCAAAAGAGGTCTAAGACCTTGTACATGTA
>DAIQQE010000195.1:0-1803 GCA_036786905.1 Candidatus Nezhaarchaeales archaeon | reverse complement strand
ACATACAAGAGTACATAGACAAGCCCTCGAGGGACATAAGGTCGGTTGTGATAGGCGACGAGGTCGTAGCGTCGATATACCGCTACGCTCCGCCGGGGGAGTGGAGAACCAACGTGGCCTTGGGAGGTAGAGCCGAGGCCTGCAAGCTGGGCGACGATCAAGAGGAACTGGTCTTAAAGGCTGCGAGAGCGATAAATGGCGAGGTCGTCGGCGTCGATTGTCTGGAGAGCAATAAGGGGCTCCTAGTCAACGAGATAAATACGACCGTTGAGTTTAAAGGCGCATATTCTGCCACACATGTGGATATAGCCGGGAAGATAGCTGAATACCTAATCAAGGAGGCAAGGGGATGAGGAAAAGGGTAGGGATAGTCGGGGCCTCGGGCTTCGTCGGAGGAGAGCTTCTGAGGTTGTTGCTCTACCACCCATATGCTGAGGTCACTGTCGCGACGTCGAGGCAATACGCTGGCGAATACGTCTTTAGGGTGCACGCGAACCTGAGGAAGGTCACTGACATGGTCTTTGTGCCACTGGACGCAAAGAGGCTAACGGAGAATTGCGACGTAGTCTTCTTGGCAGTCCCTCACAAGCAATCGGCTAAGCTGGCGGCTCAGCTGGTGGAGGTCGGCGTCAGGGTCATAGACCTCAGCGCCGACTTCAGGTTCAGAGATCCGAAGATGTACGAAATGTGGTACAATTGGAGGCACCCGGTGCCGGATCTGCTCAAGGAGGCGGTCTACGGCCTGCCGGAGCTCCACAGGGACGAGATAAAGAAGGCAAAAATAGTGGCTTGTCCAGGTTGCATGCCCACGGCAGCCATACTGGCGCTGGCCCCCCTGGCTAAGAGCAACATAATAGACCCGGATCACGTGGTGGTCGACGTCAAGATAGGATCCTCAGGTGCCGGGACCTCGCCCTCGCTCGCCACAATGCACGCCGAGAGGTTCGGGGTCGTCAGGCCCTACTCCCCAGCAGGGCACAGGCACACAGGCGAGATAGAGCAAGAGCTCTCAGCCCTAGCCGGGAAGCCGGTCAAGGTCGCCATGTCGGCCCACGCAGTCAACATGGTGCGAGGGATTCTAGCCACGTGCCACGTCTTCGTCGAGAGAGAGGTGAAGCTCGTCGACCTCTGGAAGATGTACAGAGGGATGTACGCGAACGAGCCGTTCGTCAGGATAGTGAAAGACAAAAAGGGGATATACAGGCTCCCGGATCCCAAAGTGGTCATAGGGACAAACTTCTGCGACGTCGGCTTCGAAGTAGACCCTCATGCCAATCGAGTAGTGGCCTTCGGAGCGATAGACAACCTAATGAAGGGGGCCGCAGGTCAAGCCGTCCAGTGCTTCAACATAATGATAGGGGCTGACGAAAGGGCTGGCCTAGACTTTTGCGGGTTCCACCCGATATAGGTGGTCGCGTTGGTAGTGGTCGTGAAGTTCGGGGGGGACTTGGTAGCCAATAAAGAAGTGTTGGAGAGGCTGGCTCAAGACATAGCCGATGTCTCGAGCAGAGACAAGGTCGTTGTGGTGCACGGAGGAGGGGACATAGTCACGGCGATAGCGGAGAAGCTTGGCAAGCCCCAAGTCTTCGTGACGTCGCCCGACGGCTTCAGGAGCAGGTACACGGACAAGGAGACGGCCGAGATATACATGATGGTCATGGCCGGCAAGATAAACAAGGAAGTCGTAGTCTCCCTCCTAAAGGCTGGCGTCAAGGCCGTGGGGGTCTCGGGGGTCGACGGAGGGCTCTTGAGGGCCCTCCGTCGACCCCCGAGACCCCCACGGCCTTGACGCCAGCCTTTAGG
>DAIQQE010000005.1:0-38574 GCA_036786905.1 Candidatus Nezhaarchaeales archaeon | reverse complement strand
GGACACATGCCATTCGCGGGGTTGACGTCTTCGACCCTCGTCGCCGTGTCGGTCGTAGACATGGCGTTTAGGTAGGCGGAGTTCCTAAGAGGCGGACGACGTGGCAAGCAAGTTCACCTGGCCACTGGTTGCCAGTTACTGCTTTTAAGCTTTCCTGGGGAAAGAGCTTAGGAGGTCGGCCCCCTGATCTGGGCAAAACCCCTGATCTGCCTTGTGTCAAACGTGGTTTTGAGCGGCGATGGAAGAGGGATTTCTCCGGCGCCCTCTGAGTGAGCAAAGAGAGGGTCGGGCTGGGCCTGATAGAGAGGCCGGCGGACGGGCTCAAGCACGATCGAGGTGCCGAACATGGAGCGGAAGAGCGTGGACGTCGGGCTTGGAGCCCAACAATTGACAGGAACCGAAAGAGGCGACGTAGTGATGGCGATCACGACCTACTGTTGCGACTCCCTCGATGGTTGAGGCCAAGCTCGCGTTATTTTGGATGTACTTCCGCCTCAAAAAAATCGATTGCTACGGGTCAGCGACCCTCGGGAACTTTGTGGAGCTCGTCAGGCGATGATCAGAGGTGCCACCTCGATAGGGCGGTCATCGAACTAAGCCATTGTCAAGGATCGACTTGGCAAAGAGTTGCCGGTTCTTCGCCTACAACGTGAGGCGCGAGCGCGCCTTCTACTCCCACTCTATCGTAGCTGGGGGCTTATTGGTTATGTCGTATACGACCCTCGTGACCTCAGGTACCTCATTCGTAATTCTCGTCGATATCCTCTCGAGGACCTCATAGGGGATCTTTGCGAAGTTCGCCGTCATGGCGTCTCTGCTCTCCACTATCCTGACGGCGACTGTGTAGCCGTAGGCCCTGGCGTCGCCCTTGACCCCCGTGCTCTTCGTGTCCGTCAAGACCGCGAAGTACTGCCACAAGCTCCTCGCCAGCCCGGCCCTCTCTATCTCCTCCCTGACTATCTTGTCCGCCCGCCTTACTATCCTCAACTTCTCCTCCGTCACCTCTCCTATCACCCTGACCGCCAGCCCAGGGCCCGGGAATGGCTGGCGGTACACGATCTCGTCGGGCAACCCCAGCCTTTTGGCTATCTCCCTCACCTCGTCCTTGTAAAGGTCCCTCAGAGGCTCCACGACCTTCTTGAACTCCATCTTCGACGGTAGCCCGGCCACGTTGTGGTGCGTTTTTATCTTGTCCGAGAACCTCCTAAAACCGGATTCGATCCTGTCCGGGTATATCGTGCCTTGGAGGAGGTACTCCGCGCCCACCTTTCTAGCCACCTCTTCGAAGACCCTCACGAACTCCTCCCCTATGATCTTCCTCTTCTGCTCGGGGTCCGTGACGCCCTCCAGCTTGTCGAGGAACCTCTTCCTGGCGTCCACGAATATGAAGTTCTTTATGGCCTTGCCGAAGTACTCCCTTATCTGCTCCGGCTCTCCCTCCCTCATGAAGCCGTGGTCCACGAACACTGCATAGAGCCTATCGCCTATCGCCCGAGCCGCCAACACGGCCGTAGTGCTCGAGTCTATGCCTCCGCTAAGTGCTATGACGGCCCTCCCGTCGCCCACCTCCCTCCTTATCTCCTCCACCGCCCTCTCTATGAAATCCTCCATCACCCACTCGGGCTTGCACTTGCACACCTTGAACACGAAGTTCTCGAGGACCTTCATGCCCTTATCGGTGTGCACGACCTCCGGGTGCCACTGGACCCCGTAAATTGGCTTCTCCTCGTGCTTGAAGGCCGCTACTGGGCAGAGGTCTGTGCGGGCTAGGACGTGGAAGTCGCTAGGAAGGCTGGTGACGGTGTCCGAGTGACTCATCCAAACCCTCTCGACCCTGTCGAGGCCTTCAAGTATGTCGTCGAAGTCCTCTATGTAAACGTAGGTCGTGCCGTACTCCCCCTTCCCCAAGCTCTCGACCTTGCCGCCGAGCGCATGGGCCAAGAGTTGATGGCCATAGCATATCCCCAGTATCGGAACGCCCAGTTCCATGAGCCTGGAGTCGAGTTTAGGGGAGTACTCCGAGAGGACGCTCATCGGGCCGCCGGATAGTATCAGCCCCTTGACGTTGACGTCTGGCGGTAGCGACCTTATCTCCTCGTACGCCTCGTCACCGTGAACTACCTCCGAGTAAACCTTGCACTCCCTCACCCTCCTTGCTATAAGGTGTGCGTACTGGCCCCCGTAATCGACGACTACTATGCAGTCCATCATTTCACCGGGTTTTCATCTTTAAGGTCTCGAGCCGGTACTTTAGGTTTGTCCGGTGCCAGCTTAAAGCAATCGCCCGAGGTATTGATCGTTGAACAAACATCTGAGAAGTGCCCTTGCAATCTAAAATTTTGTTCAGAATGCTCCTCGAAAAATCGAACTTTTGTATCAAGGGTTATCATCTTCTACTCTTCGAACGTCTAGGAGAGCAAAGCTTAAATGACCTCTGCCGTGCTCAAATGGGCTGTTTGGGGGCACGAGAATTGCCCTACAAGAGGAGGCCCGATGGAGGTTACGAGCCCGTCACGATGAGCCCGTCAGCCGTCTTGGAGCGGCTAGACAAGGACTGCGTGAAGTTCGTGGCCTTGCAATTTACGGGGCTCAGCGGCAAGTTCCACCAGACCCTAGTGCCTAGGAGGGTTATTGAGGAGGAGATAATCGACGAGGGCTTGGCAAGGCTCGATGGGTCGTCCATAAGGGGCTTCGCTGAAGTTCAGGACTCGGACTTGGTGCTCAAGCCAGATCCCAACACTTACGCGATAATGCCTTGGTCAGGCGAGGGCTCGAAGACCGCTCGCCTCATATGTGACGTGTACTGGGGCTTTGGCCGCGGGAGGCTCGAGAGGGACCCCAGGTTCATTGCGCAGAGGGCCGAGGAGTACTTAAAGTCCAACGGCTTCACGACCTCCTACTGGGGTCCCGAAGTAGAGTTCTTCGTGTTCGAAAAGGTCGCTTGGGACGCTCTCAGCCCCTACAAGGGCCAGTCGTACTACATATCGTCTAGGGAGGCCTCGTGGAACTCCGAGGCCCAGGCCGGGTACCCCATAAGGTTCAAGGACGGCTACTTCGCGCCTCCTCCTCAAGACACCTTGCTTAGCTTGAGGAACGAGTGCGTGAAAATCCTAGAGGAGTACTTCGGGATTTTGTGCGACGCCCACCACCACGAGGTCGCAACAGCGGGGCAGTGCGAGATAATCATGCACAGGGACACGCTAATCAACATGGCCGATAGCGTGATGACTTACAAGCTGGTGGTGAAGAACGTCGCTAAGTCGATGAATCTCACAGCGACCTTCATGCCGAAGCCTATATTCGGCGATAACGCCTCGGGGATGCACGTGAACGTGAGCCTCTGGAGGGACGATGAGAACGCCTTCTACGACCCCAACGACAGCTACGCCGAGCTGAGCCAGGTCGGGAGATACTTCATCGGTGGCCTCATGGAGCACGCCAGGTCTCTGGCTGCGATAACCAATCCTACGACGAACTCGTACAAGAGGCTCGTGCCGGGCTACGAGGCCCCCGTGTACGTGGCTTGGAGCAGGGCCAATAGATCCGCTTGCATAAGGGTCCCGGCCTACCACAAAGGAAGCTCCAGAGCCGCTAAGAGCAAGAGGATCGAGTACAGGCCTCCGGATCCTTCAGCAAACCCGTACCTGTGCTTCGCAGCTATATTGGCCGCGGGGCTGGATGGGATAAGGAAGAAGATAGACCCCGGAGACCCGGTGGACGAGAACATCTACCTGCTGACACCCGAGAAGAGGAGGGCGTTGGGCATCAGGGAGTTGCCGGGTAGCCTCAAGGAGGCAGTCGAGGAGTTGCGGTCGGACATGGAGTACTTAAGGCCGATATTCACCAGCGAAGCTCTCGAAAAGTACGTGGAGATGATCATGGAGGGGTACGTTCAGGTAATGATAAGGCCGCACCCCTACGAGTTCTTTCTGTACTTCGACGTCTAATTCCACTTACTAAGTCCTCGCGTAGCGGGCACGCCCGGCCCCGAGCGGAGCGGCGTCACCTTACCCTGCTGAGAAGGACCTTCAACATCTTCTTCCCATCACAGAGGACGCCGTTCCTCTCGACTCTCAAGACCCTGTACTTCTCTCCCTCCTTCACATAAGGGCTTTGGCATACGTCCCACAAGGCGCAACTGGTGTTCTTGCACTTCCTCCTCCTGAAGGTCACTATGGCGTCCTCTACGGCCATCTTGGCGTCGAGCAAGGCCTCCACCTCGGCCTCGACGACCTTGGCCACCACGACCCATCCCTCTCTTAGGGGGCACCTGTGCCTTTTCTTCAAGACCTCGACCACCTTGTACACGGTGTTCGGCTCCAGCTTCGCCGCGCAGACCTCCCTCAGCTTGCAGTTAGCGCAGACCTCGGACGCCCCTTGGAAGACGAACTTGAAGCCTGGCTTCGCCTGGAGCTCTCCGACTAGCGTCACTATGGGCTCCACGCCCACCACGCCACCCATAAAAACTTTCACGAAAACAACATCACTCTATTACTTCGGTCACCCTGGCCAGCTTCTCGGCGGCCTCCCACGTCAAGCCCGTGTCCCCCAATATCGTGTACCTGGGCCTGATCCTGTGCGCTTCCACCAGAGCTCTTATTATGAACTCGTCCTCTATGCCGAGCTCCTTCGCTGTCGTCGGGGCGCCTATGACCTTGAGCACCTTCTTGATCTTCCTCCAGTCGATGCCGTGGAGGTAGGCCATCATTATAGTCCCCACGCCGCACTGCTCGCCGTGGAGGGCGGGCGTGGGGGCTATCGTGTCTAGGGCGTGCGAGAATAGGTGCTCCGAGCCGGAGCACGGCCTCGACGACCCCGCTATGCACATGGCCACTCCGCAGGAGACCAGCGCCTCGATGACCACCCTGACCCCCTCCTCCTTGTGCGCTCCTATGAGCCTCGCGTTCTTCATCACAAGCCTCGCCGACATCTCCGCCAGAGATGCCGCGTACTCGCCGTAGTACTCGTTCTTCAGCATGTGAGCGAGCCTCCAGTCCCTAACGGCCGTGAGCTTGGCCAGCACGTCCCCGCAGCCGCTGGCCAAGAGCCTGTGGGGGGCATTGATAATGACGCTAACGTCGGCTATTATCGCCATGGGGGGCTTGGCTTTGATCGAGTAGGGCGTCTTGAGGATTTTGAGGGACACCATTGGCGAGGCTATGCCGTCGTGGGATGCGGCCGTAGGGACGCTGATGAACGGGACTCCCAGCCTAAAGGCCGCGTACTTGCCCAAGTCTATCGTCGTGCCGCCGCCCACCGAGACCACGAAGTCCGGCTTTGCTTCGAAGACCCGCTTCAACAGCCCCTCCTCATCTTTGTCGCCATCATCGACGACGTCGAATCCACAGGCCGTTAGGGAGTCCAGCGCGTCCTTTGCGGCTAGGTTGTACCCAGTCCTGCCGAGGAGGACGTAAGCCTTGCCCGAAAGGCCGAGGGACTTGGCCACCTCGCCAACGCTTTTGATGACGCCCCTGCCTATCAAGATCTTCCTCGGAAGCTCGATGTCGTGAGGATCCAACAAGGGTCTCTACGCTCCTCTGAGCGTGATTTTAGGGATTTGAGATAATTTTAAGTTGTCGTCTCTCGACTGGCTACGGCCATTTGGCCATAGCTTTCCCCAAGGCGTGGGGACCATCTGTTGAGCTCAAGGACCGTTGATCATGCCCGCAGAACGACGAGCGCTGGCTTTTCCGCAAAACTTTTAAATACGCATGCTTTCTCTGTTGTTCGACCGGGTAAGTTCTATCAGTCGAAACCCCTCGACAAGTCTTTACCCTTTGCGGTGTGCTAGCAAATGTCAATGATGAGGGAATTCAACAACCCCGTGTTTAGGGGAACCACGACCGTAGGCATTAGGTGCGCTGATGGGGTGGTGCTAGCAACCGACAGGCGAGTGACCGCTGGCTTCTTCATCGCCAACAAGAGGGGCAAGAAGATACTTCAAGTGGACGATAGGATATACGCGACCATAGCTGGCGTGGTAGCCGATGCGCAGATGCTAATCGACAGCATCAGAGCCCAAGTCAAATACCTCAAGGTCACGACCAAGCAACCCCTGTCGGTAAGGGCGGTCGCGAGCTTGATATCGAATCTGCTGTTCTCTTCGTCGAGGTTCTTCCCCTACATAGTGCAAGTGATAGTGGCGGGGGTGGACGAGGAAGGCCCGAGGATGTTCAATGTGGACTTCTTCGGAACTATGACCGATGAGAAGTACATCGCGACGGGCTCAGGCACGCCTCTAGCGCTAGCAGTCCTAGAGACCAGCTACAGGAGCGACCTAAAGGTGAAGGAGGCGATTCCGATAGCCGTGGAGGCGATCAAGGCGGCCATGAAATGGGATCCCGGCTCCGGAGAGGGCTTCGACGTGGTCGTGATATCCAAGGAAGGAGTTGAAGAGATACCTCAAGAGAAGCTCGAAAGGTAATTTGGCGTAATCCCTTCGGGCGGAAGGTAAGGGGATTGGTGCAACCAAACCACTTGACGTTGATCAGGGAGGGGATATTAAAGAGCATACCGCCAGAGGCAGGAGTAACTAGGATAGACTTCGAGGGGCCCGAGATAGCGGTCTACGTCAAGAACCCCGCGGTCCTGCTCTCGAACGGCGACATCGTCAAAACGGTCGCGAAGGCCTTGAGGAAGAGGATAGTGCTGAGGCCCGACCCAGCCGTCAGGAAGGATAAGGAAGAGGCCAAGAAGATGGTCTACGAGCTCGTGCCGCCGGAGGCCGGTATAACCAACATCTACTTCGACGACGTCATGGGGGAGATGATAATAGAGGCGAAGAAGCCCGGCTTGGTGATAGGCAAGAACAGCTCGCTCCTCAAGCAGCTCCTCGCGTATACTTTCTGGAGGCCCGTGCCGGTCAGGACCCCTCCTCTAAAGTCCAGGTTCGTGGAGTCCGTCTCGACCCTCTTTCACAAGAACAGCAACTACAGGCTCAAGATGTTGAAGGAAACAGGGAGGAGGATCCACAGGACCCCCCTATATAAGATAGAAGGCATAAGGATGACCGCCTTAGGGGGGTTTAGAGAGGTCGGCCGCTCGTCCATACTCGTCGAAGTGGGGGAAGACAAGGTCCTGCTGGACTGCGGAGCCAAGCCCGGCGCGAGGGACTACATAAGCGAGTTCCCGGCCTTCTGGATCGACGACTTCGACGTGGACTCCTTGAGCGCCGTCGTGATAACGCACGCGCACTTAGACCACTGTGGAGCTCTGCCCCTACTCTTCAAGTACGGCTATCGAGGGCCCGTTTACTGTAGCGAGCCGACCAAGATGCTCATGGCCCTCATATTGAAAGATTACCTGGACGTTGCGGAGAAGGAGGGCAGGACCCCGATATACGGGATTAGAGAGGTTAAGATGGCCCTCCTCCACACGATAGCCCTGAACCATGGAGAGGTCACGGACATAGCTCCAGGGGTCAAGCTGACGTTGCACAACGCCGGCCACATACTCGGCTCATCGATGGTCCACCTCCACATAGGCGAGGGCCTCCACAACATAGTCTACACGGGCGACTTCAAGTACGGTAGGACGAGGCTCTTGGAGCCGGCCACGTACGTGTTCCCCAGGCTCGAGACCCTTGTAATGGAGTCGACTTACGGAGGGCCCAACGACATAATGCCCTCTAGAGAGGAGACGGAGGCCAAACTCATCGAGATAATAAACAGGACGCTGAGCCGCGGGGGCAAGGTACTGATCCCGGTGCTGGCCGTGGGCAGAGCGCAGGAGATAATGCTCGTCCTAGCCAATGCGGTCGAGAAGAAGCTCATACCCTCGGTGCCCATATACATCGAGGGCATGATACAGGAGTCCACGGCTATACACACGGCGTACCCTGAAAGCTTGGCGAGAGAGGTCAGGGACAGGATACTATACGAAGACGTTAATCCCTTCCTGGCAGAGAACTTCGTCATCATGACCAAGGGCCGCGAGCGCCTAGACGTGGTCGAGGGAGAGCCCTGCATAATACTGGCAACCTCGGGCATGCTGAACGCTGGCCCCGCCCTCGAGTACTTCAAGCTAATGGCCGAGGACGAGAGGAACTCCTTGATATTCGTCTCCTATCAGGTTGAGGGGACCCTCGGGAGGACGGTTCAAGAGGGGGCCAAGGAGGTCGTGGTCGACTACATTGACGGCAAGCCCCTAGCCGTCAAGGTCAAGATGGAGGTCCACACATGCGAGGGGTTCAGCGGCCACAGCGACAGGAGGCAACTGCTTAGGTTCGTGGAGAGGGTGACGCCGAAGCCCTATCGGATAATACTGTGTCACGGCGAGAACGAGAAGATCACGAACTTGGCCTCGAGCATAGAGAAGTTCTACAAGGTCCAAGTGGACTCGCCCAACTTCTTGGACTCGATAAGGGTTCGCTGAGGCCTTGGCCTCTAACCAAGGCCCCGCTTAAGAGAGGTGCCCGACTCGAAGCGGCCTCACGTTAAGCCCATTTCCTTTAGCCTGTTCCAGAGCTTGTCGCCGACGTAGTGGATGTTTTGGATGACCTTGCCCTTCGACATGGACTCCAGCTCCGACTTATCGACAAGAGCGACGCCGACGCAGAGGGGCATTCCATGCTTCTCGTCGACGACCACCACTAGATCCCCCTTGACGAAGTCCCCCTCGACTCTGACTATGCCAGGGGCCATCACGTCAGCTCCGTTGACCACGTGCTTAACAGCGCCAGAGTCCACGACGACTCTCGGTAGCTCCGCGGCTCCGTCCATCAGGGCCTTTATGGACGGGATCAGCCTGCCGGAGACCTCTATGGCGAGTGGCCTTCCGTCTAAGAGGTACACGACCTCGCTTTTGCTCAGCTTGACGACCTCCCACTTTGCCTTGAAGTCTAAGGGCCCCCTAAAATTCAAAGTCTTCTCGATTGTCGACGCGACATCTCTGGCCTCGCTCTTGCTCAGGACGTGTCTACGCGCCCTAGACATAGCCGCCGTCTTAAGCTAAGCTTTAAATATGTATATCCTTATAAGCTAAGCGAAGAGCTGGAAGGCTGGGTCCTCTATGTCAGAGACGACGTTAACGATACTGGCCTCGTCCATAGGTAGTCAGATATTCGTCAGGCTTAAGGGCGGCAAGGAGTTCAGGGGCAAGTTGAAGAGCTACGACCAGCACCTGAACATAGTCCTCGAGGACGCCGAGGAGCTGAGGCAGAACGGCGAGCCCAAGAAGCACGGCTTGATACTCATCAGGGGCGACAGCATAGTCTTAATAAGCCCAGTCCCTAAGAGCTAGGGGGCCTAGGCCGTGGTCAAGGGTACGACCTCCTTCGGCAAAATGAACAAGGGAGCCACGCACATCAGGTGCAGGAGGTGCGGCAGGAGGGCCTACAACAAGAAGAAGCACTACTGCGCCGCGTGCGGCTTCGGGAGGTCCAGCAGGTTGAGGAGGTATTCCTGGCAGAACAAGCCCCTCAACAGGGCCCGCCGTTTGGTTTAAAGAGCCCCTCGATGGAAACGTTAATACCCAGCCCCACAATAATAATGGCTAGGGCCGGTAGATCAGCCTGGTGGATCGCCCGCTTGGCATGCGGGAGGTCGCGGGTTCAAGTCCCGCCCGGTCCACCACTCCTTCTCCACTCCAACGGTCGTCACCGCCTCATCGATGGTACGAGACGATGAGCGACCTCGCTCAGGCGAGAGGGCTGGGCCTCTGTAACCGTTGTCACGTGAGGAAGGCCACCCTCAGATTGGGCTACGCGAGGACTAGCTTGTGCGACGAGTGCTTCGCGAAATTTGTCGAGAGGAAGGTCGAGAGGACGCTTAGAGAGTACGACATGATAGAACGTGGCGACAAGCTCCTAGTGGCCCTCTCGGGGGGTAAGGACAGCTCGGCCCTCCTCCACATAATCAAGAGCTTGGTACCGGACGTCAAGTTGACTTGCCTGCACATAGACTTAGGAGTCGCGGGCTTCTCGGAGAAGTGCAGGCCCAAGGCCGAGGAGCTGGCCAGCCAAGAAGGAGTCGAGCTGGAGGTCGTGGAGCTGAGAGACTTCCTCGGCTACTCGGTGAGTGAGCTGGCCTCGCGGTACAGGAAGGCGTGCTCGCCCTGTGGCCTGGCGAGGCGCTACATCTTAAACTACTGCGGGAGCCTGCTAGGAGCGACGAAGATCGCCACGGGCCACAACCTAGACGACGTGCTCGCAGTGCTGTGGGACCTCTACGTCTTGGGGGACCTACTGGAGGCCGCAAAGCTCCAGCCGGTCACGAGGTACGTGCACCCGAAGGCGCTGCCGAGGATAAAGCCGCTCATAGAGTTAACGGACTTCGAGCTCAAGGCCTACGTCGACATAAAAGCCCTCCCTTACTCACCAGCTCAATGCCCTCTGGGTCGCGAGTCGAAGTTAAATAGGAGGAAGAAGCTCATAGACGTCATCGAGTCCATGCGTCCCTCCTTCAAGCACACCTTCCTCAAGACCCACGTAAAGAGGATCTCGCCCCTGCTCGGCCCTCTGCTCGCATCCAGGGCTGCTAGTTGGCGGTCTTGCGCGAGGTGCGGCATGCCGTCGAAGGGGGAGGTGTGCGGCATGTGTCGGCTCAAGGAGCACCTGAAGAGGGGGTGAGGGTGCGCTGTTCACACAAAGCTAACGTGACGTATGCCCGTGGCACACCTTCGAAGTGTTACTCCCCGAGCATGGGTCCTTGAGTTAAGGGATATTAAGGCGCCGATATACAGAAGATTACGCTAACGCTCACTTCTGCTCGCTTGTGGTGTCGATCTTGTCCATCGACGAGATAATCCAGAGGGTGCTATCGGCGAGGATCTTCAAGGATAGGGAGAAGCTGAGGCCAGATTACGTGCCCGAGAACCTCCCTCATAGGGAGGAGGAGATCAACAGGCTTGCTGGGATCCTGGCCCCAGCGGTTAAGGGGGCTAGGCCCTCGAACGTCTTCATATACGGCTTGCCAGGTACCGGGAAGACCGCCGTCACTAAGTACGTTCTCAGGAGCGTAGATGCCTTCGCGAAGGAGTACTCTAGCGGAGTTAACCTGAGGGTCGCCTACATAAACTGCAGGAACGAGAACACGAGCTATCGCGTCCTCTTCAACTTGTGCAACTACTTAGACGAGAAGGTTCCCTTCACCGGGCTGTCAACGGCCGAGCTGTTCAGGAGGTTCGTCAGGGCCCTCGATCGAGAGAGGAACTTGCTCTTCGTGGTCCTTGACGAAGTGGACTTCTTGGTCAAGGTCAGTGGAGACGACGTCTTGTACAAGCTCACTAGGATAAACCCGGACCTGCACAGGGCTAGGGTCTCGATAATAGGCATAACCAACGACCTGAACTTCGTCGAGTACTTGGATCCTAGGGTAAAGAGCACCCTAGGCGAGGAGGAGCTCGTCTTCAGGCCATACACGACCGAAGAGCTCGCCGACATACTGGCCGAGAGGGCCAAGCAGGCCTTTTACGAGGGGGCGCTCGACGAGGCCGTCATACCTCTTTGTGCCTCGCTAGCCGCTCGCGAGCACGGAGACGCTAGGAGGGCTCTAGACCTGCTGAGGGTGGCTGGCGAGATAGCCGAGAGGGAGTGCTCCTCGAAGGTGCTCGAGGAGCACGTCAGGAAGGCCTACAGGGAGATAGAGAAGGACAGGGCGGTCGAGGTCGTCAAGTCCATGCCCCTCCACACCAAGCTCGTCACGGTAGCTGTCTACCTCGTGAAGAGGAGGAAGGGCGAGGCCACCACGGGCGAGATATACGAGGCCTACAAGAGCCTCTGCAAGAAGCTGATGATCGATGAGCTCACGCAGAGAAGGGTCAGCGACATAATAAACGAGCTCGACATGCTTGGGATAGTCAACGCTAAGGTGACTAGCAAGGGCAGGTACGGCAGGACCAAGGTGGTCAGGCTGGCGATAAGCGATAGGGCCCTCTCAGAGGGCCTGAGGAGCGACCCGAGGCTTTCGTCCATAGTCACTGAAGGCGTGTAGCGCGATGGACTACGCGAGAATGCTCGGCGTCGAGGACGGCTCCTTCAACCCCCAAAAACTCCAGAGGAGGGGCGTGACGGTCCTATGCGGCGTTTTGATGCACGGCCTCAGAGTGGAGGACGTCTTCCTGAGGCTGATAGAGGTCGATGGGCTCGACGCCACCGATAAGTTGCTGGACATGGCGAGCAAGCTGAACCCCCTCGACGCAGTGCTGCTAGGCGGGGTAACCTTCGGAGGCTTTAACATAATAGACCCCGTGGTCGTAAACGAGAACCTCAAAGTGCCGGTGATCGTGATCACGACCGAGAGGCCCGACAACGAGGCCGTCCTGAACGCCCTGAGGAAGCACTTCGAGGACTGGAGGCTTCGCTATGGGGTCTTCGAGAGGCTGGCCTCTGTCAGCCCGATTTACGAGGTCAAGCTCAACCCCAAAGAGAACCCGGTCTTCTTAGAGGTCGTGGGCATAGAGCTCGACAAGGCGCTCGGCCTCCTTAGGAGGGTGACAATCAGGGGCAGAGCCCCTGAGCCGTTGAGGATAGCAAATAGGATAGCCAAGGCCGCTTCGCGAGCCCTTTTTATGCAGGTCGACGGAGAATAATAGAAAGGCCTCTGTAGCGAGCTAGGTGTTAAGCATTGGCCTCCTACCATTTAAGGAAGGTCTTGAAGACTAAGAGCGGTAGCTTCCTTCTAGCCATTCCTAAAACTTGGGCTCTGAAAATGGGCTTAAAAAGAGGAGACCAACTGGTGGTCGAAGAGCTGGACAACGGCTCTCTCATCATAAGAGCTAAGGCCGAGACGGGGGAGGAGGGCGAGAAGCTAAGTGAGACGCTGTTGGAGTACGGCGAGAACCTCGAGAGAGACCTGCTGAGCAGGTACTTGATAGGTTATGACATCATAAGGGTCGTCTCGAAGACTAAGCTGACGCTGGAACAGAAAGATAGGATCAAGAAGGCCATAGCCCCACTAGTGGGGGTCGAAGTCATCGAGGAGAAGGCCAACGAGGTCGTGCTCCAGTGCCTTCTATCGCCGCTTGCCGTGCCTCTAAAGACCCTGTTCAAGAGGGCCGACGTCATAGCGCAACAAATGCACAAGGACTCAATAAAGGCTCTCGTCGACCGCGATGTGGAGCTAGCCCAGAGCGTCGTGAAGAGGGACGAGGACTTGAACAGGATATACTTCTTGATCGTAAGACAGTTGCGGACGATAATAAGGAACCCAAGGCTGTCTGAGAAGGCCGGGGTGAGGCTCCACGACTGCTTGGACTACAGGCTAGCCGCCAAGTCTATAGAGAGCATGGGCGACGAAGCCGTGACTATAGCCAAGAACGTGATGAAGCTGATATCTAGCGATGCCAAGCTAGAGCTGGAGCCCGAGATAGTCGAGCTCAGCGACCTGGTCGATAAGATGCACGTCGATGCCTTCAACTCCCTAATGAGGGCCGACTATGCCCTCTCGATGCGGGTGATAAATGTGAGCAGCAAGATGCGAGAAATGGCCGAGCAGCTAAACGTGAAGGCCCTGAAGCTCCCCCTCGACATTGCCTTCTGCGTCAGCTCGATAATAACTGGGCTGAAGCTCATAGGAGAGACTTGTGTGGACATAGCGGACCTAGTTGTTAGGCCCTGAGCGCCTTGAACACGAGCCTCTTGCCCCTCTCCACGACCTCTCTGAGCCTCTCCACGCTCTTGGCCTCTGCGTAGAGCCTGATCTTGGGTTCAGTGCCCGAGGCCCTTATCAAAATCCAAGAGCCGTCCTTGCAGTTGACCCTGATTCCATCGTACTTCCAAACGTCCTCTACATCGCCTATAGCGCCCTCCAGCTCTTCCTCAACGACCTTCATGACCTTAGGCTTGTCCTCGTCGCTACATGGAAAGCTCTCCCTGACCTGAGGGTAGTCGGGCACGTCTCTCAAGAGCTCGTATAGCCCGGCGCCGCTCTCTACGAGGTCTTTGACGAGCATGCTCGCCGTGAGTATACCGTCCGCCCAAGGGCCCCAGCGCGGGTTGATTATCTTCCAGGGCTCGGCGGCTAGTGCGACGTTTGAGCGTTTCTTGAGCTCCACGTGCGTCTTCCCCAGCTTTGTCCTCACAACCTCTCCGCCCAACCTCTCGACGACCTCGTCTATGCACCTAGACGTGTCTATCGTGGTTATGACGACCTTGCCCCCTCCGCGCTCTAAGGCCCTCTTGGCCATGTAGGCTATTACCCTGTCGTTCGCCACGAACTTGCCGTCGGGGCCTACGACAGCCACTCTATCAGCGTCGCCGTCGTGGGCCAGACCCAAGTGAGCGCCCGTCTCGCGGACGAAGAGCCCCAGCTCTGCCAAGACGTCGGGCCTCGGCTCAGGCTCCCTACCCGGAAAGTGTCCGTCTATGTTCGCGTTCAAGGCTATGACTTTAGCCCTCAGCTGCGACAAGAGCCTGGGGGTCGCAAGGGCCGCGGGCCCGTTGCAACAGTCTACGACGACCTTGAGGTCCATCGCCCGACGACCTAGGCCATCCTCCGATAGCATGTCGAGTGCATCGTCGACGTACTCCGTGATGGCCCCCTCATAGTCAATGCATGAGCCAACGTCGCTCCACGAGCGCCCGGCCCCGAGCTCCTTCGATAGCGACTCCTCCACAGCCCTCTCGTCCTCTGGCATGAGCTCCCACCCGCCCTCGCGGAACACCTTAAAACCGTTGTACTGGGGAGGGTTGTGGCTAGCAGTTATCATGACGCCGAAGTCGGCCCTCGACCTCTTGACCGAATAAGCCGTGACGGGCAGGGGGACCAGCCCCACCCTCCTGACGTTGCAGCCCGAGTACATGAGCCCCGACAGCAGAGCGTGCTCCAAGACGGGCGACGAGAGCCTGCAGTCCACCCCCACGACGCCTTCGGTGCCGAACATAGACGCTAGGACGCAGCCCAGCTTGAACGCCAGCAGAGGGGAGATCTCTGTGGGGTAGACCCCTCTAATGCCGCTCGTGCTGAAGAGCCTCCTCAAATCGCACCGCCCGCGCTTTAGAAATATAAGCCCCCTCATAGAATTATCTTCGACGAGCCGGGGTGGCTGAGTGGTAAAGGCGCCGGCCTCGAGATCTCGGGTCTGAGGCCAGAAAGCCGGTGCCCCTTCGGGGGCCCGCGGGTTCAAATCCCGCCCCCGGCGCCACAACCCCTCTAAGCGGAAGCGCATTTAAGCGAGGAGCGGGGAGTAGTTAGTGAACCACGTGGAGGAAATGGAGAAGGGCGAGGATTACGAGCTCTTTGCCATCTACGGCGTCTCGATAGAGTATCCGTCGGACTGGAACATAGAGGTAGGGCCGCTGAAAAGGGACCGGGGATCTGTGACCTTTAGGTCTAAGGACGGTGGCCTCTCTTGTGCGCTTTCTTGGATCCCCCTCAAAGAGGTCCAAAAGAGGTTCAGAGATCCAAAGGAGCAGGCGAGAAAGGCCTTGGACGATGTTAGGGGCAAGAGCGGCGTAAAAGACCTCGAGGTCTTGGAGGACAGGGGCATGTTCGTCAACGGCCACGAGGCCGCGATAATGCGGCTCAGGGCGACGCTGAAGGCGGGCGTCTTCTCAAGGAGCCACTTCAAGAGCGAAATCCAAGTCCTCTACCTTCACTGCGACGAGACACAGCGTTGTTTCGTGCTCTTCTCACTCGGCCCTCAGGAGGACAAGTACGCCCACGTCTTCAACCACATGGCGTGCTCCATGAAGTGTCACTGACCGTCCCCCTCCATTTCGAAGCCTATCAAGCAAACCTCCTTCTTGTTGCTTATTTTGCCATAATGCTTCCTCAGGGCCTTGAACAGCTGGGCCAAGTTCTCGAATCCGTCCCTCTTGGCGTCTTCATCCGTCAGCTCCTCGATGGTCTTCCTCTCGACCCTCGTTATTTTGGCTATCCCCAGCACCTCCCCTCCGGCCACGACCTCGACCCTGTCTCCCTCCTTTAAGCTTGTAGAGAGCCTGATGGTCTGCCTCTTTAAGCCCTCCTCGATCTTCTTCTTATACTCCTTCGCGAAGTTAAGCCTCCTCAACCTTATAGCCCTCCCAGAGCCTCGATACGATACCCCTAACCGCACTTTTAATTTTCGAGGGAGGAAAGCCACAGGCCCTAGCCGCGTCGCTCCAGCTCCTGCCTTGGAGGCACTTGGCTATTAAGAGCCTCTCCTCGACGTCGTCGAGACCGACCCTCTTGCCACCCCTCAACATGAAGTGTGCCCTCACCAGCTTTCCTATGGCATCGTTCGCCACCTCATAGGTCACGATGCCGTTTACGTAGCTCTTCAGCCTTGCCTTCTGGCTCTTAGACAAGCTCAACTTGATCTCCTCCCTGCCGTAGGGCGAGCGCAGTAGGAGCTCAGCGACATCGACCTCGAGGTCAGAGTAGGTGTCATAGAGGCTGTTTAGGAGCCTCAGCCTGAACTCGTTGTTCGTTGCACCTACCAGCTTCTCCGCCCTCCTGCTCAGGGGCTTTACGACCAAGACGCTGTACTCGCCCGAGGCGGGGTTCCTGTTGGGGCTTATGTGCACCGGGACGAAGTCGTTTTTAATCCAGAAGTTCAGTAGCTCTCTCGTAGCGCCGAAGCCAGCCCCTACCCAGTCCATGCCCTCCTTGCGGGCCTCGTCGCACAGGTCTTGGAGCGCTAGGCTCCCGAAGCCCCTGTCGGTGAGCTGCGGGTGCACTGCTATCCTGACCACCCTCCACCCGACGTACTTGGCGAAGTACCTGTAAGGGGGGTAGTACTTGACCACGATCGAGGGCACCACGTTGCCGGAGGGCTCGAAGCCGGCAAGTATTTGCTCGATGATGTCGTCGTCGAGCCCTCCCTCTCTGGCTAAGTGCATGGCCGTCACTATCGAGCCCTCGCTAGTCCTCAGCAACCTCGCGAAGTGGTGCGGCGCCTCTCCTATCATGGCGACGTCGTCCGGCCTGTTCCTGTAGTGGGCCAGTACGTAGATCCCGATGAACTCCCTCAACTCGTCCTCCATCTCCGTGAACCACTTCTCCAGGTCGGCCCTCTCATAGACGACGGACACCGGCTCGGCCTCTATCTTAGCTGGCTCGGCGTCGAGAAGCAGCGTGTCGTAGAGCCAAGCCTCTATGGGATCCTCCTGAGCGTACCTTATGGGCTCCCTCATTGATAACTCGAGCAAAGGGGCCTTGCTCTCTTTGCGAAGGGCCGATAGAAACCTCACGGTGAAGCCCCTGCCAGCTCCCTCGTACCCGTGCGCCGTCGACGAGAACACGGCCTTCCTGAAGTTCTTCCTGATCCTCAAGAGGAGGTGCACGGGTATGCCAGCCGCCTCGTCGACCACGACCATCTTAGCGTCCGCAAAGGCGGCATCGTAAGGCTCTTCGTACCTCACCCTCCCCTTTCGAGTTTTAACGGCCATTGTCAATCCCTCCTTGTCCTTCTCCTCCTCGTGCTCAAGGCCCAGCCTCTCCAGGCCCTTCTTCAAGAACTCGAAGAGGACTTGGACGTTGTAGAGCGATGGGGCCGTGACTACGACATTGAACCTGCCCTTAACCGAGCTCAAGAGGCCCGCGAGCCCTAGGCCCAAGATGGCGCTCTTCCCCCTTCCCCTGTTGGCCGTGAGGACCATGACGAGCTTCTTCTCCCTCAGGAAGGCCTCCATTGCCGAGAGGACCTTGACTTGGTCGTTGGTTTTGGCCATTAAGTAGAGCTCCCTAGAGAAGAGCGGGCTAGAGGGGGGCTCTGATCTGCTCTCCCTAGCCTTCGCCTCTCGCGGCTCTTTGTAGTTGACCGACCCCGTCTCGAGGTCGATGAGCCAGATCCCCTCATGCTCCCTCAACTTCCTTATGAACCTTTGGGTGAAGAGCCTCTTTAGGTCACTGGCAGTGTAGGGCGGCACCAGCAGCTTCCTCTGGAAGCGCGTGACGTTGTTGATCCAAGAGCCCAACGGCGGTGCGAGTAGTACTACGAAGCCCCCTCCCCTGACGGTCTCGACGAGCCTCCCAATGTCGTTGGGCCTAAGTTCCTCGACCACGTCCAATATCAGTATGTCGTATGTCAAACCCATTACCGTCTCCGTGTCGAGGTACGTTATCGTCCGAAAATCTAGCTCGCTCTTCAACGACTCGCGGAACCTCTTGAGCTGGCGGACTCCAAGGCTCTCTTCGTTGAGCGAGTCGATGACGTAGAGCATCGAGGGTGCCCTGTTCACATTTTCCACGTACATGTCAACGAGCTGCGCTGCGGCCTCGGCCTTGCCCTCTCCGGAGCCGCAGATGACTATCATTCTCCTCTGAAAGCTCCTAATGCCGTCGGCTATGCTGTAGATTATCCTTTCAGCCAGCTCTCGGCCCAAAGGCATAGCGCACTTACCCCTGAATGATCGTCACGCTCTTGACGTTGGGCACCTTTAAAATCTCCTGTATAACTCCTCCTGGCACGGCCCTCTCGGTTATCACTATCAGCTTGGGGTCTGGGTTTAGGTCAGGGTCCTCGGCGTGGATTTGCCTTATGCTTATGCCAGCTTTGGCTAAGGCCTGGGCCACGCCAGCTATTATCCCAACAGCGCTAGGGTCGGCCCTTATCTCCAGCACCCCGTAGCCAAAGAGGACGGCGACGTCTCTTAGCAAGGCCCCTGCAGGCTTCAAGCGCGTGAAGACCTTTCGCAAGACCTCGTCGCTCATTATGTACTTTATGGTCTCCCTCACGACCCTTCTGTCTACGTTGAGAACTCTGGCTATCTTCGTGTCCGGTATCTCGACGTCTCCGCAGTAAATCCTCCAATCCTCGCCTATCCTCAGGCCGTTCTCTATGAGCAACCTAGCGACTTTCAGCTTCGCAGGGGCCTCTTCGAACTTCTTCGCTATGCTCTTCCACATAACTGCTTAGGAGAAAGAGGTCTAGGAGAACTAAAAATGCTTTTAGGTCCCAACCAACGAACGTCCTTAGACGTCGCCATCCTACGACTGGCCGCCCTTGGTCCCCTCCTCCCCCTTCTTCTCTCCCTCTTCGGCCTTTGCCCTCCTCACGGTATAGGTCTCAACGAACCTCACAACGCTTATCCCGGGTACGTAGCGGGCAACGTCGAGGGCTATGCCCCTCTTGGCGTACTGGAGCCCCTCGTACGTGAAGGCCTCGGGCGGTATTTCAATGGTCAAGACTCCATCGCTCGATACGCCTATCTTGAACCTATCCTTGTCCACCCTCTTGATCCTGGCGTGAACCAGCTCCTTTATCCTCTCTTCAACGCCCTCTATTTTCTTCACTACCCTGACCTCGCACACTATCGTCCTGCCGGCTAGCGGGTGGTTGTAGTCTAGGACGACTCTCCCTCCCTCGGCCCTCCTTATGATCGCGACCCCGTCGTCGAGCTCGACCCTAGCGCCCACTCGCGGGGTTATCCCGCGCCTCGTCAAGTCCCTTGCGTTGACTATTTTGACCTTGCTCGGGTCCCTCTCTCCAAAGGCCTTGTCCGGCGGTATTTCAATGACCCTGCTCTCCCCGACGTCCATTTTATAGAGCTCTTCCTCTATTCCCTTTAAGATCCACCCCTCTCCCAGGATTATCAGGGTCGGCTCGTAGACCCCGTCCTCTCGGTAGACCTTCTCTTTCTTGGCGACCTCCTCCACGGTTAGGTCCACTATTTCGTTCGTGTCCTTGACCCTCATCACGTAATCTATTAGCACGAAATCGCCCTTTTGCAGAGGCATTGAGGCACCCCGCAGTTTAAGGCGAGAAGGATTAGCAGATATACTTATAAGTTATCCCTCGCTCTGTGTTGGCTTGATGTGCCTAGCAGTGCCGGGCAAGGTCGTGGAGGTCAGGGGCGACAGAGCCCTCGTCGACTTCGGGGGCGTGAGGAGGGAAGTGGTGCTGGCCCTGCTGGACGAGGAGGTCAAGCCCGGAACCTACGTCTTGGTCCACACGGGCTACGCGATCCAAGTGCTAGACCAAAAGGAGGCTGAGGAGACCTTAAGGCTTTGGAGGGAAATAGCTGAGAGCATGGGTGTCGAGCTCTAGCTACAAGCGGAACGCGAACCTCGAGGTCTCGATCTTAGAGCCCTTGAGCTCTTTAACCTCCACCACCAAACTTCTCTGGCTCACCTCCATGGTGGCGAAGCTGGGCGTTAGTGAGGCCCGGACGTCGCCGCCCCAGACGCCCGTAGCCGAGCCAGGGTTCACGATCACCACGCTCTGCTCTCTGACCAGCGCCACTTGAGGGTAGTGCGTGTGGCCTGTTGCCAAGACCTCGACGCCCAGTTGCTTGGCCTTTAGCGCTAGCTTGACTAGGTCGCCTCTCGGGTGCACCCCCGTTCCGTGGTGCACGCCAACCCTCAAGCCCTCGACGACGACCACGGCCTGAACCGGCAACCTCAGATAGTCCATGTTCCCTCTGACGACGTGTACCTCAGGGGCCAGCCCCTTGAGCCACGACAACACGCCCTCGCTGGTCAAGTCGCCCGTGCAGAGCACCACGTCGTAGCTCCTCTTAACTACCTCGTCTTCTAGCTCTCTCGGGATCCAGTCGGCTCTCTCTGGGATGTGGAAGTCGCCGATGACCAGGGCCCTCTTAGCCATATAGGTTTACATAGCTTGGGGGTTAAGTTAATTTTTGGGTCTAGCGCTACGCCAATCTATGGCTGAGCTCGCAGAGCCGTTTAGGGATGAGAGGATAGCGAGGGCCCTCTCGAGGAAGATACGCGAGCTGTTCGAGGAGCTCTCGCTGGAGCGATTGATAATAATGCACGTGTGCGGCACGCGGGGCTGAGCCCCGGCCGAGTCACGAGTGGACGATATCTAGGTTCGGCCTGAGGAGCCTATTGCCGAGGGGGCTCGAGGTCAGAGCGGGCCCTGGTTGCCCCGTCTGCGTCACGAGCACCGCGGAGATACAGGCGGCGATAGAGCTGGCCCTCTTCAAGAAGGTGACGTTGACGACCTATGGCGACATGTTCAGAGTCCCGGCCGCTAGAGGCATGTCGCTCATGAAGGCTAAGGCCAAGGGCGCCGACGTCAGGATAGTCTACAGCGTGGCCGACGCAATAGACATAGCGAAGAAGCTCGATCGCGAGGTGGTGCACTTCGCCATAGGCTTCGAGACGACAGCGCCCACGACGGCCGTGGAGCTGATAAAGGGCCTTCCTAAGAACTTCAGTTTAATAGTGAGCCACAGGCTAATACCCCCAGCCATGGAGCACCTGCTCAAGAGCGGCGACATAGCCATAGGTGGCTTCATATGCCCCGGCCACGTGTCCACGATCATTGGCTCAGAGCCCTACGAGCCCATCGCTAGAGGGTATCGAAAGCCGATGGTGATAGGTGGCTTCGAGCCCCTCGACGTCTTGGCGTCGCTGGTAATGCTCTTGGAGCAGTTGAGAGACGGGCGGTTCGACGTCGAGATAGAGTACAGGAGGAGCGTGAGGAGAGAGGGCAACGTGAAGGCGAAGAAGGTCATGGAGGAGGTCTTCGAGGTCTGCGACGGGGACTGGAGGGGAATAGGCGCCATACCGTCGTCGAAGCTTAGGCTCAAGAGGGAGTTTGAGGAACACGACGCCCTGAAGAGGTTCGACGTGGAGGTGGAGGTCGAGGAGGAGATGCCGAAGGGCTGCAGGTGCGCCGACGTCCTCAAGGGCCTCATATATCCTTGGGAGTGCCCGCTTTACAACAAGGCCTGTACGCCGACGAGCCCCGTGGGGCCCTGCGCCGTCAGCGTTGAGGGCGCGTGTCACATAGCGATGAAACACGGGATAAGGGGCTCTGGAGACGCCTTTCAACTAGACGTCTGAGTATTTAGAGAAGACGTCGAGGGCGGCCTCGACTCCCGAGCCGAGCTTGAAGTTCCATCCCAGCTCCTTGAGGGTGCACTCGAGCGAGTTGACGGTTCTCAATACTATTTGCCTGTTCACTAAGCCCATGTTGCCGATTCTGATGATCTTCCCCCTCAGGTCTGCCATGCCCCCAGCTATGTACACTCCGTACTTCTCCCTCATTATCCTCTTTATGTCCCCCTCCCTCAGACCACTTGGCACCTCGACGGCGATTACGGTGTTTGACCTGAACTCGGGCTTAGCATAGCACTTTAGCCCTAGCGCCTCCATGGCCGCGTAGAAGGCCTCCGCGCAGATCTTGTGCTTCCTGATCCTGTTCTCCAAGCCTTCCTCCTTCAGAGCCTTCAAGGCCTCGTTAACGGCGTAGAATATCGAGATCGCTGGGGTGAAGGGTGTCTGGCGCCTCTCCACGAAGAACCTCTTGTAGAGCTTTAAGTCGAAGTAGTAGCTCCTAGCCCTCATCGAGTTTATTACCCCCCAAGCTCTGTCGCTCACGGAGACCATTGACACGCCAGGAGGCGCAGCGAGGCACTTCTGGCTCGCGGTGGCGCACAGGTCTATGCCCCAGTCCTCAACAGGGAGGTCGTCGCCGCCCAGTCCAGAGATGGCGTCGACGGCCATCAGAGCGCCGTGCTCGTGGGCCACCTTCGCTATCTCCCTCAAGTCAACGACCTTAACGCCCATAGAGGTCTCGTTGAACACTAAGAAGACCATCTTGACTTTCTCGCGCCTCAGAGCGCTCTCGACTTGCTCCACCGTCACCGCCTCTCTCTCAGGGACCTTAATGGTCACGGCGACCCCGCCGTAGACCTCAACCATCTCCTTTATCCTGTTGGTGAAGTTGCCGTACAACGGCACGAGGACCTTATCGCCGGGGGCTATGGTATTGCTTATTATGCACTCTAAGGCACCAGTGCCGGACGACGTGAAAGGTATAACGTCCCAGGTCTTGGTCTGAAAGAAGTACTTTAGGTTTTCGAGGAGCTCGGCATAGAGCGATTCGAACTCCGGCCCCCTATGGTCGGTCATAGGCCGATACGTAGCCTCAAGGGCCCTCTGATGGACGTTTGTGGGGCCGGGGATCATCAACAGCTTGTCCACGGACACCACCCTAGCCTAGAGGCTTCTTGGTAGGCCCTTCAAGGTCCTAGAATTAAAAAGCTTTCTGAGCCCCCTTACCCAATTCGCTCAGTTGCTCGGCCCTCAAGAAATGCGTAGACAACACCTTGCCCGTAGGCGTCACGGGCACGCCCTCAATCCTCAACAGTCTCTTCTTCAACTCAGGGCCCCCTCTGTAACCCCCCAGCGTGAGGTCGCCCCTTATCACTCTGTGGCAGGGGATTATTATGGGCCAAGGGTTTCTGGCCAAGGCATTCCCAACGGCCCTGCTCGCGTTCGGGTTCCCGATGACCTCGGCCACGCAGCCATAACAGGTAACGAACCCTCGAGGTATTGAGCTGACGACGGACAGCGTCTTCTTCATGAAGTTCGACAACCCGTCGGTGTTCAGCTTAAACGTGGCCTTAGGCTCCTCGCCCTTGAAGTACGACCTGACGAACTCTACGACCTCCCTTCCAACCCTCCTCACGAAGGGGTCCATCTCCGACCTGAACTTGTAGCTTATTTCGATCGAAGCCAAGGACTTCGCCTCTTCGACGGCCTCGCCCTCGCCTCCCCTAGGCAAGCTCAGGGAGACGACCCTCTCCTTCTCATCTATCACGACCGCGACCCACTTGTCATCGAGCTTGCCAACGTACACGAAGCCCTGGACGAGCGCTTTCAATAACTCTCGACCCCACTCATATCTTTATCAGCAGGACCTCAAAAGCATGGGTATTACCTGTTGAAGTGAAAACTCTTTTAAGTGGCTTAGAGGGTATTTCCTCTAGCTGGATGGGCCCGTCGTCTAGTTGGTTAGGATACCCGCCTGACGAGCTCTGGAGCTCAGAACGCGGGTGGTCCCCGGTTCGAGTCCGGGCGGGCCCACTAGCTCTCTTATCGCTTAAGTCTGTGAGCCGAGGAGCTCTAGGTGAGGGGTATGAGGTTCAAGGCTAGGGCAGAGGTGAAGCTCAAGCCCGGATTCTTCGACCCAGAGGGCGAGGCGACGAAGGGAGCGCTCAACGACCTTGGCTACCGAGTGCACGCGGTTAGGGTCAGCAAGGTGTACTACATAGACTTCGAGGCCTCCTCCCTAGACGACGCCCAGAAACTCGTAGACGAGATGTGTAGGAGACTCCTCGCCAACCCCACGAAGGACGTGTACGAGGTGGAGGTGCACGCCCATGACTAGCTTGTACAAGAAGCTTCCACTCCCTTTCGAAGTCTACGAGATCAACGTGTCAGAGGCCGACGACTCCGCCCTCATGAAAATAAGCGCTGAGACTGGGGTAGGGCTGAGCCTTGAGGAGATGAGGGCGGTCAAGGCCTACTATCGAAAGGAGGGGAGGAACCCGACGGACGTGGAGCTCCAGACCATAGGCCAGACGTGGTCCGAGCACTGCTTCCACAAGACGTTCAAGGGGATAGTCAAGACTAGCGACGGAAGGGTCGTGGACAACATGTTCAAGACGTACATAGCGTCGGTGGTCAGGGAGCTCAGGCCCGAGTGGTGCTTCTCTGTCTTCGAGGACAACGCTGGGCTGGTAGACTTCGTGGACGGATACGCCATAGCGATCAAGGTCGAGACGCACAACCACCCGTCGGCCATAGAGCCCTTCGGCGGGGCAGCGACTGGCATAGGAGGCGTGATAAGGGACATACTCGGCGTGTGGGCGGATCCCATAGCAAACATAGACGTGCTCTGCTTCGGCCCCCTCGACTACGACTACTCCAAGCTCCCCCCTGGGATCAAGCACCCCAAGTACCTCTTCAAGGGCGTGGTAGCCGGTATAGGGCACTACGGCAACAACATGGGCATCCCAACGGTCTGCGGAGCTATATGCTTCGACGAGGGCTACGTGGGGAACGTGGTCGTGTACTGCGGTTGCGTAGGCCTCTTGCCCAAGGACAAGTACTTCAGGAGGATCAGGCCGGGAGACTCGATAATCCTAGCGGGAGGGAGGACTGGTAGGGACGGCATTCACGGAGTGACGTTCGCCTCGGCCGAGCTGACCCAGGAGTCAGAGGAGACGTCTAGGTCGGCCGTCCAGATCCCGAATCCCATCGAGGAGGAGAAGCTGAGGAGGGCCATAATGAGGATAAGGGACGAGGGGCTTGGCTCAGGGATAACTGACCTGGGCGGCGGGGGCCTATCCTGTGCCGCGGGGGAGATGGCGAATAGGTACGGCTGCGGGGCCATCGTTGAGCTCTCTAAAGTGAAGCTGAAGGACCCCGACATGAGGCCTTGGGAGATATGGATCTCAGAATCCCAGGAGAGGATGTTCATAGCCGCGTCTCCGGAGAACGTCGAGAGGATAATCGAGATATTCGAGGAAGAGGACGTCGAGGCCGTGGAGATAGGGAGGTTCACCGACGACGGAAGGCTCAAGGCTCTGTACAAGGGCTACTTGGTCGCAGACTTGTCGATAGACTTCCTCTTCAACCCCCCAAGGACCGTCAGGGTGGCTGAGGTAAAGGAGCCTCCTGAGCACGACGTCGAGTTCGAGATGCCGAGAGACTTGAACGACATCCTGTTGAAGCTCTTGAGCTCACCCAACATCGCCAGCAAGGAGGCCGTCATAAGGACTTACGACCACGAGGTCAAGGGCATGACGGTCATAAAGCCCCTTCAGGGGTTGAGATCTGGGCCGAACGACGCAGCGGTGCTCAAGCCGTTGCCCTCGTCTTGGGCTGGCGTGGCGTTGTCGTGTGGCATAAAGCCGAGCTACGGCAAGATGAGTGCGTATTGGATGGCAGCTTCTAGCATAGATGAGGCCATAAGGAATAACGTGTGCGTGGGCGGGAGGAGGTGGGCCCTCCTCGACAACTTCACGTGGGGCAACCCAGAGAAGCCCGACAGAATGGGTAGCCTACTGAGGGCCGTTGAGGCCTGCCACCACGTGGCCAAGCTCTTTAGGGCGCCCTTCATATCGGGCAAGGACAGCCTGTACAACGAGTCCCCCCTCGGGCCCGTGACGCCTACGCTGCTCATAACTGCCGTGGGCATAGTACCCGACGTCAGGAAGGCGGTGACGGCGGACCTCAAGGGCCCTGGGAATCCGCTGTACGTGGTTGGCCTGACCAGGAGGGAGCTTGGAGGCTCCGAGTACTACAAGCTTTTGGGGATACGCGCTGGCGCGGTCCCGAGAGTCTACGAAGGCGCGAGGGAGATCTTCGACAGGGTCGTCGAGGCGATAGACTCGGACTTCGTGAGGGCCTGCCACGACCCCTCGGAAGGGGGCCTCGCGGTAGCGATAGCGGAGATGTGCTTGGCCTCTGGCTACGGAGCTGAGATAGACCTCTCGAAGGTACCTCTAAGCGAGCCCATGAGGGACGACTTGGCGCTGTTCTCGGAGTCCAATAGCAGGTTCGTAATCGAGGTCAGAGCTGATAGAGAGGAGGAGTTCGAGGAGCTCATGAGAGGCCTGCCTTGCTCTAAGGTCGGCGCGGTCTCCAAGAGCTCTAGGCTCGTGATAAGGGGCTCTGGGGGCAAGGTCTTGATCGACGTCGACGTGGACGATATTTGGAGGGTCTGGAGGGAGTCCTTGGTCGTTAGGTGAGGAACTCGATGGGCGCGAGGGCTTGCATAGTGAGGGTTGGAGGGACCAACTGCGACTTTGAGACAAAGGTGGCGCTAGAGGACCTAGGCCTCCAAGCGGACGTGGTACACATGAATCAATTGCTCAAGGGCAAGGTGAGGCTCGAGGACTACCAGCTCTTGGTCATACCGGGGGGCTTCTCGTACGGCGACTACGTGAGGGCGGGGGCCATATGGGGTAAGAAGCTGGTCTCGAGAATAGGGAAAGAGCTCGAGAGGTTCATAGATGAGGGAAAAGCTGTCGTGGGCATATGCAATGGCTTTCAAGTACTCGTCGAGTCCGGGATCCTGCCCGGCTTGAGCGGGTTGAGCGAGCACCCGGAGGTGGCGCTGGCAACGAACTCGTCGGCCAGGTACGAGTGCAGGTGGGTCCACATCAAGCACCGAGGTTCGAGGTGCAAGTTGCTCTCGAGGGTCGGTGAGGAGGCGGTGCTCCGGATACCCGTGGGCCACGGCGAGGGCAGGTTCGTCGCCTCAAAGGACGTGCTCGACAAGATCGTCGACCTAGGCCTCGTAGTCTTCACGTACTGCAAGCCTGACGGCTCTCCGGCCAATGAGGAGTACCCCTACAACCCCAACGGCTCAATGCTCGACATAGCCGCGATTTGCAACCCAGAGGGCAACGTGATGGGGATGATGCCCCACCCCGAGCGGGCCTACTTTGGATGGCAGTTGCCCGATTGGACCCGCTTCGACAGCCCTCCAGCCTATGGCGACGGGAAGATAATATTGGAGTCGATAGCGGACTACGTAGAGAAGCTTTAAAGGCTCGCTAAGCCTTGAGCAGGCGCACGACCCCTCTTAGCGACTCGACGAACCTCTCCACCTCCACCTCGGTGTTGTAGAGGTACAGCGAGGCCCTAACGACGCCGAGCCCCTCGCCCAAGAAGTCTCTGACTAAGGGTATGGCGCAGTGAAAGCCGGCTCTGACGCAGATGTCGAGATTCCCGAGGGCTAGGGCCACGTCCTCGGCCTTAACGCCCCTCACGGAGAACGAGACTATGCCCGTTTGAGGCCTCTCTGGCCCCATGGTCTTGACGTCGGGTACCTCGGCCAAGAGCTCCCTGAGCTTCTTGGCCAGTTCCAGCTCGTGCCTCATGATGTTCTCGAGCCCCAGCTTAGACAAGTAGTCAATCGCAGCCCCTAGTCCTACTACATCCCCTATGGGCGGAGTGCCGGCCTCGAAGACGTGCGGCTTTTCGAGGAGCTTGTAATCGTCGAGAGAGGCGTCCGCTACGACTCCACCGCCGACGGTCAGCGGGTCGAGCTCGACGCCCTCCTCGATGTAGAGGACGCCTACGCCCGGTGGACCGCACATCTTGTGGGCTGAGAACGTCAAGAAGTCGCAACCGAGCTCCCTGACGTTGATGGGCATGTGGGGGGCCGATTGCGCCGCATCAACCAGGAGCAAGGCGCCCTTGGACTTCGCTATCTTGGCTATCTCCTTGACCGGTGATATGGTCCCCAAGACGTTTGAGACGTGGGCTATGGCGACGACCTTGGTGTCCTCGTCTATTAATCTCTCGAAGTCCTCGACGGCTAGCGTGCCGTCTCCTCGAGGCTTCACGAACCTCACTTCGAGGTCGTAAAGCCTCGCGACCCTGATCCAAGGGAGCATGTTGGAGTGGTGCTCGAGAGCGGTCGTGACTATGTTTTCGCCCTTGCGCCACCTCAGCCCCATGGCGACTAAGTTTATGGCCTCGGTCGTGTTCTTGACGAAGGCCACCTCAGAGGCTCGCGCGCCTATGAACTTGGCGACCTTCTTCCTAACCTCCTCGTACGTGTTGGTGGCCTCGAGAGCTAGGCGATAGGATCCCCGGCCGACGTTCGCCCTGCACTCCAGGAGGTAGTGAACCATGGCGTCTACGACTTGCCTCGGCGTCAGCGACGTGGCCGCGTTGTCGAAGTATATCACGCCCCTAGAGAGGAGCGGGAAGTCGGCTCTAACCTCATGAACGTCGTAGCCCGACATCGCGCCCCTAGAAAGAAATATCATAAACCCGTCAAATAAGTTAGTCGAGGAGCAAAGGTCTCGAAAACAGGGTCTCGGTCATGAGCCTCCCTACGCCTGAAGACATCAGGAGGATGAGGATCATGGCAGGGTTGACCCAAAAAGAGCTCGCAGAGAGGGCTGGGGTCAGCCAATCGCTAATAGCTAGGATAGAGGCCGGGACCGTAGACCCTAGGCTATCGACCTTGAGGAAGATATTGAGGGCCCTCACTCCATCCATCGGGGAGCTTAAGGCGGAGCACGTGATGCACAAGCCCGTGATATGGGTCGACGTAGATGAGCCCGTGAAGACCGTCGTGGAGCTCATGGAGAAGTACGGCATATCCCAAGTGCCAGTGCTGGAGAAGGGCGTAGTAATGGGGACCATCCACGAGACGACGCTTCTGAAGCACTTCCTCAAGACCAAGAACCCCTCAGCCCTCTTCAACAAGCCAGCCCGTGAGGTAATGGACGACCCGCTCCCAATGGTATCGCCATCGTCTTCGATTAGCGACGTGCTGGCCTTGTTGAGCGGGGAGAACCCGGCCGTGCTAGTCGTGGACGGAGGCAGGCTCGCGGGCATAATCACCAAAATCGACATAATCTCGGCCATAAAGCCTAGGAGTAGAGGAGCGCATGACCTTAACAAGGGACAGGCTCAACAAATACCTGAACATTAGGAGAGAGTTCTCCGAGTCTAAATACATAAACGTCAACCCTATACAGCGTGGCGGCGTGCTGAGCAAGGAGGCTAGGATGGCGCTGATGGAGTGGGGCGACGGCTACTCCGTCTGCGACTTCTGCCCTCCTCAGGCTCCGAGGCTGGACAAGATAACGAACCCCCCTATAAGCGACTTCTACAGGGACTTAGCTGAGTTCCTCGGGATGGACGAGGCCAGGGTCGTCACTAGGTGCAGGGAGGCTAAGCTGATAACGTTCATGATGCTCGCAAAGCCAGGGGACTACGTAGTCTTGGACAGCCTCGCCCACTACACCAGCTACCTAGCCGCTGAGGTGGTGGGCTTGAAGATCAAGGAGGTCCCCAACTCCGGCTACCCCGAGTTCAAGGTAAGCCCTGAGGGCTACGCAACCAAGATCGAGGAGGTCGTAAAGGAGACCGGCAGGCCGCCCGCACTTGCCCTCGTGACCCACGTAGACTACCTCTACGGGAACATGGTCGATGCCGCGAAGATAGCCGAGGTGTGTCGTGAGTACGGCGTACCAGTAGTGCTCAACGCCGCCTACACGGCCGGCGTAAGCCCCGTGAGCGGTAAGGAGCTCGGCGTTGACGTCATAGTCAGCAGCGGGCACAAGAGCTGGGCTGCGTGCGCCCCGACTGGCATTCTGGCCATGACTGAGGAGGCCGCCAAGAAGATCCTGAGGACATCTAGCGCGGAGGGCGAATGGTCAAAGAGGAGGTTCGCCATGAAGGAGCTGGCCCTCTTGGGCTGCACGGTCATGGGGGCCCCTCTCATAACGTTGATGGCCTCTTTCCCTCACGTGGTTGAGAGGGTCAGCAGGTGGGAGGAGGAGGTCGAGAAGGCCCGCTTCGTCGTCAGAGAGCTCGAGAGGATCGAAGGCTTTAAGCAACTAGGTACCAGGCCTAAAATGCACACTCTAATCCACGTGGAGTCCCAGAGCTTCTACGAGGTGTCTAAGAAGCACAAGAGGAGGGGCTACTTCCTCTACGACGAGTTGAAGTCTAAGGGCATAGTGGGCATTCAGCCCGGCCTGACGAAGCACTTCAAGTTCAACGTCTATGGGCTGACGTGGAGCCAAGTTAAGTACTTCGTGGAGAGCTTCCACGAAATAGCGAGGAAGTACGGAGTTGAAGTAAGGTAATGGGCTTGCGCTTCGACACGGTAATCGTGAGGTACGGAGCGGAGATGGGGGTGAAGAGCCCTCGGACTCGAGTGAAATATGAGAGGTTACTCCTAAGGAACATAAGGGCCAAGCTCGAGGCCGAGGGGCTCGACCTCGAGGACGTTAAGAGAAAGCATGGCAGGATGTACTTGAAGACGGCGACTCCGAGAGAAGTCGCTCGAGCCCTATCGAAGGTCTTTGGGATATCGTCCACGTCCCCAGCGATATCTTGCAAGGCTGACCTCGACGCCATCTCGGACATAGCAGTAAAGCTAGCCGAGGAGCGAGGGGGCCGCGGGGTCAAGTTCGCGGTTCGATGCAGGAGGGTCGGGGAACACCCCTTCACCAGCATGGACGTCGCGAGACACGTCGGGTCAAGGATATCAGAAGCCATGAAGTGCATGGAGTGGCGCGTGGACTTAGACGAGCCGGACTTCACCGTATGCATCGAGATAAGGGATGAGGAGGCATACCTCTTCACGGAAGTGGTTAGGGGCGTCGGGGGCTTGCCGCTGGGCTCTCAAGGAAGAGTCCTCTGCCTCATCAGCGGCGGCATCGACTCGCCGGTGGCGGCCTGGCTGATGATGAGGAGGGGCTGTCCCATAACCCTCCTGCACCTAGACTTGCAAGAGTTCTCGGGACAGAAGACCGTGGAGAAGGTCATCGATCTGGCGAGAGCCTTGTCGAAGTGGTCGCCTGCGCACAAGGTCGAGCTGGTCATAGCCCCCTTCGGCGACGTCCTCGAGGAGATAGTAGAGAAGTGCCCTCGAAAGCTCACGTGCGTCTTGTGCAAGAGGATGATGGTTAGGATAGCGGAGAGAATGGCCCTCGAAAAGAAGCTCATGGGCATAGTGACGGGAGACTCCATAGGCGAGCAGGCCAGCCAGACCCTAAGCAACATGGCTGCCATAAGCGAGGCCGCCAAGAGGGTCCCTATCTACCGACCGTTGCTCGGCTTCGACAAGCCGGAGACCGAGGAAATAGCGAGGGAGATAGGGACCTACGAGATATCAGCGAGGCCCGACGAGGGCTGCAAAGCCGCTCCGCCCAGGCCGTCGACGTCGGTCAGGCTCGAGAGGGTTGTCGAGGCTGAGAAGGCGTTGGACGTTGCCTCCCTCGTGGAGAGCTCTCTGAAGAGAGCCATCGAGTTAAAGGTCTAGCCCCTCAGGCCCCTCAAGTACTCGTAGGCGGACAGGGCTGCCTTGGCCCCCTCGCCCGCGGCTATTATCGCCTGCTTGTACGGTATGTTGGTAGCGTCCCCTGCGGCGAAGACCCCTTTCCTCGAGGTCCTGCAGAGGTTGTCGACGATTATCTGGCCCTTGTCGTCGAGTTCTACGAAGCCCTTGAGGAAGTCGCTCTTGACAGACCTTCCTATCTCTATGAACACTCCATTAACCCTCAACTCCTCCACTTCTCCTGATTCGACGTTCTTCACTTTAACCCACTCCACGAACCTCGACCCCCCTATCTCGATCGGGACCCTCTTGAGCACCCTCACTATGTTGTCCCTCTCCACGACCTTGTCTACTAAGGCCTTAGACGCTCTGAACTCACCTCTTCTGTGTATTAGATAAACGGTCCTGGCGAGAGAGCTGAGGTACAACGCAGCGTCGAGGGCGGAGTTGCCTCCGCCCACGACCGCGACGTCTTTGCCCCTGAAGAATGGTCCATCACACGTCGCACAATAGGAGACCCCCCTACCCCTGAACTCCTCCTCGCCCTTGATCCCGAGCTTCGAGGGCTCGGCGCCGATCGCCAAGATGACGGCTTTGCACTTGAAGTCTCCGCTGGTCGACGTTTTGACGACGAATTGGTCGCCCGTCTGCTCAACTCCCACGACCTCGTCCATTAGCACGTCCACTCCCAAAGACTCCGCGTGATCAGCGATCCTCTTCGCCAGCTCGAAGCCACTAATGGCATTTAGGCCGGGGTAGTTCTCCACCAAGGAGGCCTCGGCCACTTGACCTCCTACGACCTTTCCTATCACTCGCACCTTCAGCCCGCTCCTGATGCAATATATGGCAGCCGTGAGCCCCGCGGGGCCCGCGCCCACTATCACGACGTCGTAGACCTCGTTGCCCACGACGAGCCCCTCGTCATATTGTAGCGAGCCCCTACAAAGGCTTTGTCCCGGGCTTTGCAGGTCGTGAGCCGGCGGTAAGATTTATGAGAGGTCAAAGCCGGAGAAGGAGGGCGAGTGCTTTAGGTTGGTGAAGGGCCTTGATAATTGCCTACATTTTGTTGAAGACCATAATAGCAAAGGAGCACGAAGTGGCGCAAAAGCTTCAAGAGATCGAGGGAATCGTTGAAGCCAGGGTGGTCTTTGGAGAGTACGACGTGGTGGCAAAGGCCCAAGTAGAGGACGTTAAGGCGCTCGACGAGATGGTCACTAAGATAAGGAAGATAAATGGCGTCGCTGCGACGTCGACGTTGATAGCCCCAGATTGAGAGAACACCTTTAAATTGCCCCCTTGAATAACCATAGAGTAGTCGATGCGGGGGTGCCCGAGCTAGGTCAAAGGGGCGGGACTCAAGATCGCCCGCGGATGGGCTGGTGGGTCATCCCGTGGCGTAGGCCTTCGTGGGTTCGAGTCCCACCCCCCGCACCACTCCCCCTTATGTGACGCTTCTCGTGCTCTTCGAGCCTAGCTAGTCCGAGTGAGCGAGCCGGGCAGGGACCTCCGCAGCTCTCGTTACAAATTTCTCCCAGCGACTATCGATATCCTCGAGGAGGGCACAGCTTGATGGGCTCTCCGAGAGTCGTGGTCTTCTCTACAATGACGATTGACGGCAAAATAGCTAGTAAGACGAGGTTCAGTCAGTTGAGCTGCCCTCACGACTTGAGGAGGCTCCACGAGCTCAGGGCGCAGTGCGATGCGGTGATGGTCGGGGCCAACACGGTCATAATAGACGATCCCTCTCTTAGGTTGAAGTACGTCGAGGGAAGGAACCCCGACAGGATAGTCGTAGACGGCCTGCTTCGAGCTCCTTTGACCGCTAGGGTCTACACCTTGAAGATCTCCAAGACCATAGTCCTGACGACGGAGAGCGCCCCTCAAGAGAAGGTCGAGAGACTGAGGGAGATGGGCGTCGAGGTCTTGGTCCTATCCAAAAGACCGCCGATAGACATGAAGAAGGCGATGGAGGCGCTAGGCTCGCTGGGCTACAGAACCGTAATGGTCGAAGGGGGTGGAGACCTCATATGGCACCTATTCAAAGACCGAGCGGTCAATGAGCTGAGGGTAACGATAGCCCCCTACATATTCGGCGGTAGGGATGCCGTGAGCTTGGTCATGGGCGATGGCTTCTCCACAACGGAAGAGTCGCCCATATTTGAGCTGAAGTCCGTGAGCCTCTGCCAGTGCGGCAACGAAGTGCACCTCATATACAACGTCGGGTATCGAGGGTGAGGAAGATGATAATTAACGTGGGCATGGCACTGCTGGGCAACGAGCTCAGGATCCGGAAGAAGGTGAGCATAGAGCTCGAGGACGGGATCGTGAAGTCGATAGGTGACGGCTTCAAGAATAGGGGCTTGACGTTTAAGAGCGGCGTCGCTATGCCAGCATTGGTCAATGCGCACATACACGTGTTGGACTACGCCTTTCAAGAGGTCGGCTTGGACTTAGGGCTCTCGGAGCTCGTGAGCGAGCCGCACGGCCTTAAACACAGGCTCATAGCAAAACTAAGTCCCCGAGAGGTTTTGAGGAGCTCCCTGAGCCTTTTCGACAAGCTGGCGAGGCAGGGCGTCTACACGGCGATAGTGTTTTGCGAGAGGGCCGAGGCCTTGGATGGCCTTAGGCAGGCTTCGGGACGAAGGGGAGTAAATGCGGTCCTCCTGACTAGGCCGAGGAGAGCGGACGGCTCTCTGCTTCTAGAGGAGGCCCTCGAGAGGTCCGACGGATTGGGCTTGGACTCCCCCTTAAGATACACGGTTGATGAGCTTGCCCAGATGAGGCAGAGGTGCGCCGAGAAGGGCCTGTTCAGAGCGCTCCACGTCTCCGAGACCCCCGAAGCTCACGAGAAGGGGGACTTCAAGCTCGCCCTAGAAGTCTTCGAGGCGGACATGATAGTTCATGGCGTCTACTTAGAGGAAGACGAGATACGCGAGCTGTCCTCTAAAGGGACGAGCTTGGTCCTCTGTCCCAGGTCAAACATGTGGTTCTCCTCGGGCCTCCCGCCGTTAGCCCAATTAGCGGAGCACGAGGTGAATTTACTCCTCGGAACTGACAACGCAGGCTGGGTGAACCCCGACATCTGGAGGGAGCTCGAAGCGCTATTCAATGCGTCGAGGCTCCAAGGGCTTCGCTTGGATCCAGAAGAGGTGTTGAAGATGGCTACGGTGAACATTTGCAAGGTCAAGAACTTGAAGGCTCCCCTCAACGTGTTGGAGGAGGGAGCTCAAGCGAACTTCATAGTGCTGGACGGCGAGGAGCTGGGCCTTAGGTTCTCTAAGAACGTCTACGCCTCCATAGTCAAGAGAGGCTGTGCTGAGGCCGTGGTATTCAGGTACTTCGGCTCCGTTAATCGTAGACCCTTATTATCTCGTAAGTAGTGGTCCTTTGCGCTGGCGTCCTCCCAATCCCCTTAATCAGATCCACGATTTCCCGGACTTCCATGTAGCTCCCATAGGGAGAGCCCGCCTCTCTCGAGATGTTCTCCTCCATCAGCGTCCCCCCTATGTCGTTTGCCCCGGCCTGCAACATCATCTGAGCCATCTTGGGGCCCAGCTTAACCCAGGAGGCCTGGATGTTCTTTATGCACCTCAAGAAGAAGAGCCTCGCAACTGCGTGGACCTTGAGATCTTCAAGCCACGACGTGCCCGCCTTGCTCAAGCCCTCTCTGTAGAGCCTAGTCTTGAAGTGGACAAAGGGCAAGAGGACGAACTCCGTGAACCCCCTGGTCTCCATCTGCAGGTCCCTGATTATCTTCATGTGCCTCACTCTGTGCACGACGTCGTCGACGTGTCCGTACATCATCGTCGCCGTCGTCGGGATGCCCAATTTGTGGGCCTCCCTTATTATCTCGATCCACTGATGGGTCGTGATTTTGTTGGGGGCTATGGTCTTTCTGACATCGTCGTCGAGTACCTCTGCGGCCGTTCCTGGCATGCTGTCGAGCCCTGCTTCTCGAAGGGCCTTTAGAGCATCTCTATAGGTTGTCTCTAATCTCGAGGCTATGTAGTGGACCTCTTGGGGGGAGAAGGCGTGTATGTGCATTTGAGGGACCTTCTCCTTAATCCCCCTCAATATCTTGAAATAGTAGTCGACGGGCACCTTGGGGTTTATGGCCCCTTGGATGCAGACCTCTGTGGCCCCCCTCTTCCAGGCCTCATAGGCTTTGGAGATGACCTCTTCGACGCTGAGCAGATACGCGTCGGGAGAGCCCAAAGGCCTCGAGTAGGCGCAGAACAGGCACCTAACGACACATTCGTTCGTGAAATTTATGTTTCTGTTGACCACGAACGTGACGACATCGCCCACGGACATTTTCCTAGCGTAGTCTGCCACCATGGCCAAAATTAAGGCCTCCTCGTAGCTCGAGCTCAACAACCTCAAGGCCTCGCTCTCATCGATCGCCTTCCCGGAGAGGGCCTTTTCAAGCGCCTCCGAGAGCTCTGGATCTAGGTTTTTGAGCAAGAGCTCCAAGAACTTCAGGTTAGTAGGCGTCTTCTCCCCTCCTCACCAAACCCTTTTCGTCGACGAGGGATTCGACCCTCTCTCTTAAAAGCTCGGAGATCCAGCCTCTGGCGATAAACGCTGGATAGACTGGGAGCCTCTCGCGTAGCTCGAAGCCCATGGCCTGCGTCCTCTCGTAGACCTCGCGTATGCTGGGCCAAGGGTAGGCCGCGTTGACGAAGTCTGGCGTTAGAGGCGATATGCCGCCCCAGTCGTTTATCCCAGCCACGAGGTACGTGTGATAGGCCCTTAAGTTCAGGTTTGGAGGGGCTTGAACCGCGACGTCACCTCCAAAGATTAGCCTGGCTATCGCTATGGTCTTCAGCATTTCTATTAAGCTGGGAGGCCCGTGATCCTCCATGGGCGTCCCCGGTTCAGGCATGAAGTTTTGAACTATGACTTCTTGAATATGCCCGTATTCATCGTGTACCTTCTTAATGGCAATGAGTGAGTCAACCCTTTCCTCCCAAGTCTCGCCAATGCCTATCAAAATACCAGTAGTAAAGGGTATCTTCAACTCGCCAGCCTCTTTTATCATCTTCAACCTGACCTTAGGGTCCTTGGACGGCGACTTCTCATGCGGCATCCCGCTATCCATGAGCCTCTCACTTATCGACTCGAGCATCAGCCCCATGCTCGCGTTAAGCGGTTTGAGCTCAGCCATTTCCGACTTAGTCAAGACGCCTATGTTCGTGTGAGGCATCATCTCCTCGGTCTCCCTCAGAACCCTCTCCTCGAAGTCCCTGACGTACTCCACGGTAGAGCTGTAGCCCATCGACTTGAGCGCCCTCCTCGCCTCTATGTGCACCTCCTCGGGCTTCTCGCCCGTGCTCACGAGGACCTCTTTAGCTCTCACCCTCTCACCCTCCTTTACAATCTTCATGGCCTCCTCGAAGCTCATGTAAGGCTCGCCTCTCTGAACTCTAAAGCCGCAATAGGCGCATTGGTTCCTGCAGAACTTGGTCAGGGGCACGAAGACCTTCCTAGAATACGTCGTGACCCTTCCGAAGTGCCTTAGGCGAACCATGAGGGCGGCGCTCAGCAGTAGTGGAAGTTCATCAAAGCTCGCCTCTGCCAACAAGAGAGCTTCCTCGCGCGTCAACTCCTTCCCTTCGACGCGCTTGGCTAAGACCTCGTAGACCTCCATTCTAGCTCTACCCCCAACGTGGTGCGACCTTTAGGCCCTCTAAGAGCGCTCTAACGTTCTTCCCGAGCACGGCGTGGTTGTACCCTCCCTCTAGGGCGGCGAAGACGGCCCCTCCGCACTTCTTCAACGAGAACTCCCTCAACATCTTGCCAATCTCGTAGTAGTCGCTGGTCCTCAACAAACCGCCCCAGTCCTCCTCGTGTCTGTCAAAGCCGGCCGAGACGGCCACTAGGTCGTACTTTTCCTTCTTGTCGAGGAAGGCCTTGAGAGAGCTCAGCTGTCTTTCTCGAGGCCCGTGGGGCAAGTGGAAGTACTCGACGTTCCTGCTTCCAGAGAATACGTCCGCCGTCCCATCGCCGAAGTGGAGGTCGAAGTCGATTATCAAAACCTTCTCGACGCGCTTTAAAGAAAGCATCTTCGCAACGGCTATCGCTACGTTGTTGAAGTAGCAGAAGCCCCAAGAGTGGCCTCTGCTGGCGTGGTGTCCTGGAGGTCTTATCAAGGCAAAGGCCGGCTCGCCGTCTAGCGCTATTTCAGCCGCCTTAATGGCGCCTCCAACGGCTAGTAGGGCTATCGAGTAGACCTCCTCGAGTTCCTTGACCCTCTCAACGTGGTCAGGAGTGTGAACCAGTAGGACGTCGCTCTCAGAGGCAGGCCCACAGCCCACGAACTCAAATAGACCCCTGATCTCGTTCACGACGCTCTCGATCCTACCAGGTGCAGCGGCGGGGTCGCTACTGTAAACCCTATAGAACGCCTCGTCGAAGACTACCCTGACCATGGCGTTGCCAGCTCGGATAGAGGGTGGATCTAGAGAGCCGGCTTTTATGAGTTGTTCTCAAGCCTTAAAAATGAATTGTTGGTGCCCCGGGTGGGACTCGAACCCACGACAATCCGGTCTTCAGCCGGACGCTCTCCCTCTGAGCTACCGGGGCCCTCTCCGAGCACCTAATGGGCCCGGTGGGATTTGAACCCACGACCACCCGGTTATGAGCCGGGCGCTCTGCCGGGCTGAGCTACGGGCCCTAACTCAACGGAGATGCGCAAAGGAAATTTAAGGTTTTCCTAGAATTCCTCACGTTCAAAGCGAGCAGAAGGCCTCGCACGCCGTTGACGACCCAAGAAGTCACGTCTAGAGATCAGCACCAGAAACCTTCTTCACCGAGTCCGCCAATCCAGCCCTCATCATCACTATAAAGGCGGTCGAGGCGATATATAAGCTGAATCGGCCAAGGAGAACAAATGCTTAAATAAAGCCCCTCAAAATATGAAAGGGCAAGCCCCGGTGGTGTAGCCCGGTCTAGCATGTAGGCCTGTCGAGCCTGCGACCCGGGTTCAAATCCCGGCCGGGGCGCCATCAGTCTTGTCGGGGGCCTTGCTCAACGCTACTCTGCCGTACTTGTCCTCCACCCTCACGAGGTCGCTTAGCGGGTGCGTCGTTACCTCTATTACCTCGAGGTCCTCGAGTGCCACCCATTTGTGTA
>DAIQQE010000194.1:0-1819 GCA_036786905.1 Candidatus Nezhaarchaeales archaeon | reverse complement strand
AGCGGGCCCGCCGGGATTTGAACCCGGGACCTCCGGCTCCGGAGGCCGGCGCTCTGTCCATTCTGAGCTACGGGCCCAGCACAGAGCAGCTTCGTCCGATATAAAGTCGCAGAGGGCGTAGAAATCCTTACCGAGGACATGCGGTCGAAGGCCCTCGAAGAGCGAGAGTCGCTTACGCCCACTGCACCTATAAATCGCCTCGCCCTGTTAAGCACGGGGCGAGTTGCTCTTCCTAGGGATAGACCTCGCGGCCTCGGACGAGAGGCCCTCGGGCTACTGCGTCTTGTCGTCCCGGGACCTATCGTGCGAGACCGGCATCGTGGAGAAGGACGAGGAGCTGCTTGGACTAGCGCTCAGCGTTAGGCCCAGGGTCGTGGCGATAGACGCCCCGCTCTCCTTCGCCGTGAGCGGAGGGCCCTTCAGGAGGTGCGACTTGGAGGCCAGGAGGAGGGGGTTCATGGTGTTGCCTCTGAACCTCCCGAGCATGGTCAGGCTGACGACTAGGGGCATCGAGCTGAAGAGGGTGCTGGAGGAGAGGGGCTTCGAGGTCATAGAGGTCTTCCCCACGGGGGGCTTCAGGGCCCTAGGGATCGTGCCCCCCAGGAGGGGGCTCGGCGAGGCCTTGGAGGGCCTAAGGAAGATGGGCTTGAGGATTGAGGGGGCCAAGAGCGTCCACGAGCTCGACGCAGTGATGGCGGCCTACACGGCGTTCAAGTACTTCGTGGGCGAGGCAGAGGTCTTGGGGGACCCGACGGAGGGGGTCATAGTCTTTCCTAGGTCGTGAGGCAGGAGCTGGCCTTCTCGGGGCTCGAAGCCCTTCGCAGACAGCATGTTTTTAAGAGTCCTTGAGGAATAGCCTAGGAGGGACCACCTCTTGCTCAGCTCGTTATTGGAGGTAAAGCTCTCCAACGAGAATAAGAGGGTCCTGTGCCCATACTGCGGGCGCTACGTTGAGGTGGGGGAGTTCTACTCCAAGCACTACCACGGGCAGTGCCTGAACCGTTTGCCCAATAATTAGGCTAAGGCCAACGATTAAGCTAAAGAGCCCCGGCGACAGTAGTAGCACGTGGTGCCTTAATGAGTTTGGAGAGGGTCGTCGACGTGGTCGAGAGGGTCGCGTCGAGCTCCTTGCCCGGGCCTTCTCCGAAGTTCGACGAGTACCACGTCATCAAGCTCCTCGCCCTCCTCTTGAGGGAGGGGACCATTGGTAGGGTGAGGCTATCGAGGACGTTGTCGTTGGGCGAGGGGACCACGAGGACCCTCCTCTCGAGGATGAAGTCTGCGGGCTTGATAGAGGAGTCCAAGAAGGGCTGCTCCCTGACTCCTTTAGGTCGAGAGGTGGCGGAGATCCTGACGTCGAGGATCCCCAGCGTGGCAGAAGTTCCGGTCGAGGAGTTCGGGCTCGAGGGAAAGGGGGTCGGGGTCTTGGTCAAGGGGGCCGCAGACGAGGCGGACGCCGTAGTGCTCAGAGACGAGGCCGTTAGGAGGGGGGCCAGTGCGCTCATAACCATCGCTTTAAGGGGCGGGAGGCTCGTGATGCCGATGGTGGAGGAGGACGTGGAGGCCAAGTGGCCCGGCGTCGCGCGCTCCATAGTCGACGTCTTCAAGCCATCGGACGGAGACGTCATCCTGATAGGGGCCGCAGACGACACGTCGAGGGCCGAGAAGGGGGCTTTGATGGCTGCTTGGAGCCTAGCGTTCAAGCGTGGCCTAGCTTAGGGGTTGGCCCTCTTCATAGCCAGTTGTCGCGCTAACTCGAGGGTATACTTGGCCTCGCCAAGTGAGGCAATTCCCAGAGCTACGGAGTCCACCTCGGGCC
>DAIQQE010000193.1:0-1831 GCA_036786905.1 Candidatus Nezhaarchaeales archaeon | reverse complement strand
GTTCTTAAGTGCAATAATTTATTGCCCTAACCATTTCGCTTTCGTTAAAGCCAGATGGAATTATGAGTCTTGACGGCGACCACTCAGCCAATCGACAGCCCTGTTCTCAGCCAACACTAATTGTCCTCCACCATCTAAGGCCTTCGCTATAAACGGCCTAGCTCTTCCAGGAGCTTCTTTGCAGTAGCCCTAACGGCCTCCCTCGAGTTCATGGCCGGCTTGAAGCCAAGGGCCTTCAGCCTCTCTATCTTCAGCGCTACCCTCTTCACGTCGCCCGGCCAGCCCACGCCATGCAGGACTGGCCTATAGACCTTCGTCACGCTCCTGAACCCCATGGCCCTCATAACCTCATCTGCGACCTCGTCAACCGTTATCCAGTCCTCGGAGGCTACGTTGTAGACCTCGAAGTCGTTGCTAGCCCTCCTCCACGCGAGCATGGTCGCCTCCACGGCGTCGTCTACGTACACGTAGCTCCTCACCTGCTTCCCGTCGCCGAGCACTTCCAGCTCCCTTGGATTTCTTTTGAGCTTGACCACGAAGTCCCACACCACTCCGTGCCTCAGCCTTGGGCCCACGACGTTAGCGTACCTCAACACCACTGCTTTTATGCCGTAGAGCTTGGAGTAGGCGCGGATCAGGCTCTCGCAAGCGGCCTTGCTAGCCCCGTAGACGGAGACGGGCTTCAGAGGGGCGTCCTCGCCCACGGGTATCTCGTCGGGCTCCCCGTAGACGCTGCTGGAGGAGGCGAACACGAGCTCCCTAACGTCTCCCCTCCTCATGGCCTCCAGCAAGTTGAAGGTCGCGACCACGTTCTCGTTGAAGTGGACTTCTGGGTTGGTCGCGCTGACCCTCACTTCCGGGTTAGCAGCGAAGTGGAAGACGACGTCTACTCCCTCGACGGCCCTCTCGGCGACCCTGAAGTCCTTCAGGTCTCCTTCCATTACCTCCAAGCCTCTGCTACCGAGGTGGTGCTCGACGTTCTCCACCCTCCCGCTGCTGAAGTTGTCCAGTATCCTGACCCTCCAGCCATTGGAGACGAGCCTGTCCACTATGTGGCTGCCTATGAAGCCCGCACCTCCGGTTACCAAGGCAAGTCCTTTACCCATTTTTACGCCTCAAAGCCTTTCATGCTTAGACTTTAGGCCAAACTCAGCTCCCTCGCGGGCAGTACAGCTCCTCGATGTAGGCGTCCACGACTTGGCTCCACGTCGGGACCGCCGACCTCGGTTGCTCCTCGGCATCGTCCAAGAAGGCCGCTATCTCTTTGGCTATCTCCTCGTCGCTCTTGCTCAGCTTGGTTATCAGGGTCCTGCTCCTCCCCGAGAAGTTGAGGCCCCAGGGCTCGACGACCACTACCGGCACGCCTATGGCGTTCGCCTCGTTGATCGACTGAGGGTAGGACTCCTTCTCAGACAGCAATCCGAACAAGGAGGCCTTGGACAAGCTCTTGATGTAGTCTTCAAATGGTTGCAGCGGGCTGACGCGGCATCGCATCTCGATCTTAGCCAGGTGCTCGTTCAAGTCGTCCACAAAAGGGCCCGATCCAAAAATCTTCAACTCGAGATCCATCCCAAAGTCGGTGTTGAGTATCTTGACTATTTTTGCCAGCCTGTGAACGTTCTTGTACCGCTCGACGCGACCGCTATACATGACGTAGTTCGAGGGGGACCAAGAGACGCCCAAGATCCACTCTTCGACGCCATTCTCTATGGGTACGGCATCTATCATGAAGTCCCTCTTGACTAGTTGCGCCTCGAGCCTCGAGACCGTATGGACGGCGTGAACGAAGCGCAGCACTCTTTTGACGTAAGGCCTCCACCCCCTCCAGAGG
>DAIQQE010000047.1:0-8991 GCA_036786905.1 Candidatus Nezhaarchaeales archaeon | reverse complement strand
CGTCTAATATCACCCCGCCGTTGTCCTTCAACTTCTCAATGATCTCCGGAACCGGCGTCGTCTCGACTATTCCCGACAAGAAGGCCCCTATCATCTGGACCAGCTCTGGGGTGTGCGCCAAGACGGTCCCTGCCCCCTCGCACACGGTGACGGCACAGTCGAAGAGCCCTTCTTCAAGGCACGACATGATCATCTCCGAGGCGCCATAGGGCACTCGAGGCTCGGCTATGAAGGCCCTGTCCTTAGAGGCGAAGCCCAGCTCCCCCATCTTCATCTCCACCTTCTTCTTAACCACGTCTTTGTCAATCTCCTCGTAGCCATAAGCCATCGCCTGCAACGGACAGCGCTTAGTCAGAGGCTCGTCGAGTACCCTAACTTCTGAGCCCACTATCTCAACTCTGGCCCCGCAACACACTATCAAATGCCTTGACGCGCGCACTTCTCGAGCCTACCTCTCGCCGCACCTCAGGATCACGTGCAGAGCCTCCCCAGCCTGAACTTCTTGGCTATGTATGTGGCCTCGTCTATGTCGTCAGTGGCCCCTATAAACTTGACCTTCGATACAGCGTTTCGAGAGCCGCACTTAAAGCACAGGAACGACCTCGCGGGCATTCTCACCACTCGCGGCTCCCCGCAATTGTGACAAAGGGCCACCACGTAGCGCTTCATAGACGCCGGCATCATGCGAGCCCGCCTCGGGCTTCGTGGGAGGAGTCGCTGGGTTGCCTATATAACGCTTTCACAAGCCTTGATTGGGGTCTAAAGTGCCTCCTCTCGAAAAGCGAGGCGAGCAGTTACTCTCAATAAGCTGGCCCCTCAGTAAGAGTGTTTGGGGGCTCGTTGAAGTGACGACGGAGGGCCGTGATTTAAGGACTGAGCTGCTCGGCGTCGCGAGGCTCTTCTACAACGACGTGAGGCCCATATTGAAGAAGTTCGAGGCTCTAAGCTCCTTCGAGTTGTTGATAGGCACGATAGTGTCTCAAAACACTAATTGGAAGAACGTCGAGAGGGCCATGAAGAACATGAGGGAGAGGGGTCTAGTGACGGTCGACGGCGTCCTGAGGGCCGATGCGTCGGAGCTCGAAGAGGTCCTGAGGGTCGCCGGGCTCTACAGGGTCAAGGCCCGAAGGATCAAGGAGATAGCCGAGAGGCTGAAGTCTTGGGGCGTGAGCATAGACGACTTCCTCTCCATGCCCTTCAGCGACGCTAGGGCAAAGCTCATGGAGCTCCCAGCCGTGGGCTACAAGACGGCCGACGTCATGCTGGCCTTCAAGTCCCGGGCCCCAGTCATCCCCGTGGACACTCACATAGAGAGGGTGGTCAAGAGAGTCGGGCTGGTTGACGAGAAGGCCGGCTACGAAGAGGTGAGGCTTGCTCTTGAGTCCTTCGTCCCGCCTCAGGAGAGGGCGCTCTTCCACTTGGCCTTGATAAAGTTTGGTAGAGAAGTGTGCAAGGCTAGGAACCCGTCGTGCTCTAAATGCCACCTCAGCGCCTTGTGCAAGTCGAGCAAGGTCAAGCCCTAGCGGCTCTCCCGAGCCGGGCGTGGGCCTGGGCCAAGTGGCCTGCCGCCAGCGCTGAGAGCAACGAGACCTCACCGGCTAGGCAGGCCGCAGCCACTATCTCAGCGAACTTCTTGGCGTTGGAGCCCGGCGGGTTCCCCGGCCCCGCGCAACCCATTATCGCCAAGGCCTCTCTCTGCGTCGGCAACCCCGTGCCGCCCCCCACGGTCCCGACCTCGAGCGAGGGCATGGTCACCGAGACGTAGAGGTCGCCTTCCGACGTAACCTCAGCCGTCGTTATGGCCATAGACGACTCGACGACTTGTGCGCAGTCCTGCCCAGTCGCTATAAATATGGCGGCGACTATGTTCGCGACGTGGGCGTTGAGGCCGTAGGCGTGCGCGAGGCCGCTCCCCAGCAGGTTCTTCCTGATGCACACGTCAGCTGCGTCCTCCGGAGTAGTCTTCAGCTTCTCCATCACCACCTCCCTCTTTATGACCGCTTCTGCGACGACGGTCTTGCCCCTGCCCAAGAGCCAGTTGACAGCGCTGGGCTTCTTGTCCACGCAGAGGTTCCCGCTCAGGCTGACCATCCTCGCGAACTTCACCCTCTCCTCTATGAACCTCCCGGTCTTGTCGCACGCCAACGTGACGCCGTTCATGCCCATTGCGTCAAACGTGTTCGCCGTGAAGCGAAGCCACACGTTCCTCCCGACGATCCAGGGCTGCACGTCTATCAGCTTCACGTAGGGGTCTACGCTGTTGAACACCTCCTCCACCTCCTTTCTGTGCTCCCTGACCCACTGGACTAGCTTGTAGGCGTGATCAACGCTTGGTGTTATGAAGAGAGGCGCTCTAGCCATGTAGTCCCTTATTATCTTCGCCCTAGCCCCTCCAGACTCCGTTATCGCCGAGCATCCCCTGTTGACGCTCGCCACCAAAGCCCCCTCGGTCGTGCAGAGGGGTATGTAGTACTCCCCGTCTGCGTAGTCCCCCTTGACCCTGAGGGGGCCAGCTATGCCCATGGGTATCTGGCCAACGCCTATGGGGCTCTCTATGTTGCGCTTGGCCGTCACGTTGAGGTCCATGGAGTAGTAACCTATGTTCTTGAGCTGGACGCCTAGCACCTTCTCCAAGAAGAGCCTCCTTATCTCGGCGGCCTTGTTGACGTCGCCTACGAGGCCCTCGACCTCGTAGAGCTTGACCTCCCTTTTTAGTAGTTTATCTAAGACTTCGCTATGGTTCAAAAACTTCACCTCTGTTTTAAGCTAACGTGAGGGGGCTAAATTCCTTCCTGCCACGATTACGCATGAGGCCTATTTAGCTTCAAGAGCCCTGAGCTATCTTTTGGGCTGCGATCCTAACGGCTCGCTCTATGTCCTCGTCGCAGATGTCAAGCGTCACTATCGGGAGCGAGACCAAGTCTTTTATTAAGTGAGCGACTATCGGGGCGCATATTATGGCAGCTGCGCCATCGCTTTGGGCCCTCAGCGAGGCCTTGATGGCCTCATCGAGCGTCGAGACGCCATACCCCCTAACCTCTACGACTTGGTCTTGGAGCTTTAAAGCCGGATGGCGCAACTTGCTCAGCGTGGTCACGGCGGCTATTACGGCCACAAAAGGCTTCGCAGGCTTCCCCTCCATCATCTCCATAGCTTTCAATATCTTCCTGAGCGTGGATAAAGTTATGCCGCCCCTCCCGCCCAAGACCTTCTTTATCGTGCTGAGCGGTATGCCGGACAACTTGGAGAACTTGCCCGCGCTCACGCCCAAGCTGTCTAAAGTCCTCTTCAACTCCTTAGCCAACTCCTCGTCGGACTTTAAAGAGGCGACCAAGAGGCTCAAACACCTAGGGCTCAACTCGCGCAATGAGGCTCTCGCCGTGAAGCCCCACCCCGCTTTTCTTGAGCTGGCGGCTGATTCCTAGCTTTCGAAGCGCGGGAGCGACCCCGTGACAATTCATCACCCCTCAAGCTTGTCGAGGACAAACTTATCGTCCGTGGGGTTCACGAGAGTGAGTGCTTCGCGCCTTTAAATACTCTTTGTTCGATGCTCAATGCCACCATCAAATCCCTACCTCTGATCGACGCGCGTCAAGCACGAGCTAGTCGTGGTCTAGATTAGCTGTATGACCGGTGAGCGTTCGAGGGCCTTGAGGCACGGCGAGCTTGCGATCATTGGGCAATAATAGCGTCAGCATGGAGGCCGTCAACACCGGCACGGTGATGTAGGTGAAGTAGAGCTTAGCATGGCTTATGAAATACATGGCCCCCATCGTCAGTGCGACGGACGGGACCCTGCTAATTAAGCCGACAAAGCCCGTCGCACTTCCATGAACCTCCTTGTCGCAAAACCTCCCGATCCAATCCATTATTATTGGGTAAGCTGGTAGCATTAGGAGACCGCCCGTGCCCATGAGCGCGAACACCAATGCCTTGTCGACGAAGAAGATCAACGTCGCGAAGAACGCGGCAATCAGCGGAGTTATTGACCTTAAGTAGATGGTCCTGAGGCTCCTCTTGGCCACTCTGTCCGGGATCACAGCTACGCCGACAAGGCCGAGGATTATCGAGAGGGCCACGGCATCCCCGGCGATCTCTCCTAGCTGGACGCTGTCCAGCGCGGGCTCAAGCCAGGTCGCGAGGTTGTCGAAAGTCGCTACTCCGAGCCCGAGTATCATGCCTAAGATCCATAGGTCTCTCCTCCTCAATATTGCCCTAAAGCCCTTTAGCACAAGCCTTTCAGCGACGTAAAGTCTCACTCTCCCGATGGAGACGAGGACGCAGAGAAAGCCAGCCAGCGCTATGACCGCCGTGGGCAAGAAGAGTGCCTTCAGCCCGCTCGCTCTGTACAGCTCCAACCCGGAGGCCAGCGCGAATATCGTTCCGAGGTACATCGATAGGCTGAGGACAGAGATTATGACGGTCCTCCTCTCCTCGTAAAGTTGCGATGCGTAGGGCACAAAGGCGTTTAATAGAAATGGTTGCCCGATGGCTCCGCTGAGCTGGCACGCCAAGAGCCAATAGTAGTTCGAGCTCAAGAACCTCCCGACGGCGGCGAAGAATGTGGTCACCACGCCGAAGAGAAGCCACCGCTTGAAGTCCTTGTCTAGTAGCATCCCGCTAGGCACGGTTAATATGAGGAAGAAGATGGGGTAGGTTATGGCAAGGAAGCCCAGCATCTCGACTGAGACATTGATCTCTTGAGAGACCTGGGTTAAGACCGGAGAAAACGTCACCCAAACGGCTTGAGAGACGAAGACTATGAGTATAAAGCCTATGGTTAATAGGGCCCTCATTTGAACCACTCAATGACCGTAGTCTTGACGAACTCCACCGCCACGTCTTCGGGGATTACTTCAAGCACCTTCGGTATGATACTCGAGTCTATGGTCCCTTCTTGCAGTCCCTTCACCAGCTCGTCGAAAGCGCCCCTCTCGATCATGTCGTAGATCTGCTTCGCGCTCACCTCGGGCTTCATTTCGAGGGCCTTCTTAGCGTCGCTCAGGAAGGCGTCCGCCACGTCAGCATGTATTGGGCTGATGACTAAGTGGATGTTGTCTGGGATGCCGTGCTCCCTCAACCCCCTCTGCAAGCTGACGTACCACCCGAGCCTCTTAATGTTGCTGACGAATCCTATCAAGTCGACGTCGTTGTTGTAGAGGGCAAGCACGCTACTCTCGACCCTCCCCACGCTCTCGAAGCCCAGCTCCTTCAAACCGTGGTAGATCACGTTCCTCGCCCTCAAGACCTTCTCCGCCAGCCTCTTGTACCCCTCAACGCCCAAGTACTTCATCACAGCGAAGGCCGCGGCCAACGGCCCCTCAGGCCTCGATGACAGAACGGCTTGATTTACAAACACGTAGCCTGGAGAGGATACATCGACGTACATCGAGCACTTCTTGAGTTCGGGGTCCCTGAAGAGCACGACCGAGGCGCCCTTAGGGGCATAACCGTACTTGTGATAGTCGAGGGAGATCGAGGTCACGCCCTCGACCCTAAAGTCGAACTTGGGGACGGGCTCCCCGAGCATCTCGAAGAACGGGAGGATGAATCCGCCTAGGCAGGCGTCGACGTGCAGGAGCACCTTCTTGTCCATGGCTATCTCGGCTATCTCCTCTACGGGGTCTACGGTTCCAAAGGGCCAATTGGGTGCCGAGAGAGCTATCAGCGCCACCTCCTCGTCCACAGCTTCCGCGAAAACGTCCACGTCCGCTTTGGTCTCCCTTATCGGGAGCCTCACAACCTTCAAGCCCAGATAGTCGGCCGCCTTTAAGAAGGCGGGGTGGATAGTCACCGGGGCCAATATCTTGGGAACCCTCGAGGTCCCCTCCCTCTTCTTGTAGTGGTCCCTCGCGGCCTTTACGGCCAGCATTATGCTCTCGGTCCCGCCAAAGGTGAAGGAGCCGACGACCTCCGGACCCCCGTGCATGAGGGCCTTTGCAAAGCCCACCACCTCTCTTTCGAAGAACAAGGCGCTCCTGAATACGGTGAAGTCCAGCAAGTTCTTCTCGGCGTACTCCAAAAGGGCCTTTTGCGCGACCTTCCTTATGTTCTCATCGCCTGCCTCGTAGACGTAGGCGAATAACCTCCCCGAGCGAGGGTCCACGTCCTCCTCTTTGGCCTTCTCCAAAAATGAGAGAACCTCTTCAACTCGCGAAGAAGCGGGCCAAGCCATTTTCGCTCAAGTAATTGTTGGAGGTCGTCCGTTATATAACTTGCCTTGGCTCTAAGTCGAGGGAAAAATGTCGACGCGTGCCCGCTTACCTTCTGCGGCGGCTCGATGCCTCAATTATGGGCAACAACTCGATAAGTGGTCATAGAGGTTCGCGTCGTTAAGTCATAGAACCTCAGGCGACCTCTTGAGGTAGTCCATGGCATTTGAGGCCTTGGCTAGGCTCACGGCTCAAGGATCAAGCATGGAACATCAGGTAGAGCTCTTGATCCTTGGCCCTCTCCCTCCTCTCGAAGCCCGGTATCCCGTAGGAGTCAGCCCTGCATTGTTTACACAGCCTGAACTGCGGTATGTACTTCGACGCCTCCTCTCTCGCTCTCTTCAGCTCTTCGCAAGTCGGCGGCCTGTGGTCCTTGAAAGAGTGGAGTGGTATCAGAGGGATTATGTTCTGCAGGAAAGCCCCGAGCTCAGCTGCCTTCTTGGCTACCTCCACGGCCTCTCTCTCGTTCAGGCCAGGTGTGAGCACGGTGTTCACTTTGACGACCAAGCCGTGGTCCGCAGAGGCCTTCAGCCCTCTCAGTTGCCTATCTATTAGTATTTTAGAGGCCTCGAGGCCCTCTATCACCTTACCGTCCAAGATTATGAACTCGTAGATCTTGGATGCCACCTCGGGGTCCAACGCATTGATGGTTACGGTGACCGCCCTGACCTGAAGGTTCTTGAGCAGGGGAACTTTCTCCTCGAGCAAGAGGCCGTTTGTTGCAACGCACTTTATGAGGTCGGGGTGCCTCTCGTTCACCAGCCTGAGGATCTCGAAGGTCTCTTCGTTGAAGAGGGGCTCTCCAGGCCCGGCTACTGCCACGACTTTGAGCCTCTCGTCCTTCTTGACCGCTTCGTCCACTAGCTTGGCGGCCTCTTCTGGACTCATTATCTTGCAAGCGACCCCTGGCTTGTACTCACACTTGTCTATGCCCCTCTTGCAGTAGCCACACTGAATGTTACACTTAGGAGCGACCGGCAAGTGTATGCGCGAGAAGGAGAAGTGGGCTCTTGGGTTGAAGCAGGGGTGGCAGGCCAGCCAGTGGGGGAACTTGCTTCCTCGTCCCTTCTCCTTCAGCTCCACGACCCTCTTAGTTATTCCAACAACCTCTTCGTTCATCGCATGGCCCTCCTGATCAATCTAGAAATGACCTCCGGCCCCCACGCCTTCGTGAAGTATTTCAGCTTCTCGTCGGGCCCCATGGCCCTAAGTCTCTCCAAGTGCTCCTCGACCCTCGCCACGGACTCCTCTTCAGAGAGCAGATCCCTCATCGGCTCAGACACGAGAGCGCTGGGTAAGTCCGGGTAGGTGCCCAAGACCTTGACTTTAAACGCAGAGGGTATGCAGGAAAGATCCATGCCGGGCTCCCAGTCCCTCTTCCAAAGGGGGTGCGAGAGAGGTGCGTCCAGCGTCGCATCACAACCGAGCCAGCGCCCATTTAAGTAGACCTCGGCCAGAGCGTGGATAACTGTCTTGGGGAGAAGGTTGTAAAGCTCTCTCGGGAGGTAGGGCTTCAAGGCCAGCGACGAGATCTCTTCTAGCCTGTACCTAGCTGGTATACCGATGGCCCTTAGCAGGGCTATCTGCAAACTGGCCTTGTTAAAGCAAACGCCTTTCCCGCTCCTCAGAACCTCGATCGCCGGCTTGACTCTCTCCACGGTCCACTTGACCCTGTCTCTGACGAAGAGGTACACGCTCTTGACGGCTTGCTCCGCCGATAGGCCTTGGCCCAGCTTCTTTGCGCATTCCACTATCTCGGGGTGATATGATTGTGCAAGGGGTGTCGGCTTCAGGTACGCTTCATCAATCAACGGCCCTACCCCACGACCTCTAAGGCCTTGGGGCTTCATTTAAAAGGGTTGTGCGCTAAGGCGAGGTCAAGAGAGCGCGCTCTGATGCGGCCTCGCTACAGGGAACTTGGGATCGACTTTTTGTTTCGCTGCTTTTAATTGATTGTAGTCCTCGAAGTCTCGTCTCAGGACCGTCGACCTCGAGGTGATAGAATTAATAAGATAAGAATGCCACAACAATTGTGGGGATCGTTCGGATGGTTCCATCGCACATGCGAGAGAAGTTCGTGATCAAGTACGTAAGCAAGAGGACTGGCGAGGTGAAGAAGACTGAACACGCCAACGAGATGCTGGAGTACATCTTGAGCACGGCTGGTAGGTGGATAAATGTGATCGCCAACGAAAGCGTTGAGGTCAAGGCCGGGCAACCAGCCGTGATAAGGATAGACCCCGTCAAGCTCTTTCCAAAGGAGATAACGCTGACCTGTCCCATCTCTAGGCACGCGCTTGGCATATTACTCGGCCTCCACGGATCCGAGGGCAAACCCCAACCCGTCGAGGGCGAGAGGCTCTTCGAAAAAGCGATATTCCTGCCGCTAAGGGACGGCATCGTAGAAGAGGGCGACATGCTCGGGGTCATAAACGCCGTGGTTGTGTACGCAGTCCTAGAGAAGCAGATAATCAGAGTAAGAGGAACTCACGCAGGGTGGGCGATCTACTGAACCCCCTTTTTTTATAAGTCCTTGACGACATAGGAACCCAGCCTCCTGTAGCCCAAGGAGTAGAAGTAGGGCCTCGCGCCCACGCCGCTTATGACTGCCACCCTCTTCGCCCCCAGCTCTTCAGCGGCTACCCTCTCGGCCTCGGCCATCAATCCCCTCCCGAGCCCTCTGTGTTGCCAGGCGTCCTCGTCCTCGCAACCCACAGGCACCTCAGGGCCGTACACGTGGAGCTCCCGAATTATCGCTGTGGGCCTCTCAATGAGCTCG
>DAIQQE010000192.1:0-1868 GCA_036786905.1 Candidatus Nezhaarchaeales archaeon | reverse complement strand
GGTGTCTATAGTGTAGAAAGTCGGAGGACCATCTGCTTCGCTCGTTATCAGCTTTAGAACTTTCTCAAGCTCTTTTCTATTGGGCAGGTCTAAGGAGCTCGCCACCTTAACGACCTCCTCACAGAACACTTTGTCGAATAGAGGGCCTATCCATAAAGGGCCTGCAATTCCCATAGAGTGACCGCAGTTCTCGCACGAGCCGTTTATCGATGGTACATCTTCGAGTTTCACTATGCGCCTATGCAAGCAGTTACGACAATGGTACACTAAGCCGATGTTCTCCGCGCTCTCCTTAGAAGGAATCAATTGAGCGAAGACCCTGATGTAGTGCCTCGTGCTGTGGACAATTAATGGCTTTATCGACAGCTCGTACTTTCCGGTTTCTCTACATAGCAGGCCTAGCACTAGCCTGACGGCTAGTTCGTGGCAGTATTCGGTCTTCAAGGATAGACCTCCATACTTCCTCAACGCCACGCGAGGATAGATGCCACATAGAGGAGGCATGTCCGTGGCGGTCAGCGCTATTACACCTCCTATAACCGTCGACCTGATAGCCGCGTCCACGTAAGGTGCGGGTGAGCCAAAGGGGTCTATATCGACGAAGTCGAATCTCTTCCCCTTAGCGTCATACTTCGATAATAAAGGGTTCGCATTCGATAGCTTCACAACAACCTTTTTGTGGACTTGGTTCAAGAAAGCGTTGACCCTCGCCACTCTCACTGCCATTGGATTGACGTCGGACAGGACTACCTCTTCGACCTCTTCGACCTCCTTGGCGTATCTTATACCTCTGACGCCGCTCGCAGTCAATGGCTCCGCCACTCGCAAGCTCTTCTTCCCAGTGATGCTTGCGTATGCCTTTAATACGCAAATGGATAGGTCGCGCGAAAAGGACATTAATGGATTGTAAAATACTGCCTTCCTAGCCTCTTCCCCTAGGATCGATCCATCTGGCAATAGCAGCTTGACCTTGCCCTCGTACGAGAGCTCAAGGGGAACCTTTATGCTCATGGCCTTTGACACGCTTACTGTTGCCACATACTTATATTCGCCGCCCCTCTTCGTCGCCCAGAAAGCCCATGCATATCAAATATATCTCCCTGCTTGTTGGCCGTGAGGCTTTGGGCTTAAACAAGCGCACCCTCTCGAACCGCTGTCGCAGAGCCGACAACATGTCATCTAACCCACTCCCTTGAAAGGCCTTTATCACGGCAACCCCTCCTTTTTTAAGGAGCTTATCGGCGAGCTTAATTACACATTGAACTATGTGTTCGTGTCGTGCCATATCAGTCGCCCACGCGCCCGTTAGCTTCGGTGAGGCGTCTGACAGTATCACATCGACCTTGCCGGACGTCATCTTCTCGAGCTCTTCGTGTAAGCTCTCATCGCAGACATCCCCTGTTATTGTCTTGACGTTGGGTCTTCCGAGCTCTTTAATGGGCTTAATGTCCACTCCTATTACGAGGCCGTTGGGACCTGTAGCCCGAGAAGCCACTTGCAACCACCCTCCAGGATAAGCCCCTATATCCAAGACGACCTGTCCCTCTTTAATTACATCGAACCTCTCGATCATCTCTATCAGCTTGAAGGCGGCACGGGACCTAAGCCCCAAGCTTTCTGCCATTTTGCGATAATGATCCCTCGACCTCTCGATCTTCCATCTTCTCGACATAACAATCATTAGCTTACGACTTTAAGAGCCACTGAGTCAGGTCTTCACACTTCTCTGGGCTTATCGGTTGTCCGCTACCGCATCGCGATAGATTTGCGCACGAGAAACAGGGGCAGTCGTCTATCGAGTCTAGGCTTATCTTGATGTCGCTCGAGACTGCTACGAGCTTAAAGGTCTTTGTGCGACCTCTATAAAC
>DAIQQE010000191.1:0-1869 GCA_036786905.1 Candidatus Nezhaarchaeales archaeon | reverse complement strand
CAGGCCATCTCGCGAGGAAGTGCTCCATGAGCTCAGGCTAACGCGGTGGACTCGCGCCTCGCCCTCAGCTCGCAGAGAGCGGGGCCATTACCCCTCCAATACCATCGAGCACTGGACGTAGTGCTCACATTTTTAGCAACGCTGTAAAGCAGATGTTCTCAGCGAAGCCTCGATCCACTGCCGTGGGCTCCCTCTAACAACCTTGTAGACGAAGTCCCTCTGCACCCATCCCTCTCTCGCATACCCAGGGGCTTCGCTCGATATGTCGCTAGTCGCGGCGAGAAGTCGATGATGCTCGGCTTAGCCCGCGCACAACGCATGTCGTCCTTCGCGATGCCACCTAAGGGGAAAGTTTAAGAGGGCTTGAGCCAAGCGAGGGCAAGGGCCTGTCTTCGCTCAGAGGGTGCTGGCCGTGAAGCTCAACAAAGTCGTGAAGTACCTGATAGCCTTCGATACGAGCGTAGTGGCCGCGAGCGGGTTGATAGCCCCGGTCTTCGCGATATTCGTGGTCAACAACATAGTCGGGGGGAGCGCTGCCGTGGTCGGCTTCGCCACCTCCATCTACATGATCTCCTTCTCCATCGCCAGGCTGACCTCAGCCTACTACGTCGACAGAAAGCTGAGCGAGAGAGGGAGAGTGGCCCTCTCAGTCGTCGGCGCCTTGGTAGTGGGTGCGAGCTTCTTGCTCTACGTCGCGGCCTCGCGCCCGTGGCACGTCTACGCCCTCCAAGCGGTGAACGGCGTCGGAACAGCCCTTCGCTACTCGCCGATCATGAGCCTCTTCACTCGTTACATAGATGAGGGGCGCGAGTCCTTTGAGTGGGGGCTATACGCCGTCTCGACTAGTTTGGGGCAGGCGCTCGCGGCATCCGTAGGCGGGACGCTGGTCGACGAGCTCGGCTTCGAGGCGGTCTTCGTGATAACCGGGGGCGCGATAATGGTCAGCTCACTCGCCTCGCTCGCCCTATACAGAGAGATCAAGAAGGTAACGCTAGCGTCACGAGCGCTATGACGATGTAATCGATATAGCTCCTGCGACGCCGTTGACGTGCGAGTCCCGGTATCTCGAGGGCATTGTGTAGTGTCGCCTAGCGTGCAAAGTTGCAATGAGGCGTTTTAAAGCCGGTGAATCGACCTCAAAACTGCTCACTTGCCCGTTGACGATGCCTCAGCGCGCGGGTATTACGCGCTTACTTCGTTGCCCTCCTTGCAAAGTTAACCTACCTCCTCGCCATGCAAGCCCTCGTGTGGTGGCTAAGCTTCGCCCTCCACGATGTGGCATTCGGGTTGCTGTCGGTCTTCCTGCCCCTCTACGTGCTGTCCATAGGCGGCTCCTTGCTAGACGTAGGCCTCCTCACCTCGCTCTCCATAATAGCGTCGGCGCCTGCAGACCTCTTCTGGGGCCGCGTGAGCGACAGGGCCAAGCGCTACAAGCCCTTCATAGCCTTCTCATTCATCTCCTTGGCCGCGATACTATACGTCATCTCATCAGTGAGGGACGTGAGGTTGCTGATCGCTCTTTACGCCCTAGCAGGCGTCCTGCACTCGGCCCACGAGTCTCCCAAGAACGCTCTCCTGGCCGAGGCATACCCCCGCGAGGAGTGGGGGAGAGGCTTCGCCATGCAACGCCTCTTCGCAGACGCGGGCTGGATGTTCGGCTTGCTACTCGGCTCCTTTGCATCGCATTGTCATTTGAGCCCGCCCCAAACACTGATGTTGTGTAGCGCATTGCACGTGCTGGCTTTCTTATGCGCCCTCGCATTCGTCAAAGACCCCGTCCTAGCAATCGAGAGGAAGTTGCTAGCGATCGAGAGATCTCTGGACGGGGCGTGCAGGTGGTTGAGGGCCTTCGAGGGGGCGCTCGACGGG
>DAIQQE010000190.1:0-1873 GCA_036786905.1 Candidatus Nezhaarchaeales archaeon | reverse complement strand
GGTCTGTACTGCGCAGAGATGCTTTAAACCTTGTCAGACTGGGGGTAGAGTTGCGTTGTTTGTTACTTCCTCAAGAGCTCTACCAAGAAGTGCTAACTTGTTGTGAGAAGAGCATTAGCGGCAAAGCCTTCATTCATTGCCCTCTAAAGGACTACCTCAAGCTCTTGACCGAACGCGCTTTAAGCTTATCAGCTCCAGTTACTAAACCGCGCGAGCGCATAGACATACCGTCGTTGAAGCACAAGATCGGTGATAGGGAGTACTACCTTTTACTCTCACCTCATACCGAAAGGACTAGGTCCAAAGAGGGAGAACTCGAGGTAGCTGAAGACACCTCACACGAGCGAGGAAGGCTCGTGACCTTAGAGATAACTATGGTAGACGACTTGTCTAAACTACTTAGCCGGGACGTAGAGCTTGCACATCCCTTGATAATAAATCCGTCCTACTATGAAGAGCTTGATGGTGACCACCTCGGCGTGGTGAAGCCCTATGGAAGGGGTCAATGAGTGTAGGGTCCTCAGCGGTATTTTGAAAAGACCATTACCTTGCCAATCGACGTGCTCTGCCCCAGAAATAACCCCTTCGTTCATCGATGACGATAAGCTCCCGAAAGGGTGCCTGATCGCCCACACCGCATTGACGTTGATAGAAGTTCAAAGAATGGCTAATTACTTTAAAAAACCTCTCCATCGACTCGTGAAGCTAAATAGACTTGAGAGGTCGCCGGACATGTCGCCGGATGAGCTGTGGGACGTCGTTTTAGCGTCCTCCCTTTTACACGACATTGGCAAATTGGCAGATCAATACGTAGAGAGGTCGAAGGCTCCTCCCACTCACTTGCAGCATCACCAGCTGTCGGCAATAAAAGCGTACAAGGTTTTGTCGGAGGTCTTCCATAATAACTACATAGCCACGGTCGCCGCCCTTGCCATCCTCTACCATCACGAAGCACTGGATTGGAGGTCTTTGGATTCGAGAGCCCTCGCCTTCAGCTATCTCCGGGAGACGTTCACGTTGACGAAGTCCATAAACTACACCATTAATCAAGAGCGCCTTAAGACATTTAGCGGCAACCTCGGTGAAGCGCTCAAGTTGCTATGCGAGGAAGGAGCCATCGAGGAGGGCCAGCACGACCTCCTCCTTCGAGTTCTGAGGCGAGCTTCGCGAGAGCTCTTAAACAATAAGCCGCAAAGCGTTGGAGAGGTCCTCAGCGTGAATAATGCTAAGAGGGCAGAGTTCATCGTCCCCGCCTTCTTCCTCTACAGGCTCCTCTACTTGGCGGACAACAGGGCTGCGTCGGCGAGGAGCCGCTACTGGCTCGGCCTGCTCAAGAGGGTTAATTGGAGGAACGCGGAGGTGGTGGCGGAGCAGATCCATCGCGCCTTAACGCAGAGGCGCTACTACATAGGGCTCTCTGCCATACCCGAGGTCTCGATGAAGCGCAAGGCGATGTCCTAGTTGCGTCGAAGCGGCCTTGCAGCTAGAGCGAGAGGGCTGGCGGCGCTTGAGGGCCAGCGACCCACGGGACCTCGATGGAGGACCTCTAGGACTCGTTCGTCGACGAGGCTCTGGCTAGACCTCGGCTTCGACCCTTCGCCTAGTGGATCGTGAGCGCCTGGGCCGCCATCGGGGAGACTCGCATCGCCTGAAGGCGCCCACCCCTCTCCCTCCAAGTAGTGCGAAGGTAAGGTATATTAAGGGAGGCATGGAAAACATAGAGTGAAGAGGCGCTCTGAAGGCACCCTTATATAAGCTTTCGGAATCTCATGAAGAGAGAATTGAAAGTCATTAGTTTGACGGCCATGGCTGATGGTGCCCCCCGGAATCTCATGAAGAGAGAATTGAAAGAACGCGCCGGCTAGCCTCACGA
>DAIQQE010000046.1:7797-9066 GCA_036786905.1 Candidatus Nezhaarchaeales archaeon | reverse complement strand
ATAGGCCCAGTCGTTGCAAGCGATGCTGTGATAACGTTCGTTGACACCCTCCCGAAGACGAGAAGTGGAAAGATCATGCGTCGATTGCTTAGAGCCGTTGCCGAGGGGAAGCCGTTGGGGGACGTCACGACGCTCGAGAGCGAGGTCGCAGTTGAGGAAGCGAGGAGAGCGTACGAGATGGTAAAGACGGCCCTTGAGGGCTCGCATTCGGCATAGCTACTAATTACCTAAATTACTACCCATTATCTACCGTTGAGTCGACTTTGATGGAGAAGGACTGCGTTAGGTAGAGATAACTGGAATGGATGAAGGGAGCCGTAGGGCGCTTCATCTCATTCTCGTCGCGCCCGCGAACTTCGAGGCTACGAAAGGGTTTTCTTGTGCTTGGAGGCGTAAATTCTCGTATGAGCAGAGTCGCCGTTTTCAAGGGATCCGACCCGATAGAGGTGACGGCCGAGGCGCTCAAGGCCATAGAGGACGACTTAAAGCACTTGGTGACGGATAAGAGGCCCGTCTTGGTGAAGCCGAACTACATAACCGCCGACCACCCGTCGACCGGCGTGACCACCGACGCGAGGGTGATAGAGGGAGTCGTGAAGTTCTTCAAGGAGAGGGGCGTGGACGACATTGTCATAGGCGAGGGAAGCGGCTTCGCTGACACCTTTGACGCCTTCAGAGTAGCTGGCGTAGATGAGGTCGCTGAGAGGTGGGGTGTGAGGCTGGTGGACCTCAACAGGGACGCGTTCGTCGAAGTTCGTCCTCCCAACCCGCTGGCGCTGAAGAGGGTCAGAGTGGCCAAGACGGCCCTCGAGAGGGCTATAGTCAGCGTGCCCAAGCTGAAGGTGCACAGGCTCGCGACTGTGACCCTGGGCCTGAAGAACATGATGGGCGCCCTAGAGTCCAAGGGCAGCTTGCACAATGGCAGGCTCCACGAGAACATAGCCGACTTGGCTTCGGTCTTGAGGCCTAGCCTAACGGTCATAGACGGCATAATAGCTGGAGAGGTCCACGAGACGAGTAGGTGCCCGGTCGAGATGGGCTTGGTGATCGCCAGCGCTGATCCCGTAGCGGCCGACGCGATAGGGGCCCTAGTCATGGGCATAGACCCCCGAGAGGTGAAGCACTTGGTCTTGGCCGAGAGGAAGGGCCTCGGCACTCTTCGCTTGGAGGAGATAGAGGTCGTGGGGGAGCCCATAGATAGGGTGGCGAGGAAGTTCCGCAGGTCCCTCATATCGAAGCTGTTGTCGTGGTTTTAGGCGCGATGGGCTC
>DAIQQE010000046.1:0-7697 GCA_036786905.1 Candidatus Nezhaarchaeales archaeon | reverse complement strand
CACTCCAGCCATAGGTCTCAAGGCGGAGGTCGCGAGGGCCGTTAGCGCTTGTGAGCTCGACGGTGCTTTCACTTCTTGGAGGCAGGCTCTCATGAATTAAAGGTCGACTTCATCTGCGAAGGTAGCTCCTACAGTGGCTCAGAAAGTTCTTGGGACGTCGGGACACGACAGGTAGTGGAGGTAAGCGAACATCCCTAGAGTCTTGTGGGCTGAGGCACCATCTATCTTGTCCTTAATGCCCTCTCCCCTCACCACTTGGAAGGCGAGCTCTGCCGAGATACCGTCGATGCGAGAGTAGTGAAATTCGTGACCCTTGAGGATGACCCCTTCTTCGCTATCAGGTTGTCGGTCCTCGCCCTCAATTTCACGTAGCTCACGACCCTGTCGGAGAAACAGACATCCCATCGAAGACCTCCGCCATCTTGTAGATCTTCCCGCTGTAGGTCATCGACCCGCAGAGGTACGTCAAGCCGCCGCCCTCGCTCAATATCGGCATTTTGTCCGAGGCCCTCTTTTTAATTGAAGAGCGGAGGGACTGGTTTTCTTTCAGCTCCTTGGCGAAGACCTCTGGGTGCCCGCCAATTAAGAGGCCCGCGAGGTCATCACCTACGCGCTCATCGGGTAAGCTGTTTATCGGGACGATCTCGGCGTTCATCCTCCTCAGCAGTTCCAAGTTCTCGTGGTAGTAAAACGAGAATGCCGCGTCCATGAAGACCCCTATCTTGACGGCCTCGTAGTGTGTCACCACCTTTCCTTTGAGGCCTTCGTCGTGAAGTGGGTAGTGGATCGGCGCCACTATGAGGTCGTATTCGTCGAAATAGCTTGGCATTTCGCGCCTAATCTGAAAGACCTTTGAATACTCGTCTATATCGCTTTGCTTCAAGGTCTTGTACACGTCGACGCAGGTGACCTCGTGCCCCTTCTTGCTAAATGCCTCTGAGAGCATCAAACCGCCGTGAGTGGCATCAATTACTAGGACCTTCAAGCCTCAGGGCCTCCTCTATCCTGTCATGAAGTATCTCCACTATGCGGTCGTCCTTCCCTATAGTGTTACTATATATTATCTTGACCTTTCTGTTCCCGAAGTCGACGACCTTCGCTCTCTCGCCCTCCGGAAGGCCCAACGTCTTCGGTATGTCGTGGTCCGTGTGGATGCCTCTAGCGAGAAAGACGGGCTGAACTACTATCTCGTCGAGGTCTTCTTTCAGCGCTCTCGCCAGTGCGTCGCTGAGCAAGGGCTCGTTGACTTTGATGAAGGCGTAGGCCACGTAGTCGTATCGCGGCTTTAGCTTTTCTGCGTAATACTCTATGAGCTCTTTGTTGTACCTCCCGGCGCTCCCATGACCCACTAGGATCACTCCGACCCTTCTCTTCATCCCACATCACTTCATGAGGTCAAGACTTCCGAAGCGACTAAGACACCCCCGCATATAACCTTTGCCTCTCTCCGTTGAACAGGGACTTCGGCCTCGATTGAACAAGTGGTGTTGAGCGTCCTCAGAGCCCGCTAGCAACGCTCATCAAAGTAGCGGGCGAGGGCCTCCAAAGCCTCTCGGAAGGTGTAAGTCCTCGGGATGACGTCAACCCTCAGCCCGCTCTCGCGAAGGGCCTTAGCGGTCTCGGGCCCAATTGCCACTATGACAGAGCGGTCGAGCGCCTCTCGTAGACCCTCGGGACCCAAGAGCGCCTCCACGACTTGTATAAAGTTCTTGACGCTCTGCGCACTTCCAAAGACTATGGCGTCTATCCTGCCTGACGTCAGCTCTTCCACGAAGGCCTTGGCTCTATTAGAGTCCGTCGGAACCCGTGGCTCGTAGACGTAGATTTCCTTCACCAGCGCCCCCGCCCTCTCGAGCTCGCTCCTAAGGATCGGGCTAGCCCCTCGAGCCCTGAGGACAAAGATTCTCTTGCCCCTCACGCCGCGACTCTTGAGCGTTCGAGTTATGCCTTGGGAGCTGTACTCATCCGGGACGAGGTCTACGCGAATACCGTGCTTGGCCAGTTCCTCGGCGGTTCTGGGCCCCACGGCAACGACTGTCGCTTTTTTTAGGTCTCGGCAGAGGTTGACCGCCAAGCCCAAGACCTCGGCTTCTCTAAGGAGGAAGCGCACTGCGTTGACGCTCATGAAAATCACGTAGCCGACTTCTCCGCTTTGGAGGGCCTCGAAGAAGCTTCTGACCTGCGACAGGTCTTCGGGCATGTCGAAGTCGAGGAGCGGAATTATGTACGGCCTACCGCCCATGCTCTCTATCAAGTCCGCTGTCTCCTTAGCTTGCTCCTCGGCCCTCGTGATGGCCACAACTTTACGTCTCAGATTAGGGGCTTCTTGAACCATGCGAGCCTCCTGCCCAAGTTGACCACTTCGCCTACGACCACGACCGATGGCGGCTTAAAAGCCATCCTCTCGACGTCGTCGGCTATCGTGGCCAAGCGCCCGATTATCGTTCTCTGATCCTCCATCGTCCCCCTTTCTATTACGGCTGTGGGCGTGTCGGGGCTCAGACCGCTGCTCATCAAGCGCTTAGCTATGTCCCTTAAGGGCTTGAGCCCCATCAGGATGACTATGGTGTCCACGGCCCCGGCCAACCTCTCCCAGTCGACCTTCTTCGAGGCGTCGACAGCTTGGCTCCCAGTGACTATGGCGACAGACGAGGCATAAGCCCTGTGGGTCAAGGGTATCCCGGCATATGCAGGGGCCGCAATGGCTGAAGAGATCCCCGGGACGACCTCGAACTTTATGCCCTCCGAGGCTAAGGCCTCAGCCTCCTCGCCCCCCCTTCCGAAGATGAAGGGATCTCCGCCCTTCAACCTGACGACGATCTTGCCCTCCACCGCTGCCTTGATCATCAGTCCGTTGATGTCTTCCTGGCTCAACGGGTGTCTCCCAGGGGCTTTCCCAACGTAGATCTTCTCCGCCTTCTCTGGGACGAGCCTCAGTATCTCGTCGCTAACCAGCCTATCGTAGATCACTACATCGGCTTTTTGTAGCACCTCAAGCGCCTTCAGCGTCAACAGTTTGGGGTCTCCTGGGCCAGCGCCCACGAGATAGACCTTACCACAGCCCATACCTCTCACGCCACTGCGCCTTTATTTCGTCAGCTCCCTTCTCGATAAGCATGCGCGCGGCCCTCCTGCCTAGGGCCTCGGCCTCGCCAAGAGTTCCCTCGACTCGCACCTCAATTTTTCTCCGAGCGTCTACCGAGAAGATGCAACCGTAAAGAACCAGCCTCCTCGCCTCCGCGCGGGCATAAGCGCCTATCGGGAAGTGACACCCACCATCCATAGCCGCGACGAGGCTCCTTTCGGCGACAACCTCGGCTCTTGTAGGGAAGTGGTCTATTTCCTTCAAGAGGTCGATGAGGTCGACCCTGTCACGCCTCACGACGACCGCTATGGCTCCTTGTCCAGCGGCAGGGGCAAATGTCTCCGGAGGGAAGACCTCGGCCACGAGGTCGATGAGGCCCAGCCTCTCTAGGCCTGCGTAGGCCAAGACCGCCGCGTGGAAGTCCCCACGCCTTACCTTTCTTAGCCTAGTGTCGACGTTCCCCCTCATGGGCTTAACCTCTAGGTCTGGTCGCAGGAACTTTATTTGGATCATCCTTCTAAGGCTACTGGTTCCTACGACGGCCCCCTTGGGGAGCGTTTCGAGGGACGCACCGTCCTTTGAGACGAGGGCTTCGAACGGCGATGTCCTTTTTGGGATGGCCGCTATCACTATCTCCTCATCCCCCTTCAACGTGGGGACGTCCTTCAGGCTGTGGACGGCCAGGTCTATTTCGCCCTTGATCAGCGCCAAGTCTATCTCCTTTTCGAATATGCCCTTCCTACCCATGGCATAAAGGGGCTTGTGCTTCTCGACGTCGCCCATGGTCTTTATGACCTTGACCTCGAACTCGAGGTCTGGCCTCGCCCTCCTGAGGCTCTCCAAGACCTGCTCCGTCTGTATGAGCGAGAGCCTGCTCCCCCTAGTCCCAACTACAAGCTTCATCGCCTACTCGCCTACCGAGGCCGCTGACGCCAAGGCCTTGTCGAAGGCCTCGATGGTCAGTTCGATGTCCTCGTCGGTGTGGGCCGTGGAGATGAAGCAAGTCTCGAACTGAGACGGAGGTATGAAGACGCCGCTTTCTAGGAGCGACATGAAGTAGGCCCGAAACCTCCTAACGTCCGAGAGCTTGGCAGAAGCGTAGTCGTCGACTGGATTGGAAGTGAAGAAGACTTGGAACATCGAGGCGAGGCTATGTACTTGAACCGCAAGCCCGTGCTCCTGGCCCAAGTCGACCAAGGCCTTGGCCAGCTTCTCGCAGCTTCTCTCAAGCCTTGGGTATATCTCGTTGCAGTTCTCGACCAAATACCGTATGGTAGCATAGCCAGCCGTTACGGAAATGGGGTTTCCACTGAACGTCCCGGCCTGATATACACCGCCGAGGGGCGAGAGCGTTTCCATGATCTCCTTTCTCCCACCAAAGGCGGCTATCGGGAGGCCCCCTCCAATTATCTTGCCCAAAGTGGTCATGTCTGGCCTCACGCCGTAGCGCTCTTGAGCTCCACCCAACGAGACCCTGAAGCCAGTCACTATCTCGTCGAATATCAGGACGGCGCCGTAGTCCCTGGTCAGCTTCCTGAGGAAGTCAAGGTAGCCCTTCTTCGGCAAAATTAGGCCGGAGTTGGCTATAACCGGCTCCACTATGACGGCGGCTATCTCGTAGCCTTCCCTCTCAAAGGTCTTCTCCAAGGCCTCAAAGTCGTTGAATGGTAGGACTATGGTGTTCTTGGCCGTCTCCTCAGGCACTCCCAAAGAGCTCGGGACGCCCAGCCAAGCTGCACCCGAGCCGGCCTTGACCAGCACGCTATCGTGGGACCCGTGAAAGCACCCCTCGAACTTTACCAACTTCTTCCTATCCGTAAAGCCCCTCGCGACCCTCAAGGCATGCATGGTCGCTTCGGTCCCAGAGTTCACGAGCCTGAGCATCTCCATGCTGGGGTACAGTCTCTGAATGAGCTCCGCGAGCTCTACCTCTAACTCAGTCGGAGCTCCGTAGAGTGTCCCCCTCTCGAGTTGCGCCTTTGTGGCACTTAAGACGACTTCGTGAGCGTGGCCTAGGATTAGTGCCCCATAAGCCATGCAGTAATCGATGTAGGCCCGCCCGTCGACGTCGTAAAGCTTAGAGCCCTTGGCCCTCTCGACGAAGAACGGGTAGGGGTCGAAGGCCCGGACCGGACTGTTGACCCCTCCGGGGATTACCCTCTTGGCCCTCTCGTAGAGGTCCTTCGACCTAGGCCCTAGAGCTGGCTTAACCATGAGGCCACCTCCCTTGCGTGGTATGATATTATGAGGTCCGCCCCAGCTCGCTTAATCGCCGTTAATATCTCGATCACCGCCGCTCTCTCGTCAATCCAGCCGAGCTGGGCCGCCGCCTTGACCATCGAGTACTCTCCGCTCACGTTGTAAGCGGCTATCGGAACGTTGAACCTCGACTTTGCGAGGCATATTATGTCCAAGTAGGCCAGCGCTGGCTTGACCATGATTATGTCAGCGCCCTCCATGACGTCGAGCTCTATCTCCCTAAGCGCTTCCGACTGACGCCCGTAGTCCATCTGATAGCTCTTCCTGTCGCCGAACTTCGGCTTCGAGTCAGCGGCTTCTCTGAAGGGCCCGTAGAAGCAAGAAGCGAACTTAGCGGAGTAGGCCATGATCCCGACGTCCTTGAGGCCTGCGTCGTCGAGAGCCTCCCTTATGGCCTTAACCTGGCCGTCCATCATGCTCGAAGGTGCTACGAAGTCGGCTCCTGCTCGGGCGTGGCTCACTGCGATTTTCTTGAGGACCTCCAATGTCGAGTCGTTATCGACTCGACCGTCATTCACTATACCGCAGTGTCCGTGAGTCGTGTACTGACACATGCAGACGTCGGTCATCACGACGAGGTCGTCGCCGAACTCCTTCTTCAAGATCTTCACGGCCCTCTGAACCACACCGTCATCCGCGAAGGCCGAGGAGCCCACGTCGTCCTTGTAAGAGGGGACCCCGAAGAGGAGGACAGCCTTTATGCCTAAGTCGAGCGTCTTCTTGACCTCCTCCACTAATTGCGTCAGGGGAAGCCGAAAGCAACCAGGCATGGAGTCTATCGGCACTGGGGACTTCGCCGTCTCGTCGACGAACATCGGGTAAATCAAGTCGCTCGGGTGTACTCTCACCTTGAAGTTCAAGCTCCGTAGGGCCGGCGTCTTGCGGAGCCTCCTCATCCTGACGATGGGAAAGCCGGACAACAAGATCACCGGGGCGACCCCATGGTCTTCGACTTATGGCTTTCAACTATGTTGAGGGCCTCGGCGAGGGCCTCATCGAAACGCCCCTCCTTCAATAGCTCCGAAACTCGCTTATTGCGTAAGATCTCGTAAATTATCCGCTTCCTAGCCTTTTGATACGGGATCGTCCTTTTTAGCATTTCCCTGACCTCTAGCTGGAGCCTGATTTGCAGGAGGTCCTCCTTCTTGATAAGCTTCTCGACCCTCTTCCGCAACAACCTCGCCATAGCCGGGCTCTTCCCGCTCGTCGATATGGCTATCTTGACGTCGTCCACCTCGGCTATCGCCGGGAGCGTGAAGTCGCTCAATTCTGGGTTGTCAACTACGTAGACCATGCAACCACGAGTCCTCGCCTTCGTAGCAAGCTCGGCGTTGAGGAGGGGGTCGTCCGTGGCGGCGATTAGCAGGTCGGGTTTCGGATCGAGGCTTTTAATGAAGTGCTCAACGTCCTTGACCTCGAGATTGACTAGTTCGACCTTGCCCTCTCTGTAAAGCCTCCTCATCCCGGCTGAGAAAGACTTGCTGAAGACCTTGATCTTGGGTTGCTCCTTGACGAACTTTGAGACCTTCTTATAGCTCACCTTACCGCCGCCTACCACGGCCACGTTTCTTCCCGACAACTTGAGGTCGACTAGCAAAAAGCCTCCCCCTCACGCAAAGCCCTCAAACCCTCCTATCAAGTCGTCTCCAAGCCCGCTCTGCCTACTTCGTGGAGACCTCTTGCATATTATAAAGTCTTGTCTGCGGGCTTGCCCCTTTCGACCGCGTCGACGAGCAGAGCGGACCTCGATAGGAGGGATCTAAGTGCCCGATGAGCGACTCGGCCCAAGCTCTGAAAAACGCCTTCACGGCCTGAGCGATGCTTATATCTGCAAATAACTTAAAATTAAAACCATCTAGTCATGCCCTTCCCAACGCGAACCTTCGACATAGTGAACGTCAGAGTGACCTCTCACAAGGCCAAGGTTCCGCTATTGGAGGCCGTATTCTTCAAGGATAAGGGTAGGGCTTACGAGGAGGTCCGCGCACTCGGTGATGTCGACGAATGCGTCATCCTCCAGACCTGCAACAGGGTAGAGCTCTACATCGTTAGTTGCCAAGGAGAGGGCGTAGCCGAGAGGGCAAGGGAGTACTTGGCCAATAGGGCTGGCGCTCTGAGGAATGAGGCTCTCAAGGCGATTGAGGTCGATCTGAACCGAGAGGCCCTGAGGCACTTGCTCTGCGTGGCCTCGGGCTTGAACTCCATGATCTTGGGCGAAAACGAGATCTTGGGTCAAGTCTGGGACGCCTACTTGGAGGCTGAATCGTTCAATGCCACTGGCCCCGTCATGAGGGCGGTGTTCAGGAGGGCCCTTAGCGTCGGCAAGCGCGTTAGGAGCGAGACGAGTATAAGC
>DAIQQE010000189.1:0-1895 GCA_036786905.1 Candidatus Nezhaarchaeales archaeon | reverse complement strand
TGTTAACGGGATAGGTAGAACGTCCCTCGTCAAAGTATCCGACGCGGTCGATGCCAGCGAAAGGAGGAGAAGGGTCAGGGCCTCGCTCTACGCCCTCGCAGGACTATTTATAGGCGAAGGCTTTGGGGCTAAGCTCAGCAGGTTCCTACCGGTTAAGGGCGTTGAATCAATGGTTGTAGCGATATCAAGCCCGATAACTTTCACGGTGTCTTCTCCACAATACAAGGGCTACATAGCAGAAACCATCGAGAGGGCGAATGACGTTAAGGCTTTAATGAACAAGCTGGGGCTAGAGTCGACAATAAAAGTCTTCGGTTATGGCAGAGACCTACCTGAAGGCGTTGAGAAGGCAAGGACCGTTGAAGACCTGTTTGCTAAAGTCGCGGATTTCATCATGCAGAATCTCTAGCACGGAGGAGACCATGCCTAAACCACAACCGCTATTTTTTGTTAAGATACACGTAGATCTGCATTGGGGCTTTGCCTCGCGGCGCACGGTGTTGAGCAAGTCTAAGGATAGCTTCTTGATTCCTCCCCCGACAACGTTTATAGGGGCTCTAGCTTATGGTCATGCCAAGTTATTTAATGGGCCTGAAGAACTTGACTCGGTAAGCTACGCCGAGAAAGTCCGTGAAAACCTCGCGTCTGTTAACGTTAAGGTCAATGCCCCTCTTCAAGAGTATTCTGACTTATCGAGAATTTGGTGGTATAGAGTACGAGAAAAGGTTGTAAAGTTCGATGCTGTTGCGTTGGGGAAGGTTATAAAGGGCATTAGTGAACCCCCTTCGTTTACGGTAACTTACTTGTTCAACGATGACGGCATCAGGAGTTTGGGCGGAGAGAAGGCCATCATTACCTCGGCGCTTTCAATGATTAGAATTGGCAGTAAGGAGGCATAGCATCTGTTAAGAAGTTGGAATACGGCCCTGCCCGGCCGCTTGGAAGTGAAAAGGCGATCACTAGCTACTCTTTTTGGTATGATTTAGTCGATGAAATTAAAGGCGATTATTATGCGCAACGTGTCGTTGACTACAAAAGGGCCTCTATAGGCGATTACTCTAAAGCACCTGAGCGAATGCACGTCTACCCCTACGATATCAAAAGGCGTTGCGCAACAAACATCGAGATTAAGGTCAGGGCTGGCAGGGCTTTGATATATGATGTCGGGGGTGAAAACGTTGTCATCGAGTTATGACGTCACCATAGCGTTACCACCACGAGGCATGCTGGTACGAGATCTGACGCTCAGCTTCATAGCTGCGTTCGCGACGACCGCGAAGAAATTGGACAAAAGCTGTCATATAATGCACGACTATGAGGGTGTACGTATAACACTCGAGAGGGAAAGCGATTGGCCTCTCATCATAGACTCATTATTGATGGTTGCCCAAAAGCTCCTTGAGTTAAAGAGGTCGACTTTAAGGTGTCCGCAATTGCACTTTAACGATTATATGAACGTGTTTCGAGGACTTCTCGGAACGAAAATCTCTAAGAAGTCTTCGTATCTCGATGCTTTTGCCTCACTTGTTACAGAGCCCGATCATTGCAGTATTCTGCGTGACCCCAATACCGGAGTTAAGCATCTCGCCTCGATCACATTTGATAAATCATCGTTGTTCTTTGGCTTAAAGGTTCCAGGCATAAAGCACTATGCTTTGATCCAGCCGTTGAAAGTAGAGGCTTACGAGAATGGCTTCACGTTTCATGCGCCCTATACCATGGACCTAGAGATACGCACCACGATACCTTGGATTATTGTTTTTAGCACAGGCTTTGCCTTCTCCTACTCTGGCATGACTCCCGAAGGTTTATCGTTCATTACCCCTGATGAAGATTCACTCATGAATTTAAATAACATGAGATTATCAACAGCGATTGACATTTCGTCGTCTCTT
>DAIQQE010000188.1:0-1917 GCA_036786905.1 Candidatus Nezhaarchaeales archaeon | reverse complement strand
GAGAAGGAGGGGCTCGTGTTGACGGGAGGGGTGGCTGCCAATAATGAGCTTCAGAGAAAGCTGAAGATTGTCGCGGAAGAGCACGGCGCTAGGTTCGGGGTGGTGCCCAAAGCTCTCGCTGGAGATAATGGCGCCATGATAGCTTGGACTGGGGTGCTCGCCTATACGCACGGAGTCACAATAGAGATAGAAAAGAGTTACGTGAGGCCCAGGTGGAGGCTCGATGAAGTCGACATACCTTGGATTCGAGGGACGGATGATAAAGAAGGGCGCTGAGGCGGAGCTCTATCTGATAGACTTCCTAGGATTGCCGGCGATACTGAAGAAAAGGGTTTCAAAGCCTTACAGGGCCAAGGAACTAGACGAGTACATCCGGAGGACTAGGACGTCGCACGAGGTCACAATGATGTTCCACGCTAGGACGAGTGGCGTCCCAGTCCCAGCCATATACGACGTGGACCCTGAGGAAGGCGTCATAATAATGGAATACGTGCCAGGGCCCACCCTAAAAGAGCTTGCCCTAAAGGGGTACGACGTCGCCCCCCTCTTCAAATTGGTCGGCTTTTACGTTGGTAAGATGCACGTCAACAACATAGTCCACGGAGACCTAACTCCGGCAAACATAATCGTCCCCGAAGCTGAGAAGCCGTTCTTCGTAGATTTCGGTCTGGCCGAGAGGACTGGGGAACTGGAGGCCATAGGGACGGATGTGCACTTAATGTTGAGGGCCCTCGAGAGCACTCACTACAACAAGGTGAGAGAGTTCTTTGAGGAATTTTTGAGAGGCTACAGAGAGGTCATGGGCAATAAGACGGACGGCGTCTTGAAGAAAGTCCAAGAGATAAGGAAGAGGGGGAGGTATGTCGAGGAGAGGAGGGCTAAGGTTTATTGACGTCCATTGTCACTTGCACGACGAAGCCTTTGACAGTGATAGAGACCAAGTCGTTAAAAGGGCTTTGGATAACGGCGTTGAAATCATCATAACCTCCACGCTAAGCGCGCAAGAGCTCGAGAAAGCATTGAATGTGGCTAAGAAGTATGATCCCGTCAGGGTGTCGATAGGATTCAATCCGCTAAACCTCTCGGCGCTCGATGCAGAGGAGGTTGCCCGCGAGGCTAGGAGGCTTCGCGATAAGATCGTGGCCATAGGAGAAGTGGGCCTAGACTTCTTCTACGTGAAAGGGGTTGGACGGGAAAAGCAAATCGAGATCTTTAGGTTCTGGATCAATGTGGCCTCAGAGTTAAAGTTACCCTTAGTAGTTCACTCAAGAAGCGCTGGGAGGTACGCTCTTGAGGTCTTGTTGGAGGAGGGTTATGATAGAGTCCTAATGCATGCCTTTGACGGAGGCAGTGGATGGGCCTTGAGGGGCGTTTCTAGGGGCTTCATGTTTTCAATACCGCCCTCGGTTATGAGGTCTCAGCAAAAAGTCAAGCTTGTAAAGTGCATCCCTATAGAGCACCTGATGGTCGAGAGCGACGCCCCAGTGCTGGGTCCCGAGCCGGGAAAGAGGAACGAGCCCTCGAATGTGGTGGTCTCGGCCACCAAGATAGCTGAAATTAAGAAAATGGACTTGAACGAAGTCTGCGAAAAGCTACACTCGAATTCGAAGGACTTCTTCAAGCTTTGACTAAAAGTTTACTACGTCCTCCTCCTTTATCGTGCGCAGGACCACCATAGTTTGAGTTGACGTTACCCCCTCGATCTCCCCTATCTTGTCTATTATCTTGGCCAAGCTCTCCCTACTGCTTGTCCTTATCTTCAGAACAGCGTAGTACTCGCCTGTGACGTCGTAGACCTCGTAGACGTCGTCTATTGAGGCGACCCTCTTCAATACCTCCTTGAACCTCAGGGGGTCGGCTTTTAGCCGACCCCCTGAGGTTCAAGGAGGTATTGAAGAGGGTCGCCTCAATAGACGA
>DAIQQE010000187.1:0-1937 GCA_036786905.1 Candidatus Nezhaarchaeales archaeon | reverse complement strand
ATCCCGTACCACAGGGTTTTACTCATACGTAATAGGGTCAGCGGAGATACGCTGTTCTCGAAGAGCGAATAGGTCTCAGCAGTCCTTCACGAGCACCGCGTAGAAGAAGCCCGGCGTGTCGTGCACGTGCGGGTGGAACCTCACGAGCTTGTCTGCGTACCTCGAATAGCTCGACAGTCCGGCAACCCCCAATAGGCTTGGGCCCTTAATTGGTCGCAGGCCTAGCTCCTCCACGGCATAATTGATGTTGCTCTCGCACTCCTCAATGCTTATGGTGCATACAGAGTATAGCAACCTGCCTCCTTTTCGGAGTAAGTTGGAGCCGGCCTTAATGAACTGCTTTTGATATGCGCTGAGGTCTTCGATGGCCTTTTCGGTCAAGCTATCGTAGAGCTTCGGTCTCACACCTATGGCAGAGCATGGAGGATCTACTATGACTGCGTCTACCTTGCCCCTCAGGTCTTTTAGTTCCAAATCGGCGTACCTCGAATCCATGCACATCGCCTTAGCGTTCTTGACTCCGAGTCGGCGCATATTTTCGTTGAGCGCCTCTACTTTCTTCAGTGAGCGATCGATTCCTATTATCAGCCCTTTATTTCTCATTAGCTGGCTGGCGTATGTGAGCTTTCCGCCCGGAGAGGCCGTAAGATCCACCACCAACTCTCTTTCTCTAGGATCCAAGGCCCTAACAGCCAAGATGGACGGCAGGGACTGAGGGTATATCTCGCCTCTTGCGTAGAGCTCCAAGTCCCTTATGGGCGGTAACTTGTAGACAGAGGTCAGGGTTTCGGCTACTAACCCCCTCTTCAAGAACCTCAACTCCCTTGAGCTTATTACCGCCTTACCTATTGCCACGGGCCTCCCCCTAGGATCCACTATAGTCGCAGTATCGCCTCTCTCGACCCCCTCCATGCTCTTTACTCCCGGCGCGTAGACGTTAGCCCCTACCATGACCGCTTCGGCTGCTAGCTTGTCGACCACTATTTTCTTTTGAAGCTCAGGCACGTCAAACGGTCCTAGGACCTTGATGAGCACGACGTCGAGTTCGGCAAGAGTCTTCACTTCGAAGCCCAGATGCTGAAGGCCTCTTTCCACCTTATCAACAGAGCTCTTGAGAGTGTTCACTCTAATCGTATACCATGAGCCGGGAGAAGAGAGAGCCCTTACTACTTGATCCGTAGCCTCTCTGTAAACGGAGCGGATTATCTTCAGAGCCGTTTCCGAGGGCTGGTATTGCGGTATCAAAGACTCTCATACCCCGCTACCTCTCTCCTTAATTCATGACCGCAAATACTACACTCTTTCAAGAACTCGTAATACACTGTGTTGCAGGCCGTGCATCGATAACGCCACCTAATCCTCTTTTCTATGCCCTTCGCCCTCAAGCTACGCCACCTTATTTTGAGACGTGAGGCGAGGTTTTGCATTGTGTAGTCGTCGGTTATTAGAAGCGGGTCGTAACCATGCCTCTTAAGCTGAAGCGCTAAAGCGAGCACCTCGAAGTCTGTCTCGGAAAGGGACGTAATGTCGCCACCCTTCTTCGCGACTTCGAGCACCTCCCCTAAATAATCTTTAGCTACCTCTACGACGTCTAGTGCCTTGGAGTCTAAGAGAACCTCCACACCAGCCCTATGCCTCAACGTCTTGACTTCTTCGATCACTTTAGGCACGGTGAGGCAGTGATAGCTTTGTAGGTACTGCACAGCGTTGTCTGCGAGGAGCGCGCTCGTGTCAACGACGGCGTACCCTTTATCCCTTACGTGGGCGCGCCTTTCCTCCATGAATGCGTACCTCGTTGAATTTCTTGTAGAAAGACCTCCTGAAGTCCTTAACCCTGACGAGCTCCACTTGGTGGCTCGACTTACATATCTCTACGACGTCCTCTACACCAACTTGGCAGGTAAAAGATCCGTCAGAGTATATTGATGCCTTTCTGG
>DAIQQE010000045.1:0-9365 GCA_036786905.1 Candidatus Nezhaarchaeales archaeon | reverse complement strand
ATAAGGTGTCATCGATGGGAGTGCGCATACTGGGCGTAGAGACTTTAAGCCATGAGGCCTTGCTGATGGCTCTCTCGAAGCTGTACAAGAGCGACTTCATGCAACCTCACTGCTACTTGGTCTACGACGTGCTCTACGAAGTAGAGAACACCGACGTGCTGCTCAAGTTCTCACCAGACAACGCCATCGAGTCCTACTTGCTCACCTGGCGAGGGCCGTTGGTGAGCTCGGTGCATGTGTGGGGCTCGAGCTGCCGAGAGCTCTTAAATCGCATGGCAGTGGAGCCCCTCAAGCCGGTCTACGTCGAGCTCTACAGCGAGGACGAGGAATTGATCGAGGGGATCGCGACGCGCTTAATGGAGCTGGGCTTCAAGAGGGTGGAGCTCAGAAAGTTCCACGACATGGTGTGCAGTGAGGAGACGTTCGAGCCGAGCGACAACGAGCGCCTGGCCATGAGACTAACCACAGCCCACGCCGAGCTGTTCAGGGACTACATGGACTCACGCAACATCAGGCTGACCGCTCGCGAGGCTCACGACATCCTCTCAAAGATGCACTACTATGGGGTGATAGTTGGTAGCGAGATAGTCTCCACTAGCGCGACGTGCATCAGGCTCCCCGAGGTGTGTATCGTCTGCGACGTGTACACCAGGCCCGAGTTCAGGGGGAGGGGCTACGCTAAGGCCGTGAGCTCGGCCGTGACCAGGAGGGCTGTGGAGTCTGGCGCGGTGGCCCTGTTGAGCGTTGAGGTAAATAACGAGCCCGCCCTGAAGCTGTATAGAGGACTGGGCTATAGAGTCGCGAGAACGCGACCTTGGATCATAGCGTTCCCATGAAGTCGACCTTGAGCCAGTCGACGTCTGCGCTAGTCCACTTCAGCGCGAAGCGATTGAAATGATCGAGGGCTCGAAGCGCACGCGTCCTTGACTTTCATTGAGACGACAAACGACCACACCGCTTCTATAATCACAATAATAATCGTAACCTAACTCCGATCATTGGAAATCGGAGACGCCGCCTTGCAAGCGTCGGTAGAGAAATGGGGTTCGGGCGAATTGAGGAAGCTGCCGAGCTCGTTTGGGGCGCTGCGGAGAAGGGCTTGGAGTTCCGTTACGCCGCAGCGGGCTACTCAGGGCTATCGGGGGCATTGAAGGGGCTCGATTCGATATAGGGGACGTCAAGAGTCTTTGGGGATAGGTGAGCTCGAGAAGGCGCTTCTTTGGTTGCGCCAAGCGCTCTGCGAAGGCTGTCACAGCACATAACTCGGCGAAGTGCCATCTTAAGCCACGCCACCTCTATGTACACAATGCTTTAGAGGGGGCCAGCTCTCTATTAAGGCCCGTGGCCGATTGGCTAAAGCACCATGTCCTAGCCCCACGTCACGATAACGCAATTCTACTATCCGACACGATCAGTTTTTGAGAAATACGAGCATTCAAGTCCATCGCCTTTCTCCACTACGTCGATACTGGCGTCAGACAAGGGTTGTCTGAACGCCTTCCTCCTCTGCCGCTTCAGCCTGCTTCTTGTCGGAGGTCAGCAACGGAAACCCCTTTCTCTTGGCTAGGGCGATGAATATGGAGTCGTAGATGGTCGTCTTCCTCCTGACGGCTATGGAGAAGGCCTCGTCGAGGAGCTTATCCACCTCTCGACCTTCTTGGCGTAGCCCTCTTCGAGGCCGCCCATCAAAACTCGCCTCCACGAGGAGTTGACGACCTCCTTGACTGCCATGTCGAGGGTCACGCACCCCTCCTCCAAGTACTTCCCGATCTCCCGCCATCCCTCCCCTCTCAGGAGGTACTTCGCTAAGGCTGAGGAGTCAATGACTATCGCGATCTTCCCTCACGCTCCTCGCAGCGAAACTCGGGGGGCGGGGCATCTCTTCGAGGAGCTCGTCGAGCTCTCCAAGGACTCTATGAGCCTAAGCTTCCAAGCAAGTTCTTCTAGGTAGCTCCTAACGACCTCGCTCACGTCGACGTCCCTCTCTTCTAAGTGCTTCTTAAGGCCCTTTCTGACGCGTACGCTTATGACCTAAGACATCTGTAAACGGCTTTGTATACACCAATAATAAGCGTTTTGTAGACAAGCCGTCACAGGCTTTAGGATGAGCCGTACGGTTCGAGCTTTAAGCTTGCAATGCCTATCGCCCTCGCGCGCTCGGTATCGCGTGGTTATTAGCTCCTCATTGTCAGCACGATCGCTCAAAGGGGCTCGAGGAGTTTGCTTAACTCTTAATTGAGTGGCTTGTCACTATCTTTCGTGAGCTGGTTTGTCGTTCAAGGACGAGATTAGGGCGAGGGTCTGGAGAGAGTTGATGAAGGGGGGCGTAGCCCTCCCTCCGTTCCCGCTCTACGGCAGGATACCCAACTTCAAAGGGGCCGAGAAGGCGGCCCTTAGGCTGAGGGCCGTCGAGGAGTACTCGAGAGCTGAGGTGGTGCTCTGCAACCCAGACTCCCCTCAGAGGCCGGTGAGGGAGCTTGCACTGAGGGACGGGAAGATCCTCGTGGTAGCCACGCCGAGGCTCTCAAAGGGCTTCGTCGCGCTCGAGAGGCCGAGAGATCCCGCTTATGCTTCGACGATTAGGGGGTTCATGGAGTTGGGTAGGCCCGTCAAGCCCGGCGACTACACGATCGACGTCTTCGTGGCCGGCTCGGTAGCGGTCGACCTAGAGGGCTACAGGCTCGGCAAGGGGACGGGCTACTCCGACGTCGAGTTCAAGATGTGGAGCGATGCAGGCTCGATAACTGATAGAACCTTGAGGGTCACCACAGTCCACGACCTCCAAGTCGTCGAGAGAGTCCCCCGAGACTCTTGGGACGTGCCCGTAGACCTCGTACTGACGCCGACTAGGTCCATATGGACGGTCCAGGCCAAGAGGCTTGGGAGGACTCGGTAGGCGACCAAAGGTGCCAAGGATGCTCGAACTTGATGAGTACTAGCCCTGAAGACCGAAGCCGGGCTCTACAGACCTTCGGCGATGTTGCCGACGTCCTCGCCTACGTCCTTTAGGAACCTCACCAGCTCCGCATCGTACGTCAAGAACAACAAGCCATTGTCTTTGGCCGTCAAGTAGAGCAAGAGGTCGATCGCATCGCGAAAGCCCCTCTTCTTGAGCTCGAGGGCCTTTCTCTTAAAAACGAGGAGGCTTGCCCAGCTCGGATTGACAATGATCGTCTCGGTGAGGTCCAACATCCTCATGAACTCTTGGAGGTTGCTGGAAAAGCTCCGCATTCACCAAGCGGATGCTCTGCAGATAGCCTCGGCCAAGCACGTCCGCGCCACTCAGCTCTTGGTCGCAGACGAGAAGCTCCACGAACTTGCCCGCGGCGAAGGTCTGGACAGCTTTTGCTTGGACTGAGCGGGCCGTGACGTCGCCAAAGATTTAAACTTTGCCAAGCTCTATTAACGTAGTGTAGCCCCGGCTTAGCCCATCGTCGCCTGATTTTGCGGGGGGACGTCGAAATGAGGCGCAATATGCTCGTCGAAGAGGTCATGCGAAGGGAAGTGGTGACCGTCGACACCGACAAGCCGATAACCTACGCGCTCAAGCTGATGAAGAGGGCCGAGGCCGATGGCTTTCTGGTCGCTGAGGACGGCGCCTTGGTCGGCTTGGCGTCCTACTGGGATCTGATGGTCAGGCTAGGGAGCGTAAGGGTTAGGGGGGCCAACGCTTCCAGCATATACGTCTCAAGCGTGATGGAGCCCGTCAGGGCCACGTTGAGCCCGAAGTCGAGAGTCGTAGAGGCTGCTCGCTTAATGGTCGAGGACCCCTTCCATGCAATCCCGGTTTTAGGGGGAGGAGAGGTCGTCGGCGTTCTCGAGCCGAGGGACCTCGCCAAGGCGCTACTGGAGGACGAAGTCCCAGCGTCTAACTTATCGTCGAGGAACGTGCCTAAGGTGGCTGTATCGGACAGAGTAGTCCACGCGAGGAGGCTCATGATCGACGAGGGGGTCAGGAGCTTGGCGGTAGTCAACGACGGCACCGCCGTGGGGTTGATAGACGACGATCGAGTGGTCGATGCTCTCGTGGGCTTGATATCCAGCTTGCCGCCCGAAAAACAGAAAGCCGGGATAAGGCGCTTGACGGTCGCGGACCTCAGCCCCAAGAGAGTGAAGGTGAGGAGCAACGCCCCTCTTAAAGAGGTCGCAAAGCTCGTAGTCGAGGTCCCCGTCAAGGGCGTCCCGATAGTCGACGATGAGGGCACGCTAGTGGGCTTCGTGACGATGAGGGAGCTGGCCAAGTTCATTAGTGCTCAGGCTTGAGGAGCGAGGACCGTGACCTCGCGGCCTAAGACGTCACCCGGCAGGTCTCTCCTGAACCTAACAACCGCGACTCCTTTATTGCCGTGGGGCCTCAGGACCTTGCCTATGTACTTGTTGCCGTGCAAGTCCTCTAACACGACCTTTCTGCCGATGAGCTTCGCCACGTCGGCCTTGCTCTCGCCGAGCTTGACGAGGAGCTCCTTCGGGTACCTCCTCTTAAGGCCTAGCCTGAAGTTCAAGACCCTCCCCGAGATCACGCCCCGCCCCTCCGAGGCCAAGGGGTATTGCTAGAGGTGTCTTAAAAGGATGCGGTCATTCAGCGAGGTCCCACCATATGGAGGGGCTCTAGGGGTCGAAGTCGACGTCCTAGTCGTTTGCGAAAAGAACTCTGTAGCGAAGGCCGTGGCCTCGGCACTGAGCGACAACAGTTACAGGACGTTCAGCATCAACAAGATTCCGTGCTACGCCTTCTCAAAGGACGGGAAGAAGTGGGTCGTCGTTGGGCTCAAAGGCCACATAATGGACTTCGACTTCGACGACGAGCTCAACGACTGGAGCGCCGTAGACCCCAAGGAGTTGTTCAAGGCGAGCCCCGTGAGGGTCCTCCGCGATGAGGGCTTGATGTACGCGGAGGTCTTGAGGGGGCTCGGGAGGAGAGCCGAGGAGGTAGTCTTGGCACTAGACGCCGACGTGGAGGGCGAGGGAATAGCATTCGAAGTGATTGACTTGGTGAGGGCCGTGAACCCCTATGCCGAGTTCAAGAGGGCTTGGTTTTCGAGCTTGGATAGAGAAGAGCTCTTGCAGGCGTTCATGAACTTGAGAGAGCCGAACAAGCGACTGGCCGACAAGTGCTTTGCGAGGTCGATGATAGACCTGATCGTGGGGGCCTCATTCACGAGGCTACTTACCCTCAAGGTCAGGGAGGTCAAGCCCTCGGCCCTCCCAAAGGGTCGCTTCATAAGCTACGGCCCTTGTCAAAGCCCCACGCTCTACTTCGTGGTCAAGAGGGCCCTCGAGAGGGAGGGCTTTCAGAGCCAGAAGTTCTACAGGGTCGTGGCCAAGCTGAGGGTGGGCGACAAGGTCTTGGAGGTCGAGCATGTGAGTGGGAGGTTCAACTCCAAGGAAGAGGCGGAGCTGGTTAAGTCAAGGGCCGAGAAGGTTGCCACCGCCGAGGTCGAGGAAGTGAGGGCTACTAGGACCAAGAGGGTGCCTCCGAGGCCTTTGGACACAGTCGAGCTCGAGAGCTTAGCGAGCAAGCACCTCAACATAAGGGCCAAGAGGGCCCTCGACATAGCCGAAGAGCTTTACCGGAGAGGCTTCATAAGCTACCCGAGGACCGAGACCCAAATATACCCGCCCTCGGCCTACGAGAGGTTGAAGGCCTTCGCCGACCACCCGGAGCTCGGGAGCTACGTGAGGTGGTTGCTGGCTAGAGGGGCCAAGCCCACCTCGGGTCCCAAGGACGACAAGGCTCACCCGCCCATCCACCCCATCAAAGCCGCTACTAGGGACGAGGTGGAGAGGGCCTTGGGCAGGGACGGCTGGAGACTCTACGAGCTCATAGCCAGGCACTTCATAGCGACCTTCAGCCCACCTGCCCAGCTGGAAAGCAAGAAGTACGTGCTCAACATAGGAGGGGAGAAGTTCGCCTTCACGACTTTAGAGGTCGTCGACGAAGGGTTCCTAGCGATATATCGCTACGACTATCCGAAGGAGGTGCCCCACCTCCCGGTCAAGGTCGGAGACAGGGTTCAAGCGCTCTCGGTCGAGGTGAGAGAGGGACGGACCGAGCCTCCGCCCTACCTCTCTGAAAGCGAGCTCCTAAAGCTCATGGAGAAGTGGGGGATCGGGACTGACGCGACCATTCAGGATCACATCCAAACGAACATCGATCGAGGCTACATGTACATAGAGGCCAAGAGGTGCATACCGACAGAGCTGGGCAAGAGACTGATAACACAACTAGAAAAGCACGTGCCAGAGCTTGTCAGGCCGGAGATTAGGGGAATGATGGAGAGGGAGCTGGCCAAGATAGCTTCGGGGGACGAGGACGCGGACTCCGTGATCTCTAAGGCAAAGGAGTACTTCCTCTCCCAGTACTTGAGGCTCGAGGAGAGGGTCTACGAGGTCGCGAAGAGCTTGTCCGAGGTCTCCTTAAAGAGCATTTCGGAGGTGGAGGGCCGATCTAGAGGCAAGAGGAGGAGAGGGGCTGGAGGCAAGAAGACGAGGACGGCAAAGGAGGGCCCAGCTGATGACGCGATGCCCGAGCTATAAGCAGAGCGCCGTGGTCAATGCGTTGGCGAGCGCTCCTACTATGATGGCCATGGCTAAGGTGGTTACCGACATCAACATCGCCCTCTTCCATCCGAACTCTCTCACTAAGGCTGCTAAGGTGGCGACGCAGGGGATGTATATCGAAGTCACCAGAGCAAATGTGTATAGCTGAGTTGGAGCCATCACCTGCGAAAATTCCCACGTCCCTAGGGCCTCCGCCAGCATGACTAAGGCGAGCTCCTTTCGCAGGAAGCCGAATATGAGAGGGATCGCGGCCTCTGCTGGCAGGCCGAGAAGGCCTACGGTCAAGGGGGCCATGGCCGGGGTCAATAGCTCCGTAAAGCCCATGGCGTTCAGAACCTCTAGCGCGGCGCTGGCCGCTATTATTATCGGAAAGGCTACGACTACGAAGCCCTTGGTCTTGCTCCACGTCTTGAGGGCCGTCACCCTCAAGCTCGGCCTCCTGTAGACTGGCATCTCCATTATCAAGTCCATGGGCTCTCCGGGCGCGACCTTATAGGCGAGCCTGACGACTATTAGCAAAGCCAAGAAGGCTAAGAGGTATATGGAGAGGGCCGGGAGCACGCCGAGGTACTTCCCCACGGCTCCCAGTATCACTACGGTTCTAGCAGAACAGGGGACGAAGACCACCGCGAGCCCGCATAGCAGCCTCTCCCTGTGGGTCTCGAGAATCCTGCAACCCACGCAGGCGGGGACGTTGCATCCGAAGCCCAGCAGCATGGGGAGGACGGCCTTGCCGTGAAGCCCTATCCTGTGCATCAGATTATCAGTCAAGTACGCTACTCTAGCCAAGTAGCCCAAGTCCTCGAGGATCGACAGTATCGCGTAGAACGGCACCGCGTAGGGCAAGACTATGACGAGCCCCGCCACGAAGCCGACCACCAAACCGTCGACCACGATCCTCAAGGCCTCGGCTGGCAGGCCACCCGATAAGAGGGCCCTCGCGGCCTCTATGAGGGGGTCCCCCACGTAGACCTCTATGGCCTCGGACAGCAGGCTACCGAAGTAGAAGGCCAGGCTGAGCATCCCCGCCATCGTCGAGAGGAGGATTGCATAGCCAAGGACGGGGTGCGTGGTCGCGTAGTCGAGGACCCTCTCCCACCTGACCCTCGGAGGGGCCACCACCCTCTGGACTCGAGAGACTATCTCCGATATCTTGGAGTACCTCTCTGACGCTATGATTATGGGAGAGGGCTCCCCGTGCATCTCTTCGAGCTCTCTGGCGAGCTCATCGGCCAGCTCGAGAATCTTAGGGCCACCCTCATATTTAGAGAGCTGCTCCGCGACGAGGGGGTCCCTTTCCAAGAGCTTTATGCTGACCCAGCGAGGGGGGTACCTCTCGTTTAGGCCCAGCTTCCTGACCTCGAACTCCAAGCGCTTAATCCTCTCCTCGACCTCCTTGCCGTAAGTCAGGGGCTTAGCCCTGAGGCCCTCGCCCATCTCGACGGCTCTGACTATCGCTTGGAGTAACTCGTTCAGGCCCTCACCAGTTATGGCCACTGTCGGCACGACCTTGACCCCCAAGATCTCGGACAGCTTCTCATGGTCTACGACTATCCCCCTCTTCTCGGCCAAGTCCACTTGGTTCAGGGCTATTACCAGCGGGGCCTGCAACTCGATGAGCTGGAGCGTCAAGTAGAGGTTCCTCTCGAGGGCCGAGGCGTCCACAACGTCCACGACAACGTCGGCCTCACGCGAGAGTAAGTAGTCCCTCACCACGACCTCTTCGATTGAGTAGGGAGATAGGGAGTAAGCGCCGGGCAGGTCTATCACCTTAACCTTATAGCCCCGAAAGTAGAGAGCTCCCTCGGCCTTCTCAACGGTCTTGCCAGGCCAATTCCCCACGTGCTGGCTGAGCCCCGTCAGCCTGTTGAAAATGCTACTCTTACCGACATTGGCGTTGCCGGCCAAGGCAACGGTAATGGCCCTCAAACAGGACCACCGAGGCCCTTGACGGCTATCTTCGAGGCCAGGCCGTGGCCCAAGACGATCCTCGTCCCCCTGACCTCGACCTCTACAGGGCCTCGGAGGGGGGCCTTCCTGATCACCATCACCTGCACGCCGGGCGTCATGCCCATCTCGGCCAACCTCCTAGCAACGCCCAAGCCGCACGCTATTGACACGACCACGCCTCTCTCGCCAGGCTCCATGTCACTGAGGGGCCTTAGCTCCTCGACCCTTCCGTTCAGATCGGTCAGGGCCTTGTAGAAGGTCTCGAGCAATCCCTTCGTCAGCCCGTGCCTTTGCCTCCAGTGCTTTCTCCAGTCCCTCACCTTAGGGCTCCACTTGTTAACGCCGTGGACGAAGCGGTCGTGTATGAAGAGTTCCCTATGCCTCAGGACCCTCCTTAGGCCCTCGGCGGTTAGTTCGTAGTAGCCATTCCTCTTGACTACCAAGCCCTGTCGCACTGCTTCTTCCATGATCTTTTGGGCCTCGGCAGGGGTCTTGCCCAGCTCCTCGGCTATCGAGGCATCGTCGGGGCGAAGCCCCCTCTTCTCGAGGGTCATCACCACCTCCAAGGCGCAGTTCAGTACATCGCCCTCCTCGCTCAAGCACTTGCCCCTCCAAGGGCTCGCAACCTTCGGCGGAAGCATAACATTGGCCTTATAACTTTATAAATTTTTCGGAAAGCCTAATTAGGAAGGCCTAACGCCTTGTCTCCACGGCCGTGGCGAACATCTTCATCAAGGTTAAGTCGTGGAGGGTCTCGTCCAACACCCTTCTCATGGCATCTAGCTTGTGCCTCAAGCCTGGTACGAGAGATCGAGGGTACTCCAGAGGCCATAGAATCTCGTAGAGCACCTTCA
>DAIQQE010000044.1:0-9400 GCA_036786905.1 Candidatus Nezhaarchaeales archaeon | reverse complement strand
CGTGGTTCACGCCCCTATCGCTCAAGCCCCCTATGGTGGCGATCTCGGTGGCCCCAAAGAGGTACTCCCACAAGTTGATATCCGAGGCGGGGGAGTTCGTGATAAACGTCCCGACGATGGACATGTTAAAGCAGGTGTGGGTGTGCGGGGTCAAGAGCGGTAGAGAGGTCGACAAGATAAGGGAGTGCGGCTTCACCTTGGAGCCCTCGTTGAAGGTAAGGCCCCCATCGATCAAGGAGTGCGTGGCGAACCTTGAGTGCAAGGTCGTCAATAAGCTGACGACCGGCGATCACACCCTGTTCATAGGCGAGGTCGTCGCGGCGAGGGTTGTAAAGAGCGTCTTCGACGGGGTGTTCGACGTGTTAAAGGTCAAGCACGTCCTCCACATAGGCTACGACAAGTTCACGACGACGGTCGACGAGGTTAAGAGGGCCAGCCTCTAGCTCTTCGCGCTCCCTCCATACAGTAATCCCTCAAGACGTCGTGGCAGCGCGAACACTTCGGCGAGGAGCTCGTGCAGATGGCGCTCCCGAAGAGGTACGTCAGCGTCTGGACCCAGCCACCAAACCCCCGAAACTTCTCCTCCGTCTCAACCTTTAGACAAGGCCCGAACTTATTCACGCACTCATCGCAATAAAGGCTCAAGCAGAGGGCCTTGCTGGGCATCCTCACCTCTTCCTCAACCCAGCCGAGCCTCCTCGAGACTCTCTGGAGGTGGGTGTCGCAGGGAACTATCCAAGGCGAGCGAGTGGTAAAGAGGAGGGTGGCATCAGCGACTTTGGGCCCGACCCCCCAACACGACATCAATGCTCGCCTCAAGTCCTCAACGGCGGTCCTTCTAACGTCAACTCCTAACTTCATGTAATCTCGAAGGGTCTTGACCAAGTCCACTAGTTGATAGCTCGTCCCAACGCGCTCGAGTTCTTCGAGCTTGAGGCTCGCTATAGTTGTGGGGTCGCAGTGCCAGCGATCCCAGAGCTCCTTGACCCACTTGCGCACGAAGACTTCGTACCTCGTCCTCTTAGACAGAGCTACGGCAATGAATATGCAGTTGAAGTCGTGAGGGGCTATTGAGAGCCTGACCCCGGGGAATAGCTCCGTCAGGGCTCTAATCTGCTCTTTGAGGGCGCCCCTAAGCTTAGAAATCCTATATGAGGGCCTCTCGTCCCACAGGCCAAGCTCGTGAACCAAGGCCTCGCTGGCACCCTCGTCGACCTCACTGGCGACATAGGCTTCGACTACTTCGTCGACTTGCCTCACGACCACGAGCCCCGCGTATAGGCCTGCTTGCTTGCTCCAAGAGCTCCCGTCAGTGCTGGCGTAAAGAGATGACACAAAGGATGGCTTCAGGGTCAGCTCTAAGTTGTAGTCGCCTGGGCCCCCAACCTTAAACCTCAGCACGAGCGGTCTCGTATGGGCAGTCATCGCGCGAGCAAGCTCCTTGGGCGCATGGCCTTCGAACACTTAGCGACCTCTCGGCTGTTGCGCTCGGCCGACTTCAAGGCGAGCCCGCCTCAAAGCCTTTCGCGGAGCCTTTATATAAGCTAAAATGTCGGGGTCGTGTATTACTCTTCGCGGGTCCTCGCTCTTCGAGGCCATCTGGGGTTAGGCTTTGGTCAATTGAGGGGAGGGGCAATAGCCGGCTTCGACGCCTTGAAGCTATCGGAGGCCGTTGAGAGGCTCGTGGTCAAGGGGCTCAGCAGGAAGTACTATCGAGTGGCTAGGGGCGGTAAGTGGTATGGCGGGATAGCCACAGCCGACTGTTGCGGATGCAACTTGAGGTGCGTGTTCTGCTGGAGCGGAGCCCCTAGGGACCACCCAGACAGGATAGGCAAGTTCTACACTCCAGAGCAAGTCTATCAAGCGGTCAAGACCTGTGCCCTGAAGCGGGGCTATCGGCAGATAAGGATAAGCGGGAATGAGCCTACCATAGGCAGGGAGCACTTGCTCAGGGTCTTGGAGCTCGTCGAGGGCGACGGGCTCTTCACGTTCATACTCGAGACCAACGGAATACTCATAGGGAGCGACAAGGGCTACGCGCGCGAGCTCTCGAAGTTCACGCGCGTGCACGTCAGGGTCTCGATAAAGGGGACGGGCGAGGAGGAGTTCTCGCTATTGACCGGAGCCATGCCGGAGCAGTTCAATTTACAGCTTCAGGCCCTGAAGAACTTGCTGGACTGCGGAGTCTCGTGCCACCCGGCCGTGATGTTATCGTTCAGCGACAAGGAGGGCTATGAGAGGATAGTGCGCAGGCTTGCGGAGATAGACGTCAGCCTGGCTAGAGATGTGGAGGAGGAGTACGTCTTCATGTACCCTCACGTCGTCGAGAGGTTGAAGAGGAGCGGCATAACGCCTCGAATAGCCTATGAGCCGAGCAGGATCCCGGAGGAGCTCATATGAAGAGGAGGAAGGGCTATCCGCACAACTCGGACATAATGGAGGCCATAATGGACTTGCTCGCCAAGGAGGTCTACGTGAGACCAGAGCAGTTCTACGAAAAGGTCAAGGCCAAGCTCGAGGACGAAGGGTTTAACACATCATACACGACCGTCAAGAGGGTCTGGAGATTGTACGAGGAGATGGTGAGGAAGGGCAGGATATACGACGCGCTTGGCGTCGTCGAGCGATCTGACGTAGAGGACCTCGACGAGCTAGGTTAGCTTGAGAGGCCCTTTCTTGACCCCTCTCTTGGCGCGCTCCTCAGCGGTGAGCTCGAAGAGCCTCCTAGTCAGCTCTATATCGGCCCTCGTCTGCGCTACCCCCCTCCTCTCGTACATCCTCCTCTGGGTCTCGATTGCTGACTCGAGTGCCAGCTCCGCGGGCTCCGCCCCAAGGCTCTTAGCCCATATGGTGAAGGGGGGCACGTCCTCGTAGACGAAGCCGTGCACGTGGGAGAACGGCCCTATCTTCTTGCCGGAGTATATCTGCGTGCCTATGCTCGTCTTCGCGTGATCCCCCACGAAGCAACCCAGCTTTATGAGCCCAGTGTCGACCCTCGTGCCCCTGACGGTGACTTTTACAGTGCCGTAGGTGTTCTTCAAGTCGGAGACGTTCGTCCCGGCCCCTATGTTGACCCAATCGCCTACGTAGGAGTGGCCCACGAAGCCTAAGTGTTGCTTGTTCGTGTAGCCCGAGATTATCGTCTTCTCGAGCTCGCTCCCGACGCCTATCCTGCAGACCCTGCCTATGTAGCAACCAGACCTTATGTAGGCCCCTCTGATAACGCAACCATCGCCTATGTACGCTGGCCCCTCTATCTTGGCGTACCCCTCAATCTCGCAGTCCCTGCCCACGTAAACGGGCCCCCTCCTGACGTCCACTACTACTGGGCCCTCGACTCGAAGATCGCCAGCAACCCTCAGCATGTTGGGGTCTCCGAGGACCTTGATCTCGTCGCCCTCATACGCCTCGCCCGTAGACGACACCTCGCCGAGGAGCTTCGACGTGAGCTCTATTAGTTGCCACGGGTACTCCACCAACTCCAAGTCCGCTTCCCTCACGCTTGCGAACGACTTTACCAGCCTCGGCTCAAACACTCTGTTGGCTATCGCTCCCCGTGCGACCCCCTCTCCTATCTTCAGGGCCACGAGGGTGCCCTTACTGACCAAGGCCTCTCCGAGCCTCAGGGAGGCTAGGAGCGCCAGCGCTCGAGAGTCGATCAACAACCTGCCGTTCACTACAAGCGTGTCACCCTCCACGTCAGCTTCGTTGACTGTAAAGCCCGTCCTCTCCTCAAGCTTCTCTCTTAGGTAGTCTCTGGCGACGAGCAACACCTTCCGAGGCCTCAAGACCTCTACTGCCCTCTCAAGCAGGGTCTTCGAGCCGCAGATGAGCTCGAAGGTCGCCTTGGTGTACGTCAGGGGGAGGAAGTTCTCGTAGCGCTCGTCCTCGAAAACGCACAGGGTGGTTACGCTCATCGAAGGCACCTTAGCAGTAAACAAGGCGAGGGGAGACTATTTATTTCTGATGACTTACTAGAGGTGGTCTGGAGGGTTGAGGTTGAAGCTGAGGCTCATGGACCTCCTCGCCTGCCCCATGTGCAAGAAGTTCCCACTGAGGCTACTCGTGTTCAACGTCGAAGAGAGGGAGAGGCCCAAGGAGCTACCATCTAAGTGCCCTCTGTACTGCGCTTTCAAGGGCGGTTGGGTCAAAGACGTAAGGCCAACGGACGGCGAGTGCCTGGACTGCTTCTCCAGAGAGGTCGTAGAGGGGCTGATAATTTGCGAGGAGTGCTACAGGTGGTACCCGATAATAGACGAGATACCCCACATGTTGCCAGACGACCTGCGAGTAATGGACCCCGCGGAAGAGCTCGAGTTTATGAGGAAGTGGCTCGATAAGTTCCCCAAAGAGGTCTTGGAGAGGGGCAAGCCATTTAACGAGGAGAGCTTAAAGGAGATGGATGTTAAGAAGCCCAGGCGACGCGGTCAATGAGCGTGCTCGAGAAGGCGCTGAAGTACCTCGGGGTCTACAAGTTCTATGAGAAGTGGCTCGAGGATAGCGTGAGGTCCAAGCCAGTACCTCTGCACGTGGGCGTGATACTAGACGGCAATAGGAGGTGGGCTAGGAGCAAGGGGGTGCCTCTAGAGGAGGGCTATAGGGTCGGGGCTAGGAAGGTCGAGGACCTCTTGAACTGGTGCCTGAGGCTCGGGATCAAGATATTGACGGTCTACGCCTTCTCGACCGAGAACTTCAAGCGCAAGCCCGAGGAGGTCGAGGCAGTCATGAGGGTTCTCGAAGAGGTGTTACAGAGAGCGCTAAAGGATGAGCGCATACACAGATACGGGGTCAGGGTCAAGGCCTTGGGCAGGACGTGGTTGTTGCCAGCCAACATCCAGAGGCTCCTCCGCGAGCTGGAGGAGGCTACGGCTAAGTACTCAAACTACTATCTCAACGTGGCAGTGGCTTACGGCGGAAGGGCTGAGATAATAGACGCTGTAAGGAAGATGGCCGAGTTGATGGTCAAAGGGGATGTCAAGCCTGAGGATTTGAGCGAAGAGCTCTTCGAGAAGTTCTTGTACACCTCGCATTTGCCCCACCCGCACCCGGACTTGGTCATAAGGACGTCGGGCGAGGAGAGGCTGAGCGGCTTCTTGCTGTGGCAATCGGCTTACAGCGAGTTGTGCTTCCTCGACGTGTACTGGCCGGAGTTCAGGTACATAGACCTCCTCAGGGCTGTTAGAACCTATCAAAAGAGGCAGAGGAGGTTCGGCGCTTAGCTCGACTTAACCGCGCAATCAACGCAGAAGATCCTCCTCCGCAACAAGCCCCTAGACTCACCAACGCAGTTCTTGCAGACCAGCCTGCCGCACCAAGAGCAACGATATACGTGGCTGCTACAGGCAACACCTCCGCAGACCTCGCACGCATACAAACACGATCCGCAGATGTCTGAGCTGCAGATGGCGCACTTCCTCCTCTCCTCGTCTGAACAGAAGACCTTACCGCAACTCCTACAGATCCAGCTGTGCTCTTTACAGACGGCTCGACCGCATCTAGCGCACGAGGTCGAGCAGGTGGTGCACATGGGCTCACCGCATATCGAGCATTTATGAGCGAGCTCCTCACATATGGTCCTAGAGCAGGTGCTACACCTCATCAAGTGGTTCTTGAGGTGCTCTTCGCATAGCGTAATCCCACACATCGGGCACGACTTCGCGTGGCTCGGGCATAGAGCCTCTTCAACGCCGCAGACAGCGCACCTCTTGACGCATTCTTGACACAGCATCGCCTCGCATAGCTTGCACCTAGATGGCGGCTCTCTAGAGCAGAGGGTCCTTGAGCACGAGTCGCAAGCCCAAGAGTCCTTGGAGCACATGCGGGCGCCGCAGACAGCGCACTGCAGGGCGTGCTCGAGGCATAGGGGGTTGAGGCAGACCTCGCACAGCAGAAGGCTCGAGACGTCCTTCAGCTCTACGCCGCATTCTATGCAAGAGCCGTAATGGCCTCTGCCGTTAAGCGCGTTCCACCATATCCCGATCTCCTTGGAAGTCCCTTTGTCCGTTGTTATTTTCGCCCTGTACACCGGGATCCAGATGAGCTGGAACCTGGCCACCGACAGCTCGTCTAGCTCCGGCTGGATCACCGCGGCTCTGACGTCGAAGTCCCTGAGGGAGCTTATCCTGAGCCTGAGCTCCCTGAGCCTCTCCTTGCGCTCTGACTCCAAGGCCTTCTTTTTTTCGCTTAGGGCCTTCATCTGAGCGTTTATCTTCAACATCTCGTCCCTGATGCCCTCTAGCTTGCTCCTCCTGACCTCTAGCTGCTTTGAGAGCTTGATTATTGGCCTCCTCTGTTTCTTGGCCTCCTTCAGCATGTTGCTGAGCTGCTCGCACTCGTAGCGCAAGGCGTTGTACTGCTCGCCCAGCTTCCGGAGCCTATCGTTGTACTCCTCCATGGCCTTGTTTATCTCGGCCAAGGACTTCTGATATCTCTCCTCTATGTCCCTCTCCTCGCCTTGCTCTACCTCGGCCAACTCCTTGAGGCACTCGACCACGAAGGCCTGCTTGTCGCTCGTGAGCGAGAACTTGCCCAACTTCTTGCTGTAATATACCGTCTTAACGAGCTTCGTGGCGGCGTAAGCCAATAGCTCCTCCTTGACCTTTTTGACGGCTTTTTGATCGGCTATGTTAAAGCACGTCTTCTGATAGTAGCCCGGTTGCGGGGGAGAAGGGAGGAGTTCCGCCGACTCCAGCTCTTTTAGCTCTAAGCCATAGGCCTGAGCGCTGTCCCAGTCTATCCCCCCTACCTCCACGCCTATGGGTATTAGCCTCTGGAGGGACTCCGAGAACTTCAGAGGAGGGTTATCTCTCTCGACCCTCGCCTCCACCTCACAGAAGAGGGCAGGCATGTAGTTCAGCTCTATGGATTTGAGGTCGAGGTCTCCGAGCCCCTCCTTTATCCTCGCCAAGACCGCCGACTCGTCCACAGCTATGGGCAGGAACACCTGAGGGAAGCCTGGGGCCGATATGGGTTGCTTCTGGAGCCTGTCCACGTCTCGCGCCGCGGCCTTAGAGAGCTTCTCGAGAACCCTCGCCGCCGTTAGTTGACCGGGCTTGGCAACGTAGTCCAGTGGGTTGAACCCCTCGCCGCCGTGCTTAGTCTCTCGAGGCCTTACCCTGACTATTATGGGTATCTTCTCGACGGCCTCGCCCGTTATGATGGCCTCGCCGCTTTCAAGCCAAGCAATGACGTTCTCCCACTCGCTCTCGAGCCCTCCGCTCTCGAGGGTTATCCTCATGTCGTTCGGGTCTGAGAGCCTGTGTATTATCCAAGTGCCGACAAGCCCCCTGACCGTCGTGTCAAGGAGCTGAGGTCTCTGAGTTATCACTACCAAGCCAGCGCCGAACTTCCTGCCCTCTTGCGCGAACCTCCTAACGACGTCGGTCGCCTTGTTCCTCTCTCGACCGGCGAACCTGTGCGCTTCATCGAGGACGCAGTAGAAGGGCCTCAGCCTACCCTCCACAACCGCTTGAAACACCTTTTCCAGCAAGGAGGCCACTAATGACACCTGCTCCTCCTTCAGGAGCCCCCTGAGGTTGATTATAGTGCACTGGCCAGGCACCACCAAGTCTTCGGGATCGGCGCCCTCCAACGCCTCTAGCGGCACGTCGACCCCCGGGTTTATTTTGGGGTCCCCGAACTCCACAACGTTCTCCGCGTAGGACTTGGGGTAGACGTCGAAGTCCTCGGACGTCACGTCGCCCATGACCTTCAGGCTCGAGTACTCGCCGTGGACATCTACTACCAGCAACGGTACGCCCTTCTTCAAGAGCTCCTCTACGATGACGCCTGCGGTGTAGGACTTGCCCGAGCCCGGCTTTCCGACTATGAATATCCTGCCCAGCCTCTTTATCGGGAGCCATACCTTGCATTCCATCCCCTTGAGCTTGCCGATGTACACCCCGGTCGAGGGGTCGTCGCTGAGCCTCAGCGCCTTCCTGATGTGCTCCTCCCTAGCCAAGTAGACGGGACTCGAGGGGGCGAAGGGCAATTTGGGCCCTTGACCTATGACGAAGCACTCGGCGTAGACCCCCTCTTCCGTTCGATACAACTCCTTAATGCCGCAAACGTAATACTCGCCTTCGTGAAGGACCTCGAGAAAGGAGTTCCTACCAACGTCATCGGACAGGACCCTGACCTTAAAGCCGTTAGTAGTGGTCTTGCCCTCAATTACGCCGACGGGCTTGGTCTGAGACGCTTCTAGCTCATCCCTCTCCAATTTCTCTCCCATTTCTATCGGACTTGGGCAACTCTTGTAGTTAATCGCGCATTGAAACTAAAAGCTTTGGCTTCGGCCAATGAGGCCTCACGAGGTTCTACGTCTCTACTTTCAATTTTTGTTTCACCTGTTTAAAGAAGTGGTGTTGGAAGATTTTCCAGCCACGATCGAGCCCTCGAAGCAAAGAAGCGATTTTCGATGGCGTATCGAGGGGTCCCTCGCGAGGGGAGGATTATTATATAGCACCGCTTTACCGCTTTGCGAGGCATGATCGACGAACACGTGATGGAGGCCTTGGGCAGGGCCTGAATCGTGGTGAGGAGCGGCGAGGTCGTGGAGGTCGGAGAGGTCCCCTCATAACGTCGTGCCCGCTAGCGAGCAGATTCGAGCAACCCGTCAGGGCTTTCTCCAAAGAGGAGGTCAAGAGGAACATAGAGTTCAGGATCAAGAAGGTGGGCATGTTCACAAAGGAGAGAGTCGTCCTGTCCGATGAGGAGTTCGTCCCCTTCGGCTCTTCTGAGCTGATAAGCTTCGGGCTTAGGAGGGACATTATTGAAGGGGCAGTCGTCGTGACCGACGGAGCTGGAACTGTGGTGACTCGAAACCAGTCGCTCGTCCAAGGGCTCGGGAGCAGGATGTCGGGGCTGATCAAGACGAGCCCAATAGCAGAGGTCATCGAGAAGATAGAGGAGGCCGGAGGCGTGGTCTTCGACAAGGAGAGCGCCAAGATAGATCAGCTAGCCGGTGTGGAGCTCGCTTATAGGCTCGGCATTTCCAACGTCGCCATCACCGTAATCAACGCTGAAGACGCTCGGATATTCGCGACACACCTGACAGGGATAACGAAGGAGGGGGCCGAGAGTCTCTCGAGAACCTGCGACGTGATCACCGCTTGTGCATCGAAGTGGGTGAGAGACGTCGCCGGTAAGAGGGCCTTACTCCAAGCCGGGTCCGCGATACCCGTCTTCGCGATGACCAGGAGGGCGAAGGACCTGATACTCGAGAAACTTAAGGAGGTCGATCGCCAAGTGCTCGTCAAGCTGGAGACGCTACTGTACTCCGCAGGTCCGAGCCCCACGCCCCTCGTCTAGCCACGGGAGCCTCTCCATCGCCTCGCTTCCATGGTCAAGAGGGTTCTTGACCATGGAAGCGAGTCGATGGAGAGGCTCCCGTGGCTAGACG
>DAIQQE010000043.1:0-9455 GCA_036786905.1 Candidatus Nezhaarchaeales archaeon | reverse complement strand
CGACACTTTGCTTTACGTGAGGGACTTGAGGGTTTGGTTCCCTCTGCGCAGAGGGCTCAAGGAACTCCTGACCATGGCCCCGAGGAAGTACGTCAGGGCCGTCGACGACGTCAGCTTCACCATAAAGGAGGGGGAGATATTAGCGCTCGTGGGCGAGTCCGGTTGCGGCAAGACCACGACCGGTAGAGCCGTCCTCAGGCTCGAGGTCCCGGCGTCGGGCATAGTGGGGTTCAAGCCCAGTAAGAGCGTCCTAGAGGAGGTGGTCGAGGGCGAGGGCGACGAGGTCCTCCTCGAGACCAAGGTCCACGTGAACGTGACCAAGGTCAGGCCAAGCAACATGAGGCCCCTCCGAAGAGAGATGCAGATAATATTCCAAGACCCCTACGCGAGCCTCAATCCGAGGCACTCGATACTCAGCGCGCTCATGGAGCCCTTGGAGGTTCACGGCATCGGAGGTTCTAGAGAGGAGAGGATGGAAATGGTCGAGAGGGCATTAGAGCTTGTCAAGCTGACGCCCCCGGCGGACTTCATGTACAGGTACCCCCATCAGCTATCCGGTGGACAGAGGCAGAGAGTGGCCATAGCGAGGGCCATAATCCTCAGGCCCAAGCTCGTGGTGGCCGACGAGCCTTTGTCGATGTTGGACGCGTCGATTAGGGCCGACATGCTCAAGTTGATGATGGAGCTCAAAGAGGAGCTCGGGCTGTCGTACCTGTTCATAACGCACGACATCGCCCTAACGAGGTATGTGGCCAACAGGATAGCCGTCATGTACTTGGGCAAGGTCGTCGAGCTAGGACCGACCGAAGAAGTGATAGCCAATCCCCTACACCCGTACACCAAGGCGTTGATCAAAGCACTCCCGGAACCCGAACCCAGTAGGAGGAGGGAGCTCAGAGCACTCGACATCAAGGGCGAAGTGCCGAGCGCCGTGAACGTACCGACGGGTTGCAGGTTTCACCCGCGGTGTCTAGAGCTGGAGAGGGCGCCGCGAATGGCTGGCATGTGCAAGGCAGAGGAGCCGCCGCTCGTCGAGGTCGATAAGGATCATTATGCGGCCTGTTGGCTTTATGCAAAGGCGTGAGGACAGCCCCGAAGTCGAGCTACGGTCCTACATCGCCGGCTCGTCAACGCCTATCGCTAGGCAGAACGCTCTGTCAGCTAGACGCCAGATGGCTACTTAACGATCCTCTTGAACCTCGGGTCCATCAAGTCCCTGAGCGCTTCGCCGACTATGTTAAAGGACAACACCGTGATGAATATGGCCAGGCCCGGGGATATCATCGCGTGAGGGGCCAAAGTCATGTAGTCTTTAGCTTCGTAGAGCATTAAGCCCCAGCTCGGCGTTGGAGGCTGGGCTCCTAGGCCTAGGAAGCTTAAAGCGGCCTCCCAGAGTATGGCCGACGAAGCCGCGAAGGTGCTCTGCACTAAGAGGGGGCCTGCTATGTTCGGCAAAACGTGCCTGAATATCACCCTAAACGAGCTGGCCCCCACGGCTCTAGCCGACAGGACGTACAGCTGCTCTTTCTCGACCAAAATCAAGCCCCTCGATAGCCTGGCAAACGTGGTCGCCTCGGCGATCCCAATGGCTATCACAACCTTTTCAAGGCCTGGGCCTAGCACTGTGACTACGGCCAGAGCTATCAAAATCGCCGGGAAGCTCATCAAGGCGTCTATGATTCTAGACACTATAAGATCTACGGCGCCGCCGAAGTACCCCGAGAGGAGCCCTATGAGGGTCCCGGTCGATGCTGCTATGAGCACTGCCACGACTACGACATAGAGCAATGGTCTGGTCCCGTGAATCAACCTACTCAATATGTCCCTGCCCAAGTGATCGGTGCCCAATAAGTGGTCGGGAGTGGGCGGCTCGAGCCTCCTCCACAGATTTATTTCGCTGTAGCTGTACGGCGCGACGTAGTCTGCCAGCAAGGCTAGTACCAAGATTCCGAGGATTACGGTCATGGCTATCGAAGTGGCCAACGGTCCTTTGTAGAGCGCTTTCAACGACTTGAGCGCTGGCGCTAGGATTTTGGACGTCAAAGAGCTACGACCTCGCGATCCTAACTCGTGGGTCTAGAGCTAAGTATATAAGGTCTATGATGAGGTTGACGGTCATCACCACCAAGGCCACGAAGACTATTCCACCAAATATTATTGGGTAGTCCCTAGAGAATATGCCCTCAACTATCATCCTGCCGACGCCTGGGTAGGCGAAGACCGTCTCAGTTATGACCGCGCCGCCCATCAATATGCCGAACCTCAGCCCTACCAGAGTCACTATGGCTATTGCTGCGTTTCTCATGACGTATTTCAAGATCACCCTCCTCTCGCTGAGGCCGCGCGCCTTAGCGGCCATTACGAAGTCCTGAGAGTATACCTCGAGCATGGCGGCTCTAGATATCCTGCATATGAGGCCGAAGTTGACTATGGCCAGGGTTAGCGATGGGAGTACGAGATTCTCGAGGCCTCCTCTTCCACCTGGCGGGAGTAGCTTGAGGTTCACGGAGAATATCAAGATCAATATTAGACCCCACCAGAACACCGGGATGGAGTACGAGGCCACAGACGCGATCCCAACGAGCCTGTCTGCAAGCGAATTAGGCCTCTTGACGGCGATGTACGCTAGTGCTATGCCTATCGCAGAGGCCATGACCAAGCTCACCGCGGTTAGCTCTAAGGTCGCTACGAACCTCCTCAAGACCAATTCTATGACGGGTTCGCCTGTATAGATGGACTTGCCCCAATCGCCCGTGAAAATCCTGTAGGCGTAAAGAAGGAACTGAAACGCGAGGGGCTTGTCCAATCCCAGCTTCTCCTCCAAGGCCCTCCTGGCCTCGGGAGGCGGCCCGAGCTCGCCATACATAACAGTTATGGGGTCGCCTGGTAGCAACCTGACTAACGAGAACGTTATCAATAAAATAATGAAGAGGGTTGGCACGTAGAGCAGGGCCCTGTAGGCTATGTAGCCGTGCGTCAATCTTACTCCCTGACCTCTCTTAGGGCGTAGGTCAAGATCCACCTCTCTATGGGCTGGATTTCCACTTCGGTGATGTACGGCTTCATTGCCACTGCTATGTCCTCATAGTGTAGGAATATCCACGGAGCGTCCTGCCATATGAGCTTCTGCGCCTGAGCGTAGTACTGCTGCCTCAAAGACGGGTCCGCGGTTTCTCTGGCTTTGTCGAGGAGCTCGTCTACTTTGGAGTTGCTATAGAACATTCTATTGAACGGGGCGCCGGTCCTGAACAGCGAATAGATCCCGTAGTCGGCGTCCAGCGTGACGGTCGACCAGCCCAATAGGAATAAGTCGAAGTCCTTCTGGTTTAAGACCCTGCTTATGTAGGCGGCCCACTCCATGACCTCAATTTTGACCTTCAACCCTACCTCTTCGAGATAAGCTTTGACGGCATCCGCTATCTCCCTGTCCCTAAGGTACCTCCCCTGCGGGGTTATGAAGACCAGCTCCCTGCCCTCCCACCCGGCCTCCTTTATGAGGCTCTTGGCCTTTGATGAGTTGTAGGGGTACGGGTCCAGCTTGGTGTAGCCGAACACTGCCGGGCACACAGGAGACGTGGCTACGATCCCAGCCCCTTCTAATACCCTCTTTACTATGGCCTCTTTGTCTACCGCATAGTTGAGCGCTTGCCTGACCCTAGCATCTGCCACCCTCTCGACGTTGATTCCGATGTATATCACCCTAGTGCTCGGTATTTGGATTACTTTGTAGCCCTTGGCCTTTAGCGTTGGCACTATGTGAGGGGGCACGTGCGTTATTATGTCGACCGTCCCGGCCTCGAGATAGCTAGCCCTCGTGCTGTCGTCCGGCACTGGGACCCATACTATCTTCTTGACGGTGGGCTTCCGACTCCAGTACCCGTCGAAGGTCTCCAAGACTGTCCTCTCGGCCTTGACGAACTCGACGAACTTGTAGGGGCCCGTCCCCACTATGTACTTGATGTCGTCTATGGGCTTGTCGGGGAAGAGCTCCACCACCTTGGCGGGGACGATGGCCGTAGACGGATGCGCTAAGTGGGCTATGAGCGGCGCGAAGGGGTACTTGAGCACTATCCTGAACGTGAGGTCGTCGACGACCTGCACTTCCTTCACTGGCCCGAGCAGTACCCTAGGCAGGCCTCCAACCTTGGGACCTCTCTCGAAGCTGGCTTTGACGTCCCTGGAAGTTAAGGTAGTTCCGTCATGGAACTTTATGCCGGACCTGAGCTTAAACTCCCACACGGTGCTGTTAATTTGCTTGTAAGACTCGACGAGCCAGGGCTCGAAGCTGGCCCTGCCCTCTGCATCGAACTTTATTTTGAAGAGCGTCTCGTAGACATGGCTGAACACGGATAGCGTGGGGGCGTCAGTGGCCACTTGAACGTCTATTGTCGACAAATCGGCCCTTTGCGAAATCTTCAACAAGTCCATCTCGGCGTATTTGACGGTCGGCGTCGGAGGCTTTGGCGGTGCCGTGGGGCTAGTGGCGAAATAATGAATTGTTGCAGCCGCCACGAGGGCTACTAGCACTATTACGGCAACGGCTATTGCCAGCCTCCTTCTCACCGCCATACTCATACTATGACGCCTCCCAAGATTCTAAACCCTATTCTTCTTCCATCGAAATCCTTTTAACTTTTTCTAAGAGCACCTTGACGTCGTCTGCACTACGCGATTTCGTTGGAGGACCATTGAAGTCGAGGGACGCGATTTTGCGCTTCGTGACTTCGTGATGTTGAGTCCCTGCGACGATTCAAAAACTTCAGTAAAGCTTATGCAATTAGCCGAGGTGTTATTGGTGTGTCGAGAAAGTTCGGGAAGCTCAGGCCCAAGTACCTTGAAGCGTTGATTGCTGGGAAGAAGTTCGGAAAGCTCAGCAGGAGAGCGGATTATGGGGGTAAGAGTGAGGATTAGGCTTAGGAGCGGGGACAGAGAGGTCTGTAGCTCAGCGCTGGTCAACACCGGGTACGAGGGCGTCAGGCCGGAGGTCCACGTACCGCTCGCTCTGGCCAGGAGGCTCGGGCTCTCCCTCGAGGACGTGAGGGGCGAGAAGTACGCTGTCGTAGGAGGGGAGGTCACGGCCTTCAAGCTCGGACGATTGAGCGTGAGCCTCGACATGGAGGCGGCCAGGGGAAGCGTTTTGGCCGATGCGGTATGCGTCCCGGGCGAGCACGAGGTCATAATAAATGACGCGCTGGCCGAGGAGCTGGGGATAGAGATAATAGCTCCGAGGAGGGGTCTGTGGAGAGTTAGAGGAGATGAAAGGGCAAGGGAGAGCGCCGAGCCGATGTTTTGGACCGAGTGACGTGCTCGTGTCAAGGGGCTCTGAGTCGCTCCAGGACTGGCTTTAACGTGATGAAGAGAGTGCGTGGGCGAATTAGGAATTCCGCTTAAGGCCCATCCTCTTCAGAGGGGCTGTCTTGTTTGTTGAAGATTACGTAGAGACCGTTCCACCGCAAACCTGCACCTGAGGTGCTCCAATATGTCGATCACCCCCTCGCCGTCCTCCCTCGGAGACACGTAGTCGACCACCCGTTTGACGACCTCGTCTGCGTTTGAGGGCGCGGCCTTGAAATCAGCGCTCCTGAGCATCTCGACGTCCACTTCCGAGTCGCCTATCGCGGCCACGAACCCCTCGAACCTCATAAGCTTCAACAGCTCGCTCAGCCCAACACTTTTATCTACGTCCTCTGGCAAGAGCAACAACGATCCCTTATTATTCACGACCTTGAACTTCAATCCAAACCTAGAGGCTGTCGTCTTTATGCTCTCTAGGCACTCGTTGCACGACAAGCCCACGGTGTTCTCCTTGGGCACGACACACCTCAGCTCTTTCACCTCGCTAATGAACTGGAGCCACCTCTCGTCGACCAAGACCCTGTGCTCCCTCGTCGACGGGACGTACATCGAGGCGCCAGCCTCGCAGACCCATCCATCGAAGAGACCCCTTATGTCCTCCCTAGACTCGAGGTACCTCCTATCCCTTCCCGTGACCAGTATCAACACCCATCCGTCCCTCTTGAGCTTTAAGAGCTCGTCCCTCAGCTCTTCGGAGAGCCTGTCCTCTCCACCCCTCGTCAGGGTCCCGTCGAGGTCAAGCGCCAATGCCCTATGCAATTTCGACCTCTACTCCTCTGCCATGGAGCTCTTTCGAGAGCCTGCCTATCAACCACTTCATCTTCTGCTGATTTGCGACGCTTAGCAAGAGGTCTACCTCGGTCTTGCCGTCTCTCGTGCTTATTGAGACTATTTTGGGGTCCTCGAAGAGCTCTGGCCGGATCCCGCTTAGCGCTTCCGCCATGATCTTCTCGGCCTCTTCCGGCGCTACGCCGCTGAAGACCACTTTCAACTCAACAGACGCTGGCATAGCCGACGACTTATTCACAACTGGATACCTGAGGAAGAATTGGTTCGGAATAACGATTCGCTCCCCTTTGACCGACACGAGCTCCACGTCTTGGCTGTTTATGGACACGACCCTCCCCGAAATCCTCCCGACCTTTATGAAGTCCCCTTCGTCGAAGGGCCTCCTGACCCTCAAGTATATCTCCCCGGCGTAGTTCGAGAACACGTCCCTCATGCTTATCAGCAAAACTATGAGGATCCCTATCGATATGCCCGCCAACACTATCGCGTCCAAGCTTAGTATGCTGAACGCCACGACCGCGCCCAGTATTATGATGAAGTACTTCACCAACTCGGCGAGCTTCGAAGCGAAGGAGCGCCCGAACTTGCTCAAATTCCTCATTATGAGGGCTCCCGACTTCGAACCCAAGAATACTGCCAAGGCCATCGAGATCATCGCGAGCGCTGCCCTCACTATGAAGTACTCCTCTGGGGTCAACCCTCTAACCTCCCTATCTTCTTCAAGAGGCCCTTAATCTCCTTATCACGGCATGCGAGGTACACGACGTCTCCGATTTGTACGTCCTTCACTGAGCCGGCTCTGATCCTTTTGTCAGCGGACAACACGAAAAACGGAACGTCGCTCTTTAAGACGAAGCTCTGGACCCTCCTCAGGGTCTTAGCGTCTTCGACTTTAACCGCGTATATTCCGCCGTCGACTTTGGAGAACTCGTATATCATGTTGACGCTGAACTTCCCCACGATCTCCTTTATCTTAGGCATTATGGTCTTGTATGGATTGACCACATACTTCACGTTCTCTTTCACGAATATCGGCTCGTTGAGGGGATTGTTGAGAACTGCGATCACTATCGGGATTTCGTTTTTAATGGAGAGCTTGGCGTACCTCAAGTTGAGAGCGTCTGAGTCTGTTGCGGACACCAAGACATCTATTAAGAAGCGGTTTTTGCTTATGTATTCCTCAACCCCCTCTATGCTCGAGAGCACGGCCTCCACAGAGGGAAAGGTCTTCCTGAGCACCTCGACCTTCTCTGAGGTGAACTCGATTATCGTCAGCTTCCCCCGAGGATCCGCCTCCTTCAAGGCCGTGATCGCGAAGTACGCCAAGTGGCCTCCACCTAAAACTACCGACCTCACACAGACCCGGCCCCGCTCAGATCCATCTTGCCCAAGGACGAGATGTACTCCCCCATCCAGGCCTCATCTATCTTCCCGTCTCTTATAGCCCTTTTCAATATCGCCTCCGCGACCTGATAGGCCATGTCTGTGAGGGCGTGGAGGGGCTTCATGTCGTGCTCCTTAAACCCCAAGTCGACTTCAACTATCTTCACGCCCATCTTGTGCAAGTCTATTAGGAGGCCGACGTCCACCCCCCAACCGCTCTCGAACTCCACTTGGTAAAATACCCTCCTCAGCCCAGCTATTTCCCCGCTCAGAGGCTGCTTGAACTTGGCCAGCTCGGGGTAGAACATCTTCAATAGAGGCTTGGCCACTAACTCGGTGACCCTGCCCGCAGCCCTCTCAAAGCAACCCTTGACGAACTCCGCCTCGCCAAGCATTATCGGCGTGTAGAGCCTCTCGATGAACTGGGGCGTGAGGTTGGCTATGTCGACGTCCAAGAAAACGATTATGTCCCCTGACGAGAGGTACGCTCCATCCCTCATGGCGATGCCCTTGCCGGGATAGGCTAAGTTGCTCTGGACTATGACCTTAGCGCCCTCCTTTAAAGCAACGGACACCGTGTCGTCGGAGCTACCGCCATCAACGACTATGACCTCCTTGACTTGCTTGGCCTTAAAGGCCGTGCGCACGGCTCTTCTGACGTACTTCCCCCTATTCTTGGAAGGGAAGACGACACTGACATCCATAAGTGTTAAGACCTGACGAGGATTGGGGTTGGATCCCTAATAAACCTAATCTTGAGCTCGGAGGTCGAAGGTCGAGAAGGCCCTTAATTGCGCGGCTGTGCCAGGAGTTCTTGACGCTCAGAGCTCCGACGCGAAGTGAGCTCGTCCCGATCGAGTCGTTGCCTCGAGCGACTTTATCCTGCGACCCATGTGACTAAGGGAGCTTGGCCTTCAGGTGATGGAGTTCATCAAGGGATGCTGCGAGGTGCTTCTCGATCATTATCTTCTCGAAGTGGAGGAAGATCTCCCTCGGCTCCGGCAACTTCTTGTAAATGATGCCCTTCCCGGCGGGGTCCTCCCCTGATCGCACCAGCTCCCTTATCATCCTGTCCCTCTCGAAGATCTTCGCTAAGTAATCGTCGAGCCTCTTCAGTATCTCCTCATTGCCACTAATCGCCTTCCCGTGAGAAGGGATCGCAAGGCTTATCCCCCTCTCCCTTACCTCCTTCTTGAGCCTCTCTATCGAGAGTACGAAGTCCCTGACGTCACAGTCGATGCAACCGTACCAAGGGCCGAAGGGCGTGAGGTCTATGTCCGCGAGGAAGATCACGTCGCCTATCACGAAGCAACAGTGCCCAGCGGAGTGGCCGGGAGTGTGGAGGACCTCTACTTGGACCCCCTCGAACTCGAGGACCTCGCCGTCCTCGAAGGTCCTGTCGACCTTCCCGAACTCGAAGTTTATGAAGAGCTTGACGAGGTCTCCAATCGCGTACCTCCTCTTGAACTCCTCGTAGTTCTCGATGGCCTCGGCGTCGAGGTAGTGGGCCGCGACCCTCCTCCCAACTTTGTTCAGCGTTATGTGGTCCTCGTGCCAGTGGGAGTTCAGGACCCACTCGACCCTGAAGTCCCTGAGAGCTTCGCCAGCCCCCGCGTCTATCAAGCAACTTCTCCCTATGAGCACGCTGTTGCTGTACGGGTACCTCCCCGAGTCGGGGCCCTCGATTATCCGGACGTTTTTGCGTACTTCCATAAACCTTAGTTGGAGAGGCTCAAAGATTTTATAAGTTTGCCCCCTAAGCTTGCTTCTTCTCAAGGTTTTACCGCGCTACAAGTTCGCTATGGGCTTCCACTCGCGCTCGTCCAATCTATCATAGACTCTCCTCAATACTCCACGCACGAAACGGCTTTAGTACGCGTATTCGACCTTACCCCTTGTGCATACACACCGTGCGCACATGCTCAAAG
>DAIQQE010000186.1:0-1968 GCA_036786905.1 Candidatus Nezhaarchaeales archaeon | reverse complement strand
TGTGCGTGAACTCCCTAGTCCCTCCTCCAAGGGACGTCGACGCGGACGTCCTCGAAATGGCGCCCAAGCTTTTGAAGAAGCCCACCGAGAACTCCGTTATCCTATGCTCGATATGCCAAGTCGTCTGTCCGTACAATAGGCGCGCAAAGAATTTTTGAGGAGCCCGAGAATCTCTAAGTGGGCAATGATGACTCTGGCCTCGACGACCTCGATGAAGAGGATCTTGAGTGCTGAGTCCTCTCTTATGGATCTTGGGGTAATTGAGGTCTAATATGGACCTCCCCGCTGATCATCTAGAGGCGCGGGGTATATGCCTAACCTATTTAACCCTTCATTCAAGGTAGTGTAGGAACTTTTTCGCTTCTTGCCGTGGCAAAATACGCTTTGGGTATTGTGGGCTTAGCGCCAAATTCGCTCGAGCCCGGTTTCAAAGGCTCCTTAAGCGTGGACGACGTTGACTTAGATCATTGACGTTAAGCTATAAAAAGATGCCTTAAGAAGTGGAGCGAGGCTTGAGCTTCGAAGCCAAAAAGGGCGTTACGCCGGGCCCTGCAAGGTCGTCATCCGTAAATGGGGCCCGTTCCGTTGGGCTCGACGGCCGTCCATGACCCATGGGATGTGCCGCGAAGACGAGCCCTCTGGGCGGGGAAACCTATGAGGTCGCATCACAATGAGAGGAAAATGTGTAGTGTGATGTGGTTTGAGGAAACGGCTACGCCAAGGCCGCAGCATCGGTGCGCGATGTCGAACGACAGTCAACCGAGCTTACGCGGCCTACCCAAGAGGCCCAGTTAGGTCCCTCCAGCTGATCACCCCTCTCACCGCGTACTCGCCAGCCCTAGAGCGCATAGCATGTAGGGAGTCGTCTTCAGTCAGCAACAACGAGTTGTAGTAGTACGCAGTCGCGTATATCATCCTGTCGAAGTAGTCCAGTAGCCCAAGGCCCAAGAGACGGTCCGCCACGTCCTCTATTAAACCGTTGGTCAGTACCGTAGGCCTTAGCCTCTCGTCGACCATCAGAGTCTCCAGGCCGGCCCTGTACTCCCTCAGCAGCTCGTCCCTAAACTCGGGCCTCCTCTTGACAAGCCTCAGAATTATCCACTTGGCCTCGACCAGCGATAGGGGCGTGTACATGACCTCGTACTCACCGAGGAGCCTTGGGAACAGCTCCTCGTACCCCTCGAGGCCCATGCTCACGCCAAACAGCGGCAGAAGGTACGTGGTGTCGAGCAGGATGCTCTCCTTACCCAACGAGCCCGGCCTCCTTCTGAGCCTCCTCGCTCAGCTCCTCTGCCTCTCTGGGGCTCAGCGCCACCAGCGAGCGCCTGATCCTGTCCTCGAGGCTCTCTATGGGCTCTATGATCAATCTGCCCCCCACGACGTACGCCCTGACCAGCCCTCCCTCCCTCAGGCCGAGAGCGGATCTTATCTCGACAGTCGTGTAGATCTCCCCCCTCCTCCCCACCCGCAGAACAGCTTGTAATGTACCGGACCTCTCCACAAAATCACCGACCACAACCTAGCTATTCGGAATTTATAAGCATTTTCCGAAAATTGGCGACATATCAAAGACTCACCATCGATCTCGAACCTCACTAACGTAAGTCGCCTCCCCGGAACGGGCGTAGCCGTCTGGCAGTGGCGCATCATCCTAAGTCTTCGAATCTGTGGCGTAGGAGGTGAAGGTAGATCCTCTTCTTGATGCCAAGCTCCTTCCTTAAGTCGTTCAAATAGTTGTATAGAGTGTGCCAAGCGGTGTATATGGAGATGTCCTACGCGATGGAAGGAGGGAAGCTTGAAGGTCTCTTCTCTGAGGATGTTTGCTGAGCTGATCTCTTAAAACGTCTTTGAACTTGACTGGGAAGACCGTCTTGGCTCGCTCTTCGAGTTCCTCACGTGGATTCTAACGTGGTCACCTAAATCCTCTACGTCTCCTATTTTCAACAACGATATCTCGCTACTCCGAAG
>DAIQQE010000042.1:0-9455 GCA_036786905.1 Candidatus Nezhaarchaeales archaeon | reverse complement strand
GAGGGCGGGAGGCCTCGTCGCCGTGAGGGGGCTGTCGAGCCGCCAATGGCCGTTGATGCGAGGGGTTCAACGCCGCTTTGGCCAGGAACTCGCTGGCCGAGCCTTGAGGGGGATGACGCGAGTTTACGAGGGGCTCAGCGCTTCAAGGGCCCGCCCTGAACTCAGCGACCACTATCCCCCTCACCCAGTCGATCCTCTGCACTTGACAGCCGAGCCCGGTTATCAGGCCCTCCACGAACTTGGCCAAGAGCTCTGTGGTGTGCGTTGCGTGAGACGTCGAGACGCACCTCAGCTTGAAGGCCCTCCCCTCTCGCTCGACCTCGACCTCGTTCAAGTCCCACCTCGCGACCTCCAAGAAGGTCTTCAGCGACTGCATCGGGTCCTGGGACTTCTCCTTCAAGTACCTCCCGTGGGCCAGCCCGGCCTCGTAGTAGGCCCTCGACAACTCCCTCTTCAGCTCCTCGGGGCCCTCGCCGATGAGGTTCAGGACTTCTTGGGGGACGAAGGCGCCTCCCAGCGCCCTCTGGGCCCTGAGGACAGCGAGGACCTCGGAGGCCCTCTCAGGCGTGTAGCCCAGCTTGGCGGCGCTGAGGCCCAAGGCGACCGAGCTCTCCACGAACTTGGTCAGGGAGTAGCCCAGCTCCCTCGAGGCCCTCTTGGCCTCCTCGCACAGGTCCTCCGACACGTAGACGAGCTTCTTGCTCTTGCTCACCTCAACCTCCCCTGGTGGCCATCAAGCGCACGAGGCCAGTTCGGGCCTCCTTAGAGACGACTACGTAGCCCAAGGCCCTGAGCGCCCCCTCTAGCAGAGCCGCGAAGAGCGTGGCGTGGGCCTCCGTGAGCGCGGGGCCCGTCGCGCGTATCGACGCTCGGCCGCCCTCCCTCTCCACCTCGAGCTCGGCCCTCCAAGTGAAGCGCCTCAGGTCCTCAAGCAGCCTCCCGAGGGAGTCCTCGCGGTGGCTGGTCTCGTAGAGCCTCGCCAGCCACTCCCCGGCTTCGAGCCAGAGCCTCAGCGCCTCCTCCCTCGACCTCTTGAAGACCACCTCGACCATCTCCCGCCAGAGCCTCTCCGGACAGGGGACGAAGCCGTACCTCTTCATGGCCTTCAGCTCCTCGAGGGCCTCGAGGGCCTTCAGAGGGCTCGAGCCCTCCTCGTAGGCCCTTATCGCGAACTCGAGGGCCTCGTTGACCATGTCGTAGATCGTGTAGCCCCTCTCCCTGGCCAGCTCGCTTATCCTGTTTAAGAGGTCCTCCCTCGCCGCGAAGGTCTTCCTGGCCACGCCGACCATCGTCGCACGACCCGAAAATAGGGCCTAGCATCAAATTCGCTTAAAGACCTAAAATAGCTTTCCCCAGCACTGAGCTCTCCCGTTGGTCCTTCAAGAGCTTTCGAGGACCATCTCGTGAAGCCATGGCTATCTCAATGGAGGAGGCGAAGCAGTGGCAAGCCCCCTGAGCTGAGGTCCATGGACTTTGTCCCTTGAGAAGTCTCAATCCCATGCATGCACAGCCCGACAGCAAGACGAGCGAGCTAAAGGCAACCAGGAAGGGCTTGATGGCTTCAAGGGGGCTTTTAGCTCGCGAGAGCTAAATAAAAGAGGTGGGCTTGGGTTGGTCGCGATGTTGAGGAGGTCCTCTGCGGCCCTGATAGCGATAATGGCTTGTACGATCCTCCTCGTGGCGCACTACCTCCAGCTTCGCTACGACTACGAGGCCCTGTCCTCGCGCTACATGGGGCTTCAGAGAAGCTACGAAGCCCTTTCCCTCGACTACTCGAGGCTCAAGGAAGGTTACGAGACGTTGTCCTCTCGGCTCTCAGACCTCCGAGCGGAGTACGAGATGTTGAGCGGCCGGTACTCTCTCTTGCAAGAGAGCTACTCCAAGCTCAGAGACCAGTACTCCTATCTCGAGAGGAGCTACGAAGCCCTCAACAACGAGTACAGCTCTCTTAAATCGAGGTATGCGATTTTAGAGGCGAGATGCGACCGACTCGCCAGCCAGTGCGCCCGGCTCAACGAGACAATTGCCTACATGATCCGCACGGCGAACTCGTACATCGTTGCCAGAGAGGCCATGCCGAGGGTGCTGAACAGCGATGCCGTTAGGGCCACGGCGCCAGCGGTCTTGAGTGCTGGGGTTTCTAAGTTGGACTTCTGGAGCTCCCTACAAAAGATATACGACTACGTGGTTTCGAACATCAAGTACGTACACGACGTAGAGATGCCGCTCTGGTACGTGAGCGAGGTCGTGACGATTGAGGGTCGAACCTACATCCACGACGTGAGATATTACAACGCCTGGAACTACGTCCAGACCCCTGAGCTGACGTTGAGGATAGGGCAGGGCGATTGCGATGACCAAGCGGTCTTGGCCTACGCCATGATAAAGCACTACATGAGGGAAGTATATGGAGCGGAGTACGCGCTATACCTGGCTTGCGTCGAGTTCCCTAGCGGAAGCACGCACATGGCCGTGCTCATGCCAGTCCAGGGAGGGAGGGTGTGCATAATAGACCCCGCAGGGCGCTACTTGACGTCCCAGTACGGCAGGATAACGTCGAGGCCGGCCCTCGAGGAGCTCCAGAGGTACTCTAGTCACTGGACGTCCGAAGGGGGCATAAGATACGTGGAGCTGTGGAACGTCAAATTAGACGGGAGCCCCTCCTTAGTCGCGAAGGGGACCATAGAGGAGGTCGCCCGAGCCTTGAGCTGAAGGACTTTGCACGGCCATCCAAAGGCAAAAGGCTCTAGTCGACCTGCGAAATTGCGAGGATTTGGCCCTAGCCTTCCTTCGACCGCGCGTGTTCACCGAACCCCTTTGTAATAGTCCTTGGGATGGCGTGAAAGGGTCGCCTAGGCCATAGCGCTGCTATGCTTAAATCTTCAGGGGGCTTAAGAGTCATAGAGCTCGTGGACTCTTAGAGGGCGACTTAAGGGCGGGAGTTTTAGTGAAGATGAGGAGGGTCAAGCTGGGCTTCGCAGGCCTCGAAGTGGAGTTCTGCGATAGGGAGGGGGCCCTCAAACAAGTGGAGGAGTTCGCGAAGAGGGGCACTTGGCACCCCGTGGTAGTCTTTGGACCTGAGGGCTGTGGGAAGACCGCTTGGCTGAAGCAAGCAGTCGAGCTCTTGAAGGACCTCGAGTTCGGCGTGATATACTTCAACCCCATGAGGAGGGAGTTCTTGGCTGAAGTGGGTATTAAGAGCGTTGAGGAGAGGGTCTTTGAAGTGCTGAGGCAGGCCTCCTCGGCCCACGCGCTAGCCAGCTTCATAGGGTATGTTATAGACTTCGCTAGGGAGGCCATAAAGCTGGGCAAGAGGAGGCTTGCGATGATCGTGGACGACGCCTTCCAGTACGTGGACGATAGGGAAGCGGCCTCCTTCGTTAAGGGGATGTTGGAGGTGATCGAGCACCCTCCAAGGAGCTGCGAGAGGGTGGTGGCGATAGCCGCTACCAGCGAGGGGCTCTCGAGGAGGGAGATAGGTAGGCATAGGTGGGCGATCCTCAGGCCCATGTGGAACATGAGCAGGAGGGGCTTCGAGGAGCTATACGAGAGGATACCTGGGCCGAAGCCGAGGCTCGAGGACGCTTGGGGGCTGACAGGCGGGAATCCCGAGATGCTGGCGAGGCTGTACGAGGCCGAGTGGAAGGCGGATGCGGTCGTGGCAGATCTCATCAGGGCGAAGGAGTTGACCAAGGACTTCGTCAAGAAGTGGAGACCCCACTTGGAGAGGGTGGTTGAGAGGGTTCAGAGCCTATGGGAGGAGGACTTCCCAGAAGGCTTTAGAGAGGAGCTGATAGCGAGGAACCTTATAGTCTACAACATCTACGACAGAGACCCCTGGCTCTGGATCGATGAGCCTCCGCCTGAAGAGGATCCAGAGCTTGGAATTGGAAAGGACGTGGCCTGGCAGACCCCGCTCCACAGAGAGGCCGTTAAAAAGGCGATGGAGTAGTATGATTATGACGATTAGCTGATTTGCGACGAACTCGCCTCAATTCAACTCACCTCCACCTTCACGCGGGGTCATGAGCATGACCCCTAGCCCCCATCGTTATCTCTTAACCCTGCCGCATCACAGCATCGTAGCTCCAGGGACCTAAGCCGCTGGTCGTCAGAAAGGACGTCGAGTACGGAGCTGTGGAACGTCGAGTTAAATGGAGGGTCCTTCGTGGTTGTCGAGGGGCTTTGGCCCTCGAGCTGGGACCTCGCGCAGCCTCCTATGTCGAGGGCCTAAAGGCCGGTGCTCGCGGTCATTCGCACAGCAGTCGTCAATGGCCACGAATCACGACGATTAATGTAGTGGAAGAAGCTTAACGCATTACGGTAATGAGGCATAGGCCCACAAGCGACGAAGGCCTACATCTTTGATTAGGTCAGCCAAGGGCTACTCCTCGAGTACTGCCATCGCCCTCACGGGGCTCGCCGAGCCCCTCGCTATCTTCAGGGGCACCCCAACGAACTTGAACCTCTTGCCGATCAACGGCCTCAAGTTCGTCAAGTTCTCGTATATCACGATGCCTCGCCTCAAGAGCCTCTCGTGCGCGGGGTACGGCGGGTGGTCCACGCTGGGGGCGTCTATGCCGACCGCGCTGACCTCCAGCCCTGCCAAGTAATCGGCGGCTGTCTCGTCTAGCCCCGGGTGCTCGAACCACTGAGAGGTCCCGGCCTTGGAGTCGTAGCCCGTCATTATGAGCACGACCCACCCCCTACCGACGCCGCGCTTGCCCAAGGCCTCCTCTAAAAGGGACTTGGTTATCGAGGCCTTGGGAGGAAGGTACGAGGCGTCGACGACGACCCCCTCGCCCGCGAACCTCTCGAGGGGGATCGAGTCTATGGTCTCCCCGCCCTCTACGACGTGCGCGGGGGCGTCGACGTGGGTCCCCGTGTGCTCTGCGAGCACGAGGAGGTTGCTGTAGAAGCCGTGCTCCCTTATGTTCGTCCACGTGTGGACGATGGGGATCGGGTAAATTTGAAATACTGGAGTGTTGGTCTTGATCTCCATCGAAAGATCCACGATCTTAATGCGCACCACCTAAGACCAAGAAAGCTGGCTAAAATTAAAGGTTACTTGAACACCTCGCCTCCTTAAGGAGCCGACGAAAGGGACAAGCTCTTTGAGGCACTCAATTAGGAGGTAAAGTCGTCACTGGCTTGCGGACTTAATCAAAAGCAAAAAGATTGAAGCTTGAGAGCCGCACTAATAACGGCTGGTCTTAAAGCTACTAGCAACGCGACTCGCCCACGAATGGCACCAACGGCGGCCGAGGATTTGTCGTAAGCGAGTTAAATGCCGAGCACTTCCACTACGACCTTGCGCCTCCTCGGCCCGTCCATTTCCACTAAGAAAATGGACTGCCAGACCCCCCTGACGAGCTCTCCGCCTCTCACCGGGAACATCCTGCACGAGGAGGTGAAGGCCGAGGCCAAGTGGGCTGAGGCGTTGTCGTCAACCAAGTTGTGCTTCCACCCCCCGTCGTGAGGGAAGTTCTCCTCCAGCCACTTGACGATGTCCTCCTTCAGCCCTCTCTCGTCCTCGTTGGCTATCACGGCCGCCGTGGCATGCGGGGCGAACACCAAGCAGATGCCGTCCTTGACGCCGCTCTTCTCAACGGCCTCTTCCACCTGTCTGGTTATGTTGACGAGCTCTATCCTCTTCGAGGTCGAGACCTCTAAGGTGTCGAAGTAGACCTTCAACGAGACCCCCGAAGCTATTGCTCGGCGCGACTATTTAACCCGACTGAGCCACGACACACTTCGTCTCCAAGCGACGACCGAGAGCTCGCCGCGGTGATGGGGTCCTAGACGTCGCCATAGGATTGCGATGTCGCCGCCAGCGAAGGGCAAGCGAAAACCCTTAATTCCTTGGCCCTCGCAATCCATACTATGGGCTTTAGGGCGAAGGCTAGGAGAAAGGAGCCCAGGTTCCTGAGGAGCGACGGCACCCCCAACTTCTCTTCGAAGGTCTACGAGAAGCCCGGCGAGGTCGAGGTCATAGCCCGCAGGCCTGTGGTAACGGCCACTCCGACGGCCAAGGTCATAGACGCGCTTAAGATCATGGCCAGCAAAGGGTTTAGGAGGCTCCCGATAGCGACGACGAACGGCAAGCTGGTCGGGATAGTCACGGCGATGGACTTCATGGACTACTTCGGCGGCGGCGAGAAGTTCAACTTGATAGTCAACAGGCACGGCTTCAGGATATACAGCGCGTTTAGCGAGGGCCTCGAGCCCATAATGACGAGGGAGGTCGTGAGGGCCTACACCGACGAGACGTTCATAGACGTCCTGTCGAAGATGGTCAGGTACAACGTAGGGGCCGTCCCCGTCGTCACCAGAGACGAGAGGGTGTTCGGGATAATAACCGAGAAGGACGTGGTGAACCACTTGGCCGAGAAGATAACCGGGAAGACCGTTGAAGAGGTCATGACTAGCGACGTGGTCACGATAGGCTCGGATGCCACGCTCTACGACGCCTTGAAGACCATGGTCTCGAACGGCTTTAGGAGGCTGCCCGTTGTCGACGGCGGAGAGCTCAAGGGGGTGCTCGTGGCCATGGACGTCGTGAGGTTCTTGGGCTCGGGCAAAGTGTTTGAGTACGTGAGGTCCGACGACGTGAGGGACGCCTTGGCAGTCAAGGTGTCCGAGGTCATGACGAGGGAGGTGGAGACGATAACTCCCGACAGCGACATAGGAGAGGCCGCGAGCTTGATGAAGAGGACCGGTAGAGGGTCGCTGCTCGTCGTGGAGGGGGGAGAGCTCAAGGGGATCATAACCGAGAGGGACTTGGTGATAGCGATAGCTTTAGAGTAGCCTCTCGACGGCCCCCGCCCCCTCCTCGAAGGCCCTCTTGTTCACGTCGAGGGCCCTCCCGCTAAACGCCCTCGCCATCGCCTTGAATATGGAGTCCTTGCTCAACAAGAGCCTTCCCGTGGCCCAAGCAGCGCCGAGCAAGACCACGTTGGCTGATTGAGGCGAGCCGAGGGCCCTGGCGATCTCGCTGGCGTCGATCACGTAGACATCTCCCGCCACCCTCTTCACCTCCTCTATCAGCGCGCTAAGGCTGGGGTACGGGATGCCGGCTATGATCGATAGAGGCGGGGGTAGGGCGTTGCTGTTCACGACCACCACGCCCTTGGGCTTCAGGTATTGGAGGGCCCTCGCGGTCTCCGAGAGCTCGAGCGACAGGACCATGTCGGCCGAGCCCTCCATCACCAGGGGCGAGCTCACCCTCTCCCCGATCTTGACGTGGCACACGACGGAGCCCCCTCGCTGTGCCATTCCGTGAACCTCTGAGACCCTGACGTCGTAGCCCTCGATGACCGCGGCGGCCCCCATAAGCGCCGCCAGCGTCAGTACTCCTTGCCCGCCTATGCCCGAGAGGACGGCGTCGACGCGCTTCACCCTCTAACCACCTCGATGGCCTTATGGGGGCAGGACCGCTCACATAAGGCGCAACCAGTGCAGGAGGGCTCGTCAATCACCACCTTCTCGCCCCTCGGTATCAGGGCCGGGCAACCCACGAGCTTTATGCACGCCATGCAGCCCTCGCACTTACTGACGTCGACCCTCCTCTTCTCGAGCCTCACCCTGCCCATCCTGTGCTCTCTCAAGAGGGTCAGCGAGCAGAGCCTCCTAGCCACTACGACGGCGGGCCCCAGCCCCTTCTTGACGTGCTCTATCGCCTCGACTATGCTCGCTATCGTCGAGTCAACGTCGTAGGGATCCACGACCTTGCAGAACTCGACCCCACAGGCCCTCGCTATGTCCTCTGGGAGGATGCGCTTCACCTGCTGGCCCATTGCGTTCACCCCCGTGGCTGGGCTGGGCTGGCCGCCAGTCATGGCTGTGAAGTTGTTGTCCAAGACCACTAAGACGAAGCTTGAAGGGTTGTGCACGGCGTTTATGAGGCCAGGTATGCAGGCATGGTAGAAGGTCGACTCCCCCACGGTGGCTATGACGACCTTATCGGTGAACTTCGCGAAGCCGCAGGAAAGGCCCACGCCAGCCCCCATGCATATCGTGGTGTCCACGAGCTCGAATGGAGGGTAGTAGCCCAGCGTGTAGCAACCTATGTCGCTCGGATAGATGGCGTCTACCTTCGCTCTCTTCACGGCCATCTTTATGGCGTAGAACGTATTTCTGTGAGGGCATCCGGCGCAGAGGATCGGCGGCCTCGGCGGGGCCTGGACGCTCAACTTAACTTCGGGGAGGTCCACGCTCACGCCCAAGAACGAGGCCAAGCCCCTAAGGACCCTCAGAGGCGTGAGCTCTCCGGCCAAGGGGATTAGGTCCTTCCCGTGGACCTCGACCTCAAGCTTGAGGTCGTGGCACAGGGCCTTGAGCTGGAGCTCTATCAAGGGCTCGAGCTCTTCGACCACCAAGACCTTCTCCTTGCCCTCCAAGAACCTCGCCACGTAGCCCTTGGGGAGCGGGTGTATCGTCGATAGCTTGAGTATCGAGGGCCTCGAGCTTGGATCCAAGCGCTCAAGGGCCTCGAGCACGTGCGCGTAGGCCAGCCCACAAGCCACGACCCCTATCCTGGGGTTCCCCTCTTCAACAACGTTGAACCGGGACCCCTCGAACTCCCCTCTCACGGCCTCGAGCCTCTCGATGGCCTCTAGCCTCATGCGCCTGGCGTTGGCCGGGAGGCAGACGAACTTCTCGGGCCTCCTCTCGAAGACGCCCCTCCTCCTCGACCTGTTGAGGGGGCCCAGCCTCACGGGCCCCCTTGCATGGCTTAGCCTGGTCACGGTCCTCAGGATCACTGGCGTCCCGTACCTCTCGGAAACCTCTAGGGAGTATATAGTCAAGTCCTTGGCCTCCTGAGGGGAGCTCGGCTCGACGACTGGCACGTAGGCGTGGAGGCCGTATATCCTGTTGTCCTGTTCGTTCTGAGAGCTGTGACAGCTCGGGTCGTCTGCTGACACCACGACGAAGCCACCTCTAACCCCTGTGTAGGCCGACGTGAAGAGGGGGTCTGAGGCCACGTTCAAGCCCACGTGCTTCATGGCCGTAAGGGCCCTCAAGTTGCAGTAGGAGGCCGCGAGGGCCACTTCGAGGGCCACCTTCTCGTTCACGCTCCACTCCACGTAGAGGTCGTCGAGCTCCTTGGCGAGAGAGGCCAGCGTCTCGACTATTTCAGTCGAAGGAGTCCCGGGATAAGCGGTTGCCACCTTGACGTCGCCCTCTATGGCACCCCTGGCGATGGCTTCGTTGCCCAGCATCAGCACTACTTCTCCTTCCGCCTCCTTCATGGCCTAGTCACTTGCCTCTCCTATGCCTAAGACTGCGGGTTAAAGACCTTTTCCTGACAACTTATCGGAGAAGGAGTGTTGGGGCTTCGATGCGCGCGATCAAGTCCAAGCAGTGCTTCGAGGAAAAACGGTAAAGAAGAGCTGGGTGTTAAAGTCGCTTATTTGACGCCGGCTCTGAAGAAGTGCCCGTTGGGGCACTTGAAC
>DAIQQE010000185.1:0-1969 GCA_036786905.1 Candidatus Nezhaarchaeales archaeon | reverse complement strand
GGGTAGGTTAAGAGCGTTGGGGGCTCGTGGGCCAGGCCAGAGGAGGGCCCTCACCTTCAAGCTCTCGGGGTCTAGCGCGGGGTGTCGAAGTCCATCGGCATCGCGATGAAGGCCCTCAAGCCCTGTAGCCTTTATAACCGGGCCGCTTACGTGCTCGTGTGGCGCTGTACGTCGCCTTGAAGCTGGGCCGAGAGCCCGCCGAGTGCGAGCCCCTTCACAAGCACTTGGACGGATGGGTTTGGGTCCGCTGCCCAGACCTCGGGGCCCTCCTCAGGGAGGTCGCGAGGTCCCTCCTCTCCGGCCATGAGCCCTCGATCGCCACGTCGAACGGCCCTTTAGACCTCCTAGACGTAGAGAGGCGCCTGAAGGAGCTCGAGGACCCTCGGCTCGAGGGGTGCTACGAGGTGCTGGTCGAGGGGCGGGAGCTAACGGAGCTCCTGGAGCTCGGCGCCGCTTCGCTGAGGTGGAGGCCCGGGTCGCCCACTGTGGTGGCCAGCTTCAAGGGGACGAGCGCCGTGGCCCTCCTAGAGCGAGGCTTCGTGCCCTTGGTGTGGAGGGCCAAGCGCCAGCGCTAGCGCCTCGATTTCGAGGCGAGGATCCTGAAGACTTCGCTGCAAAGCTTGCCGATCTCGACGTAATGAAGGCCCTTTCCCATAGGAGCCGATTTGAAGGCCTCCTCAATTAACTTGCGCGACGAGGGGCTACAGACGAAGACCACTCTATCAGCGTCCATATTGCTCTTCAGCTCCTCATACCTCTTGACCTTCTCCTCTATCTCTTTATCATCCCTTCGAGTCGTGACCTCGATGAGCCAGACCTCGCCATCGACCACGGCCACGACGTCTACCTCTTGATAAAAGTGGTGCCTACGATGCTCATGATCGTATATCGATAGACGGAGCCGCGGAATGGCCGCAATCCCCTGTCTAACGAGCGCCGAGTAGACCTCATATTCTAAGAAGGCTCTCTGGACGAACACCTTATTTAAATAAACCCTGACGTCCTCGTTGTTTATGGTGGGCCCACGTCGCATTAGTTGTTCACCTAGTGTGCAGAGGTGGTCGACGACGTACTCGCACAACGGCCCTCCTAGTTTACCGTCCTTTAGAGCAGACGGCAACTTATCGTATATGGCCCGACTTAACTTTGAGGGCCTCTCCCTACTCCGTAAGTAGGTTGCTATGTAATCGTGGACGTTCACCAGCTCCTCTCCTTTAGATAGCCCCTCTCCCACGTCCCCCAGCGCCTCGCATATCTCCTCCACGTCTAAGTTCGCGCACGTCGGACTGCAGATTAAGCACGTTCCCTTCTCAGCCAATCTGCTCCACGTCGAGTGGATGATGGGGGCCTCTCCCTCCACGACCTCGACATTTATCGCCCGCTCTCCTGCCCTTCCTGTGTTTAAGGAGGACAATCTCTCGTCAAGCGCTCGCACTGCTAAAAAGGCCGCTAGAAAGCTTTTACTGGAGAAGACGTCGGCTACCTCTACTTGCATGCGAGTCATTGCCTTTAAGGCCCTGTAAAACGGTTGCACGATGCTCTCGCCGTAAGCCTCAGTAGCTGACGAGGCCTCTTTCCGAACCCCTTGAGCCTCATCGAGCATCCTTAGCAATGCATCAATTAAGCGCCTTCCATACCAAAGTATCTCATTCCTCACATCTTCAGCGACTTTTGCTATTGCTTCCCTCACCTTTTCCATCTCATTAGGAAATATAGGCCCCAAGATTCTGCGGTACAAGTACGTTTTCCCTTCTCTTTCTTCAGGCCCTTCATCGCGATCTTTAAGGAGGGACTCCAGCGAGCTTTTGAGGTTATCAAAAACGATTTTCAAGAACTCCTTGCTCAAAGCAGATTCGTAAACGAAGGCCATATGCCTCTTAAGAACTTTAACAAAGAGAGAAAGATAAGCGCTGTGGTCAAGCTCTGATGTCCATAGAGCAAAGAATGAGCGACCCTCAATTCAATAAGT
>DAIQQE010000184.1:0-1991 GCA_036786905.1 Candidatus Nezhaarchaeales archaeon | reverse complement strand
TAATCCGCGGGAGATAAGCATACCGATGGTCGAGGCCCAAATGGTCAGGAGAGTCGAGGACAGGTGGATCGGGTTCAGCTTGAGCCAGTGGCTCTGGGACTTCTTTGAAAAGAAGTGGTTAGGAGCGGGTAGGGTTCAGACCCCCGTCTTGGGGTGGATAATTGAAAGGTGCGACGAGTGGAAGAGGAACGTGAAGAACTTCGTGATAGCAGACGTCGAAGAAGGGCTTAGACTCTACTTCGACGTCCCCCTGACCTATAGGGAGATCAAGGAGTTGCAGCCGAGGATCAAGGAGTCTGAGGTCGTCGTAGAAGACGTCACGTTCGAAGAGGACGAGCTGAGCCCTCCACCACCTCTCACAACCGATGAGCTACTGTACGTCGCCTCAACCAAGGGCCTCAGCTCGGCCGAGACCATGAGGATAGCGCAAGAGCTCTTCGAAATGGGCTTCATAACTTACCACAGGACCGATAGCACAACGGTCTCGGATGTCGGGAAGATGATAGCGAGGGATTACCTTCAAGAAAGGTATGGAGATGGATTTAAAGACTGGTTCGTGCCGAGGGACTGGTTCAAAGAAGGGGCTCACGAGTGCATAAGGCCTACGAGGCCCGTGGACGCTCCGACGCTTCAGCGCTTGGTAATGGACGGCTCGATAATGACGATCGTGCCGCTGACGATGAGGCACTACAGGCTCTACGACTTAATATTTAGGAGGTTCGTGGCGAGCCAGATGAGAAGGGCTGTGGTCGTGAGGGCAAAGTACACCTTCAGCCTCGAGGTCAACGGGGTCAAATACCTCACGACCCAAGAGGGCATAGTCGAAGTCAAGGACCCAGGGTTCATAGACGTACTCGGCTACAAGCTACTAAACAGGCTCAACAAAGGGGATCGCCTAAAGATTGAGGGCCTCGAGATCAGGAGGGCCTCTAAAATACCGCTCTACCGAGAGGGAGATGTCGTCAGGCTCATGAGGGAGAGGGGGATAGGAAGGCCTTCGACGTACTCCAAGATCATAGAAGGGCTGATAAGGCACGGGTACGTGGTCAAGAATAAATGGGGCGGGCTCATAGCAACTGCCTTGGGCAGGAAGGTCTACGAGCAACTCGTGAGCCGGTTCAAGGAACTGGTATCTGAGGAGAAGACGAGAGAGCTTGAGGAGAAGATGGCCTTGATAGAGATGGGCAAGCTGGACTATCAGGACGTGCTTAGGGTCTTAACCAACCAACTAGACGAACTATTGAGAGAGGCAAGGAAAATTGAGGTCCCCTCGAAATAGGCTGGCTTGGTGCGTCACCGGGGCTGGCCATCACCTCTTTGAGAGCGTAGAGGTCATGGAGGAGCTCGCGGCTAGGGGCTTTGACATAACGGTCTTCATATCCCAGGCAGGGCTCGAGGTCGTCAGGATTTATGGTCTTGAGAAGAGGTTGAGGGCTGTAGCCGACGGTAGCTACTATAGAGAGCTCGTGACGCCGAGCGATGGGGCTAGCTGCAGCAAGGCCGGGAGGCTGTCCATGGGGAGGTATTTAGCCCTCGTCGCATCGCCAACTACGGCGAATACCGTCGCCAAGATCGTGAACGGGATAGCGGACACCCCCCCGACCATAGCGATAGCCCAAGCCCTCAAGGGAGGGGTCCCCGTCTTCGTGGTACCCACAGACGCCGAGCCAGAGTACGAGACCGAGACGCCACACGTAGTCTATAGGGACGTATGCGAGGTCTATAGGTGTGAGGGGTGCAGGCCTTCAGCGTCCTGTCCAACGGGGGCGTTCGAGGTAATAGAGGGGTTAGGCCACATAGACCTGTCCAAGTGCATCGGTTGTTCGCGATGTCTTCACGAATGCCCCTTCGGCGCAGTTAAGTTCAGGGTCAAGATTAAGGCGAGGAGTAGCCCGATAGACCTGGAGAACGTGAAGAAGCTCTTGCTGATAAGGGGGATAGTGTTATTGAAGAGGCCCAAAGACTTGCTAGAGGGGTTAGAGAAATTGTTG
>DAIQQE010000183.1:0-2004 GCA_036786905.1 Candidatus Nezhaarchaeales archaeon | reverse complement strand
ATGGTCTGTATACTACTATTTACCGGTTTTGGGTTTCAACCAAGCTCATTTGTAAGGGATTTTTCGAAGAAGGTGTTGACAGAGATCTTTGGATGGCCTATCACGATTGGGGGGATGTTAATGGGCGTGACCTTCCTCCTCAGGTTGGCCGTCGTAGTCATTTCTACGTCGATAGTCACCTTGACCACTAGGCTCGATGACTTCATCGCACTAATGAGGAAGATGCACCTCCCCTACGGGCTCATTCTAGCAACCTCGATAGCATTTCGCTTCATCCCAACGCTGATGAGGGAGCTTGAAGCGGTCATGGATGCTCAGCGAGCTAGGGGCTTAGACATCGAGAGAGGCGGGTTTCTGCATAGGATCAGGGAAGTGATACCGTTGATGATCCCAATGCTCGTCGGAGGGGTTAGACACGCCGAAGGTCTAGCGATAGCGATGTTGATTAGAGGTTTTGGTGCGTCTAAGAATAGGACAACGCTTTACGACATAAGAATGACGAGAACTGATTACGCATCGCTTGTACTCATCACATTAATAACATCAACGGGGATATTCATGCGCCTGATGGGTTTTGGCGTGCTCTAGCAGTCCATGAGGTGGAGACTTACATGGATACCGAGTTGATGAAGACCTACGGCTGTCTCCTAGGCGTGGCGATAGGCGACGCCATGGGCGCTCCAACCACGTTCATGAGCCCAAAGGAGATAAGAGAAAAGTATGGATTTGTTGAAACGTTTATAGAGCCCGGTAAAGATCATCCGATACACGGTGGGTTCAAGGCAGGGCAGGTAACCGATGACCCGGAAATGACGCTTTTAGTGGCCGAATCTATAATAAGGCGTGGCAAGGTCGATACCGAGTGTTATGTCGAGCACTTATTGGAGTGGACTCGGAAGAGAAAAGACGTCCTTCAAAGTAACTACCTAGGGCCTAGCACTAGGAGTGCGCTAATGAGGCTTCTCCAAGGTGAAAGCGTAGAAGAGGCCGGGAGACATGGGATAACTAACGGTTGCGCGATGAAGATATCTCCAGTAGGCATCGTTAATAGAGGGAAGAAGATAGACAAAGTCGTTAAGGATGTCTACAAGATATGCATACCAACGCACGGAACGAACATCGCGCTCGCCGCCGCAACAGCCGTGGCGAGCGCCATTTCTGTTGCCTTCGGTGAGGATGCCGACGTTGAGACGGTCATCGACGCCACCCTTCGCGGAGCACATGAAGGGAGGAGGTTGGGCTTCAAGTATCCTGCGGCATCGGTTGAGAAGAGGATAGAGCTTGCTTTAAAGTTAACAGAAAGGGCTACCAGCATCGAAGAAGTCTGTGCAACGCTCTACGATTACATCGGAACGGTATTACTCGCAAACGAGTCCATCCCATCTGCGATAGCCATAGTAAGGATAGCGGATGGAAATCCACTTAGGGCAATAACGATGGCTGTTAATTGCGGGGGCGATGCTGATACGATCGCATCGATTGCTGGAGCAATAAGCGGTGCGCTTCACGGTGCAAAAGCGTTCCCGCGCTCCTTAGCGAGGACCGTTGAAGAAGTCAATAATCTAAACCTTGAGGAAGTTGCCGAGAAGCTGTTAAGTGTTCGGGGCGAGTAGGATGTTCGACGTACTAGTGATAGGGGACCTCGTTTTAGATGACGTAATCTATTTGGAAAACCTACCACAACCCGAAGGAGCGCAAGTGGCTTACAGGTATGAGAGGCTCGCTGGAGGAGCTGCGAGCTTCGCGATAATGGCCAGCAGGCTGGGTTTGAGGGTCAGCATGCTTGACTGTGTTGGGCTAGACGAAGCAGGTAAGTACTTAGTCACTACACTCTCTCGGGAAAACATAGATACATCGCTTATAAAGATTAGGAGCGGTAGGACGAAGGAGGTGCTCGTGCTCTTTACCAAGAATGGCGAAAAATCTCTCATAGGATTAATAGCAGAAGGGACGTCAATGCTCATTCCAGAGGACGTTAAGGAAGAAGATGTACAGGGAGCTAGG
>DAIQQE010000041.1:0-9628 GCA_036786905.1 Candidatus Nezhaarchaeales archaeon | reverse complement strand
ACAAACAGCCTCGAGCCTTGTTTTCCCTCTAGCAGTCAACTGCTAGAGGGAAAACAAGGCTCGAGGCTGTTTGTCTAGCGATCAGCTAAAGCATAAATCTTACTACCCCACTGAGCTCGCGTGGACTTGGTCAGGATAGCCAAGTTCCGAGACCTCTGCGAGTGCACAATTTTGAGGAGGGTCAATCGCTTCGTAGTCGAGTGCGTCGAAGAGGGGCGGACGATAGAGCTACACCTCCGAAACACGGGGAGGCTTAGCGGCTTGCTTGTTAGGGGCTCTAGAGCGCTCTATAGGCCCAAGCGCGGAGGGAGGACCCTAGGCCACTTGATAGCCGTAGATGCTGGGAGAGGTTACGCGATAGTCGACACGGCAATCCAAATGTCGTTGTTTGAGTTAGCCCTTGAGAAGGGTGCGTTTCGCTGGCTCGAGGGCTATAAAATAAAGAGGAGGAACGTCCACATTGTCTCCTCGCGCTTTGATTACCTGCTCGAAAAACGAGCCCTTGAGCTCCTGCTCGAATTGAAATCGGCCACTCACATGGAAGGCCCCGTGGCCATGTACCCCGATGCTCCCACAGAAAGAGGCAGGAGACACGTCGTCGAGTTAGCGCAACTAGCAAAGAGGGGGGTTAGAACGGCCCTGTACTTCTTAGCAACGCATCCTCGCGCAGTGTCTTTCAGGGTATTTCGTGAGGTAGACGAGGAAGTATATCAAGCAGTGCTGAAGGCCATCGATAGCGGCGTTGATGTAAAGGCGCTGAAGATGACGATGGACGAGGACTTAGTCATCTATGCGGGCAGAGACCCGTTACCCATAATTTGGCCATGAGTCGAGCGCTTGTGCGACTAGCTTCGCGTTGCCTAGCTTCGAAGCCACAACTCTCACCAGAAAACTTTTTAAGCTATCGATCTTTCAGCGTCCTCTCGGAGGTCTAAGACAAGAAGTGTTTGAAGAAGACTGTTCGTCGAGGCAGATAGTGGGGAAGCACGTATACGGAAACCTCTATGATTGCGACCCTCAAACTCTCTCCGATGAGGAGTTCTTAAGGCAAGTGGTTGTAGAGGCTGCTCGTATATCTAAGTGCAACCTATATGACGTCAAGTCATGGAGCTTCGGCGGCGAAAAGGGTGGCATCTCGGTTATAGCTCTCATCACGGAGAGCCACATAGCTCTGCACACGTGGATCGAGTACAGATACGCCACGGTCGACGTGTACACGTGCGGCAACGTGTCTGATCCGGAGGCAGCCTTTGATTTCATAGTGTCACAGTTGAAGCCAAGGGAGTACACGAAGTATTTTAGCGACAGGTCGTCTAAACCGAGGGTTGCCCAAGTAGTGGTCAAAGCTCCTTAGCCCAATCAATAAATCGAAGGGTTGCGGTAAGCCTCAGAGCTGGTCCTTGACCTCGAGCTCTCTCCTCAATAAGTCTATGTAGCTTCTAATGGTTTCGAACACCCTCACGACCTGCGTTAGCCCCTCCTTTTCGGCCCTCTCGATAGCCTCTAGGACTTTTTGATCCAACTCTTCAACGGTGCTCGAGAGCCAGCGTAGTTCTTCCGGCTTACATCTTTGACTTGACACATCGCGTCACTCCTTCACTATAATCCTCTTGGACTTTCCTTCAAACCTCGGCAACGACCCTGGCTCTACAATCTCTATCTTAGGCTCTATGAACAAGTTGTTCTTGAACTCTGTGAGGATCCTCTCGATTAGGACGGACGACTGCCCACTTCTCGGGACCTCCAGCTTGACCACGAACTCGTAGGGGAGCTTGCTCTTGTCTATTATGACTTGGTACTCGAGGACCTCCGCGTTCCTCAATATTATCTCTTGAACCATCGACGGCATTATCTTGATGCCCTTGTAGTGTATGACATCGTCGACCCTACCCCTGACCCTGAGGCACCTCGGGAAAGCCACCCTACCGCACTCACAGGGCTCGTCGTCGAGCACCGTTATGTCGCCAAGCCTGTACCTCACCAACGGCGTGGCCTCCTTGACTAGGGATGTGAAGACCATCTCGCCTTCCTCACCGGGCTCCACGGGTTCGCCGGTCTTCGGGTCTATTATTTCGAGGAGGAAGTGGTCTATCCAGAAGTGAAAGCCCTTCTCGTACATGCACTCTTGGCCTGCGCCTGGACCGCAGAGCTCAGTTGCCCCGTATATGTCCCTAGCACCTCCTCCTCTGGCCTTGAGGCCGAGCCACTCCTCGATTCTCTTCCTCATCTCCTCAGTCCACATCTCGGCTCCGGGCATCGTGATCCTCAGGTGGAGGTCCCTCTCAACATCAATTTCCATTTCCTTGACTAGACTGGCTATGTAGTACTGGTAACTCGGCGTCCCTGTCATGACGGTTGCCTTGAAGTCAACCAAGCTCTTAATCAGGGCCTGAGTCCTGCCAGTGCTCCAAGGTATAACCGTCGCGCCCACTAAGAAGGCACTCTCGTGGAGGCCCAGCCCTCCGGTGAAGAGCCCGTAGCCGTAGATGTTCATTATCACGTCGCCTGGCCTCACCCCTGCAGTCACATAGCACCTGGCCACCAAGTTCATCCATGTGTCGTAATCGCGCCTCGTGTACCCGCCAAGTATCGGAACGCCAGTCGTGCCGGAGCTCATGTGCCAGCATACCACCTCTTCCTTCGGTACGCAGAGGAACTCTCCCCCGTGCGGATATCCATGTCGCCTTAAGTCATCTTTAGTCGTGAACGGGAACTTGCGTATGTCATCTAGGCTGTTGATGTCTGAGGGATGCACTCCCATTTCCCTAAACCTACGTCCATAGAACGGGCTCTTCCAGTACACGTAGTCGATCATGTGCTTAAGCCTCTTCAGCTGTAGCTTCTCGATGACTTTCTTCGGAGCCGTCTCCACTTGAGGCTCCCAGTACTTCACCCTCTCTTCCTTCAACGGCAGACACCTTTTACCCAATCACGATAGGACGAGGATAAAAGCATGGTGGGTAATAAGTCTTAACCAACTACAAGCCGCGTAAACAGGCTTATAACCCGAAGAGTTCTCGGTGTGTAATAGGCGGGGGTGGCCGAGTCAGGTCAAAGGCGGCAGGTTCAGGACCTGCTGGCGTAGGCCTGCGTGGGTTCAAATCCCACCCCCCGCACTAGAGTCGCAGGTTATCAGTTCTCATAGCTAGCTTGTCGTACTGCTCTCTGACCGCTAAGGCATCTCCTCGAGCAAAAGAAAGGTGTGGCGCACCGACCCCCTTGGCGCTAGGGCTTTACACATGGTGGCTACTGCACAAACGCTATGGAGGCGTCTTTTATTTTGCTATATATTGCCGCGTTTATTATCAATGGCGTCAGAGCCTCTATCATCAAAGCCGACCTCAACGGGCCGACGTAGACTGGTCGCAAATTGCGTATCTCTCGGGTAAGCTCCATGACCACCTTGACGGCCCCCTCGTCGTCGCCTGCTATGGGGACGTCGTAGTTCAAGACCAAGGCTGGATTGGCGAGCTTCTTGGCCGATATCGCATGATATGCCGCCACTACTGGTACGTCCTTTAGTTCTCTGGCCAAGGCTTCTGCGTACGACAAGACTTTGTTGCCCTCTATTATCGGTGAGTACAACATGTCTTTATCGAACTTAACCATCGGTACTACCGGTGAGACCACTATTTGACAAGGCTTGAGCCTGTCTCTTATGCTAAGTATGGTCGATGCAGCGTGCTCGTGGGGGATCGTCAGGACTATGACGTCAGCTTGAGCGGCGGCATCGGGGTTCGAGGCACCCCTTATGGTTCCTTTCATGACGTCACCGTAGAAAGCCCTAGCCTTGGCTAAGTACTCCTCTGCCGCCCTCATGCCCTTTTGTGCATCTCTCGAGCCTATGATGACTTCATGGCTCTTAACCCATCTCAGGGCAAGCCCTTCACCCATGTCTCCTGTTCCGCCGAGCAGAGCAATTTTCATCACACATCACCTATTAGCGATCTAGGCGATCAAATGAGTAAAGTATTGTGCGATGGTTAAAAAACTGTCGAATGACTTCGCGATGCGATAGTTGCAAGGCCGTAAGTAGCTTGCCCGTTGCCTTTGTGCTTAGGCCCCCCTCTACAGATCACCTCACTCTAACTACTCGCGACGCCCCTTAGGGAGCACCCCCATCAGGGCAAACGTCTTACTCAGCAGATGCATTGCGCTCACGCAGAGCACGGCACATTTAAGAGCAACCTTAAGACGAAGTATAGCTACGGGCTTAACAACATCAAAGGGCTATGAGCCATAAAAGTTGTAGGGGGCGAGCCTATGAGTTTCAAGAGCATGAATAAAGAGATGTTGCTCGCATTCCTCTTCCTATCCTTCGTCTCATTTTTTGCGGACGTGACGTACGAAGGGGCGAGGTCTGTTTTCGGGTCTTACGCCAAGGTCTTAGGGGCGACGGCCCTCTATGCAAGTTTGGCGAACATCGGCGAGTTCCTTGGCTATGTTACTAGGTTAACGAGCGGAGTCGTAGCCACTCACTTGAAGTCGAGCACGGGCTACTGGCTCATGGTATTCGTGGGGTACGCGTTGAACTTAGCAGCCGTGCCTTTGCTCGCCTTTGCTGGCCACTGGCAATTGGCCGTCGTCCTCATACTCTTCGAGAGAGTGGGGAAGGGTCTGAGAACGCCAGCAAGAGACACTATACTGGCAGAGGTGACTGAAGGAATTGGTAGGGGCAAAGCCTTCGGCCTTCACGAAGCTCTGGATCAAGCGGGGGCAGTGCTGGGCCCTTTGATCGCCTCGATATCGCTATACTTTAGCGGAGGCTCGTACGCTATCACCTTCTTGCTCTTGGCTCTTCCAGCAGTGGCTTCTATGAGCTTGCTGTGCATGGCATATCGGAAGTACCCCAGGTTGAAGGTCGTAGAGCGACCTCCTCGGAAGGGCAAAGACGACCTCCCCGCCACCTTCTGGCTCTACATCCTCGCCTCCTCGATCATAGCATTGGGCTTCATCCACTGGGTCAACGTATCTTATTACCTCAAGGCCGAGAACCTCCTTTCAGACACATTGATCGCAGCGATGTATATCGTGGCCATGTTAGTGAACGGCGTCGTAGCCTTCCCCATCGGGTTGCTCTACGACAAGATCGGCCCTTCCTCTCTCTTCATAGCCCCAATCTCGTCGGCTCTGATAGTCCCCCTCCTATTGACGAAGGACTTCGTCCTAGTACTGGCGTCTAGCGCCTTGTGGGGCGTAGTCATGGGAGTTTACGAGAGCATAGCGAGGGCCTTCGTGGCTGACGTAACGCCTCCGGAGGGTCGAGCCCTCGGCTACGGGATTTTCGGGGCCTTCTTCGGCCTCTCTTGGATGTTGGGCTCCATGACCTATGGCTATCTGTATGAGAGCTTCTCAGAGTACATGACGTGGTTCTCTGTGACCTGCAATGCCTTGGCATTCGCGTGTTTGATTGTTGTAAACTTTAAGACTGGTCGGCGGGTTAGTGAGCAATCGTGTCCCGCGAAGTCGAGCAGGTAGACATCGCACCGTCAATAGCATCCTTGCTGGGCTTTTCCTTTCCGTGCGACGGGACGGTCATAGATGAGGTAATCGGACATGCCCGTCATTGTAAGAGGAGCTTCTTGGTCATAGTCGACAGCCTTGGATTCGAGGAATACGTTCAAAACAGAGGCAGTCTCCCCTTCGTATCATCCATGGAGGCCCGAGGCCTTTTATTCAAATGCCTGAGCTACAGCAAGCACACGACCCCATCCATCGCGTCGATATTGTGTGGTCTGAGGCCTGAGAAGCACGGCATTAGGAGGACAGAGGACGCTTACGCTAGGAAAGTGAGGTGCCTCCCAGAAGCGGCACATGAGGCGGGCCTCAGGGTCGTAGTAATCATGGAGGAATACGGCGCGTTTTCTTTCCAAGGCCTTGTCACATTGGTCAGACCGGTGAGGGATAGGCCAGACGTCTTGGAGTTCGACGAGGAGTCGTGTCGTAACGCTATACGCGCAATAGAGGAGCTAGACCCCAATTTGTTGGTCATGCACTTAAGGTCCTTGGACGTCTCTGGCTTTGTACCACCTTCCATAGAACTAATAGATCGCTCTCTGAGGGCCATCGCCAAGAGCTTAGTCGGCGAGACGGTCTTCTTTATCGTGGGAGATCATCCTCCGCATCACAGGGAGGATGAAGAACACGTAGCCTTAATAGTGTACAAGTTAAGGCCGATGACGGAACGCGTGCCGAGGAGCCCGTCTTAATTGATTTAAGAGCTTTATATTGCTACTATGGCCTCTTCACGGCCCTGCGGCTCTTCGCCTAAGAACTCCTTAAGCCACTGTAGCGCGATTTGAGGGCTTGGGGCCTGCCTCGGTGGATGTTTAAAGTAGTAGGCGCACACCTCGGGCACGGGGCCGCTAAGCCCTCTGTCCATTGCTATCTTCGCGAGCCTTATGGCGTCTATCATCGCGCCGGCGAACATAGATTTGTCGTCAACTTTCAACTTCACGTCCAGCTCGACCGTGAAGTCGGCGAAGCTCAGCCCTTTGATGTATATGTAGCACACTTTGGTGTTCCCTAGGAAGGGGACGAAGTCGCTTGGCCCGATCCTCACCCTCCCCTCTTCCTCTAAGTCGTAGCCCTCAGGTATTATGCTAGTCACGGCCCTTGTCTTGCTTATCCTCTTGCTCTTGAGCCTCTCCTCGACGGTCATGTTCAGGAAGTCCGTGTTGCCTCCTATGTTGAGCTGGTAGGTTTCGAGGACCTTCACCCCCCTATCCCTAAGCAAAGATACGAGGGCCGTGTGCAGTATCGTTGCTCCGAGCTGTCCCTTTATGTCGTCTCCCAAGAGCGGGACCCCAGCCTCTCTGTACCTCTCTGGCCAATACCCTTCGGGGTCACTGGCTATGAATACTGGTATGCCGTTTACGAAGGAGGAGCACGATCTTGCAGAGGCCTCCGCGTAAAGCCTCGTCGCCGCCTCGCTTCCGACTGGAAGTAGGTTAACCACAACCTCGGCTCTAGACCTCTTGAGCTCGTCGACGACGTAGTCCACGTCCACGTCGAGGTTGTGGGGCTTGAAAATGTCGATCATATGCGGAGCTACTCCGTCGAGCACAGGACCTGGCTTTACCTCAACGCCCAGCGTGGGCACTTCGGCGAACCTCTTGGTGATGTTCGGGTAGGCGAATATGGCCTCGCTCAAGTCCTTTCCTATCTTCTCTGTAGAGACGTCGAATGCGGCGACGAACTCTATGTCGCCTATGTGGTATCTTCCCAGCCTAGGGTGCAGAAGTCCAGGGACCTTGGCGTTGTCATCGACGTACTTGTAGTAGTAGACCCCCTGCACTATAGCCGATGCGCAGTTACCGATGCCTATGAGCGCGACTCTCACCTTGTCCACAGAGCCCACCTATATTTGCGCTCGCGAATATGTAAACTTATATTCAAGCAGATAAATATGTTTCTGCCGAAAGGCCTTGGACGAGTCCAGAGCCCTCAAGAGGCTTAAGGACAAGCTGACGAAGGAGAACCTGTGGCTCTACATAGTTAAGGAGCTGGCCGAGAAGCCCATGTACGCATACAAGGTCAAGGTGGTGTTGAGGGAGAAGTACAACATAAACGTCGCGGCAGTGACCGTCTACACGGTCCTCTACAGAATGGAGAGAGAAGGCCTGATAATGAAGGTCAAAGAAGACGACACGACGTACAGGGCCACTGAGAGGGGCTTGGAGCAACTGAACAAGGCCTTGGCCTTCATGAAAGAGATCGTGCTATCGCTCGAAGGAGCTCAGCCGAACGCGCTGCAAGGCGGATAGTATGGGGTCAAACCATTGGTAGATGAACTAGAGTAGCCTCGATCTGGCCCACGTTTAGGCTAGAGGAAGGAGGAAAGCCGTGTAAATGGCGATGTTTGTGGCCGTCACTATAGCGCCTATTTTGAGGAACTCGGTGAAGGATATGGTTCTGCCATATCGTGCCTCCAATACCTCGAGTATTATGACGTTCGAAGCCGCACCCAAGATCGTGAGGTTTCCAGCTATCGTCGACGCCATTGCGAGGACAATCCACGACTTCACGTCCAAGGCGGAGTAGCCGAGAGCTCTCATATAGTCCAAGAAGAGCTTCGTGAACGGGACGTTACTCAGTAGCTGGCTCATGAGGAGTGAGCAGAGCACTATCCCGAAAAAGTCCAAGGGCCATGCGTTCTTGCAGGGCATTAACAAGCTGAGCAAGGGGCTTAAGACCCCGCTCCTCCAGACCCCGCTCATCGTTATGAACATGGCCATGAAGAACACTATCGTGCCCCAGTCCACCCTCCTCAGGACGTCTCGAGGGTTCGAGACCAAGAAGTAACCTCCAGCTGAGATTATAAACGGTATAAAGCCTCTATGCTCTACGTGGGGTAGTCCTGACAAGGCCATCAGGTCGTTGACGACTAAGGACGCTATGACGGCGACGAGCAACGCGGACGCTATGACAGCGTCTCTGGTGTTGTCTATGTACTTCTTCTCGCCCGCTTGTTGGAGGGCCTCGTTCTTTAAGCCATAGAGCTTTATCACGATGAAAGCTGTGACCACCAAGTTGATTATCGTTGGCACGATCAAGTACTTTACGAAGTCTATGAAAGGGGCACGCATTCCGGAGCCTATTGCTATCAACATGTTCTGTGGGTTGCCTATGGGCGTAGTCGTGGACCCTATGGTTATCGAAAAGGCCAGTAATAGGAACACGGGCTTGGGATCGATGTTCATTGACCTTGCGAGCGAGTACGCTATCGGCGGCCCCATGAGGGCTATAGTGTCGTTGACCGCAATAGCCGAGAGGAAGCCCATGGTCAGCGAGAGAAACACAAGCACAGAGTGCGTGCGCTTAAATCGCGAGACCACGAAGTGGGCTATCCAGTCCAAGAGGCCGGAGCCCTCAGCCACCGCGACTATGCTGAACATCCCTATCAGGAACAGCACAACGTCCATGTCTATTGCTTCAGCTATGGACTCGAGGGGCACGAGGCCTGAGATCACGACAATGAATGCTGTGAACGCCATTAGGCTCCACAGAGGGGTCTTCGGCCTTTTGGAGCGAAGCATCATACCAGCTATCAAGAACACCAGTACGCCCAGCCCGACCACTAGGTCTAGAAGGCAGTCTAACTCCATCATCTTTAGGACAGCCCCACGTTGAGGTCTCAGAGGTCCTGCACACTACTTGCTAGACTATAGGTTTTACGAGCCCCGGGTAGTACTCCTTCAAAACCCTTTCCATGTTAGCTCGAGCCACGAAGGCCCTCAAGGCATTTAGCCCGACCTTGTAGAAGCCCTCGGGATTGCTTCTGTGAAGCTCATATATTTTCAAAAAACGATCGCGGAACTGAGCGTATTCCTCTTCGTTTATCTTCATGGCCTCGGGCGAGTAGTAATCGACTAGGGTTCTGATGTCTTCCCCAAAGAGCCAGCCGTTGACTCCGTCGACGACAAATTCTAAGACCCCTCCGTCTCTGGAGGAGAGGGTGGGGACGCCGTTCACCGCTGCTTTCATGTAGCTGGTGCCGCACGCTTCCCAGCCAGAGAACGGCGTAAAGAGCAACAAGTCGGCCCCCGCTAGTAACATTCTCGCCACCTCTCTTGAGTAGTTGGACAAGTAGACGACGTTCTCGTTCTCCTCGTGCAATCTCTTAAAC
>DAIQQE010000182.1:0-2042 GCA_036786905.1 Candidatus Nezhaarchaeales archaeon | reverse complement strand
ATATAGGCTTAACAAAATCAGATTAACATAAATGTTATAATAAAGCGACTAAATAATTGCCATTACTATTAGCTCTAAAGATAGAAATGGGTTGTCCTCAATCATGGACGGGCAAAGTGCGCACAACATGAGGTTCGCAGACCTGATAAGCAAGCCTGCGTGCTAAGTGACATCAGGCGTCTGTAGGCGGGCTTGTGATGTGAAGGGGACAAAGGAGGTGTCGTACAGTATGTCTCGACACGAACTCGCAGATCCAATAAGTTGGTCTGATGATCAAAATCATAAAAGCAGTTTTGATTAGTAATTGTGCTTGCGCATAGTTTAAGGGTTTATTCGATGTTTGAAAAGTTGTGAGTTGCCCGGAATGCAAGTCGCCCCTCGTCTTGGATAGAAGTGGCTATCTCGTCTGCTCCGGCTGTGGTCTAATAGTCGAAGACTCAATGTTGCTCACCAGCTTTGAGGGATCAATTTACCATAAACCCTCAATGAGACAACGTAAGGTTGCTGAACGCGAAGAGGAAATGCTTAGGGCCAAGCTCAAGCGGAAGGACAATGTCAGCAGGCATAAGGAGGTCGAGAGGCTCATCAGAAAATACAGCGAGCCTCAAGGATGGAGGAACGCCGAGCCCTTCGTGGAAAGGCTTTCACAACGCTACTCCTTCTTGGCCTCGGCCCTAAGGCATGCGCTCAAAGAGTTGAAGGTGGAAAACCGTGTCAGGACTAGAGGCTCCAAGAGAGCGAGGAGGTTTAAGCAACTCCTTGTGGATAGATGTTACAGAGTCCTCGTCGACGGAGGGGTGCATCCGAGCTTCGCGGTGAAGGCTATCAGAGAGGTATTAGAGGAGCTAGGAGAGGGAGGCCTCCCAAGCTATCTTGCGCCAAGGCCGAAAGACTTAGAGAGGTTAGTAGAAGAGAAGAGACAAGAAAGGCTTAAGGCGATAAAAAGGGCCTGGAATTGGAGCAGAAATGTCGCGAGGCTCCTCTCAAAAGTAGTCGAACTGCCCGAGTTTCAAGGCCTTGACTTAAATGCGCTGGAACAAGCGATAAGAGCCTACATAGGCCTAAAGCATAGAATTCCCTCAAAAAAGAAGTTTGATCTGGCCTATGAGAAGTTAAGGAGGTTATCGAGGATCTCCGTTAGAAGGTTGATCGACGAGTATGGCCTCACCTTCGAGGAAGTCGCCTTGCTGAAAAAGAAGCCAAAGAAGAAGTTGAAGGAGGTTTACCGCGATGAGAGGTTCCTCAATAAGAAAGCCAAAGAGATGATAAAACATGTTAGAAAGCGCATGGAAGAGTTTGGGCTCTCTGGAGAAGCCATTGACTGCTACGTGCGCTTCCTGAAGAACTTGGGAGTTATACCGGGCCACTAAAGTAAAGGGCTACGAGCGATCACGGGGGTTCCCTAGAAATACGGGAGCAAAAGCAGATGCTCAACATGTAACCAATACATGATTCAAGACTATGCGAATAGCATATAAATCGCTGAAAATCAAGTGCTAGATCTAAGCACTTTAACGCTACTCAACGTAGTTCTCAGAACCTTTGACCTTAATTTTCGTACTACGCACTTTACTTAGAGGTAAGTTGTAAGACTTCTTAAAGTAAGTTGCTTAGGCTATCAAAGACAAGAACAAGACAGCCTCTGAACCTATGGATTTGAACCAACACATGTTCAAGTGCGTAAAACTCGTTAGTTGACTAGATTAGGTTAGCCCTCGTATTATTTTCGTCTTAGACCCTTTTAGCCACTAGATCGAAGAATGATATATTGAGCGCGAGACCGTTAAAGAGATGAAGACGACCTTGAGCCTGTTAGAAGCGAGAAATAGTTTTGCCATTTGAATGATGACTTTAAACATTTATTTAAAACCTTTGGAGTTGCTTTCGGAAGAGTGAGGTGCGACTTTTAAACTATCAGAGAAATTTTGGGAAACTCGTTTTGAAAATATTTGCAAGTCAAGTGACAGGAAGGATAAGAGGCGTGCAAAGGAATAGTTCTCGGAACAATCTAGTGGCTTATTTAAGGGCCCCCTATTGTTTAG
>DAIQQE010000181.1:0-2055 GCA_036786905.1 Candidatus Nezhaarchaeales archaeon | reverse complement strand
TCTCTACGCCCAGTATGCGCACTCCCATCGATGACACCTTATTAGCCCCACTTACCCTTGCTTTAAGAGGATTAATAAGCCATTAGCGTCCGACGGCCCCTCCTTCAGAAGTCGCCTAAGCGCCTATCATGGGCCTCAGGTAACCGCGGCGGAGTTAGGTCGGCTCCCGCGCTTCAGCTGGTGCTATGTACGAAGGCCCCGGCTCCATCAAAACCAGCGTCAGCGAGGGAGCGTTGTTGACGCCTCTCGACGTCTCGGCAGGAACATAGGACTATCGCGCACGCAGAGTTCGAGTCTGCATGGACGAGAAATTAATTTTTTAAGCCTAGTCCGTGGGGCACCTCCACGGTGGGAGGTGGATAGGATGAGGGTAGAGGACATCAGGAGGGTAGCGGTTATAGGCTTTGGTACGATGGGCTCCGGCATCGCGCAAGTAGTCGCTCAAGCTGGTTACGAAGTAATCGCTAGAGACGTCACCGATGATCTATTGAGAAGGGGGTTGGAGATGATTAAGAGCGGGCCCTTCGGCTTAGAGAGGGCCGTCGAGAGAGGCAAGATTACAAGGGAGCAAGCCGAGGCCGCCCTTTCAAGGATAAAGGTGACGACTGATCTGGCGACAGCCGTTAAGGAGGCGGACTTCGTAATCGAGGCGGTATTCGAAAACCTAGACTTGAAGAAGAACATCTTTCGCGAGGTAGACGAACTAGCTCCACCTCACGCGATAATCGTGAGCAACACGTCCACCCTCAGCATAACCGCGCTGGCTTCGGCGACGAAGAGGCCGGAGAGGGTCGCTGGCATGCACTTCTTCAACCCAGCTCAGGTGATGAGGTTGGTGGAGGTCATTCGAGGTCTGCAGACATCTGACGAGACCGTCGAAGTCGTGAGGGCCCTTGCTCAAAAGCTCGGGAAGACGCCCGTCACCGTGAACAAAGACGTTCCTGGCTTCGTGGCCAACAGGATCGGCTTCGCGGCGATACTGGAGGCTATAAGGCTCTACGAAGAGGGCGTCGCCTCGGCTCAGGACATAGACAACGCCATGAAGCTAGGGTACAACTGGCCGATGGGGCCCTTGGAGCTGGCGGACCTAATAGGCCTGGACGTCCTCTTGGACGCCAGCGAATCGATCTACGCGGAGACCCGAGACCCGAAGTACAACCCTCCGGTGGTATTGAGGCAGATGTTTAGGGCTGGGTGGCTCGGCAGGAAGACGAAGAGGGGCTTCTACACCTATTGAGGCGAGGCACGATGAGTTCACGAAGCGCTCGAGGGCTCAAAATCAGGGCAGTCAAATAACCCTCTTATCCAAGTTCGCTGTCCACGGAGGGCATCACGATAGGAGGCATCGACAAGAGACTGAGGATGTGCCTAAGTCTAGAAATGGGTGAGGCCTTCGTCAGGCGCAAATGCTTCTTCCCCAGATTAATGTTGATGGCGTATTTTATTAAGGGCGAGACGGTGACCTCTCTCATCCTTCTGACATTGACAGGCTACGCGACCCCTTGGTGGCCGAGGTCCCTCATAGCACCTCGAGGCTGAGCCTAGGCGTTGAGGAGTTCGTGGCTCGAGGCATAATTTTCTTGGGGGCGTGGCTTGTCGGAGACAGGCCGCCGAGGTAGCTGGAGGCCTCAAGGTCGAGGAAGTCTCCAAGACAGCCCTATCAAAAGCAAGGCTTTAAAGGCTTACACAGATCTTAGAGATAGAATTGCGGGGCTGGTCATAGTTGTTTGCAACCGGCTCGAGGCCTGATGTTATCGCGTTCATCGTCTTGCTCGCTCTCCTTTCAGCCTCTGCGACCCAAGCTCACGCTCAAGGACATTCGGTGCAAGAGGCCCTTGTGATTGTCTACAGAGATGGGTGGGTTCACGTAAAGGTCGAGGCCCTCGTTGACCCCATCGAGCCCCTCACAACCCTGCCCCTGCTCTCAGGCTCGGTTCACAACGTCTTGGCCCTCGACGAAGAGGGAGGGCCCCTAGCCTACGACGTAGAGGAGGCTAACATAACGATATACACCTTAGGAGCCTCCAAGGTGGTCCTGGAGTACGACACTGACAC
>DAIQQE010000180.1:0-2057 GCA_036786905.1 Candidatus Nezhaarchaeales archaeon | reverse complement strand
CCACTTCCTCTCAAGAATACCTTCAACAGTGTAGTCCACCTCCATCCCGGCCTCAGAAGATCTAGCTATAAGCCCTCCCGTGAAGCTCCCTGGCTCGCTCGCCAACCTAAGCTCTACGGGCTTTCCGAGCTCTTGGCTCAGCTCGCCAGCTATGGCTGCCAAGTCGAGTCCGAGGCCCAAGTCCCTCTTGTTCAGTCTCACCTCTATCACTCCTCCTCCGAGGACTCGCACTGCTTCTCTGATCATCTCGATGAGCCTCTCCTTATACTCCTCGGTCGTAGCGATTGCTTGCACCTCCTTCTTAGCTTCTTCGACGACGGCCTCGATGAGCCTCTCTTTGTAGTTCAGCAGTCTTCTTGTTATCTCCGTGCGCACCCTAGCCACTTCGCTCCTCCTTTTACTAAGAGCCTCGCTCCTTTTCCTCTTTATCAACTCGGCGGCCTCTTGTTCGGCTCTCTTCTTAGACTCCTCCACCACCCTCTTGATTAATTTCTCAGCCTCCTCCTTGGCTCTCGCTATCACGTCTTTGGCCTCCTCCTCGGCCTTGCTCAGCAAGGCATTGATAAGTTTGTCCAGATCACCGACGAGGGGCATGTACAACACCCTCACGGTCTCAATACCTCAGCAAGCAACAACTTCAAGGCCTTTTCACGGTTTTTCGCGGCCAAGGACTCCAACCTCTTCATCTCCATCAATGCCTCTTCCTCAGCCCTCCTAATTTCTTGGCTCATCTCCTCCTCTACTTTCTTGACCTCCTTCTCAGCCTCCTTCTCAGCCTCTCTCATTATCTCGTCATAGACTGTTCTTGCGCGCTCCTCGGCCAAGCTCTTTGCTTCAGCCTCTATCTTCCTCGCCTCCTCGCTTGCCCTCTCTATTATCTTCCTCGCCTCCTCCTCTGCTTCGAGTACGCGTTTTAAGACTTCGTTCACTGCTCGGCCCCTCCGGACGGACAAACCCTCTTTCTGTGCTTAGCAAACTTTATAAATTCTATTACATTAATGGAGGTAGCGCCTTGATGTCCACAAGGGGGCTTGTGAGTGCTTACACTGACACCAATGCTGAAGGTCGAAGTTTACGTACCTCGCCCTCATTTAGAAAGGATCTTATTCAACATCGGTAGAGCAGGCCTACTCCATTTAGTAGATTCCAAGGAAGACTTCTACGACGAGATGGCCAAGGGGCTCTTAAAGCCTATAGATGTCTCTGGGAGGCTTTACAAAATCTCTTTGCTGTCTTCTAGGGTTGAGAGGCTGTCTTCCATTTTAAACCTAGTTCCTTCGCAATCCTTCGAAGATCTGAAGGAGGACGTCTTGTCCTTCTCCGTATCCGATTGCGAGACCTATCTCGACTCCTTAGAGAAATTACTAAGCTCTGGCGACGAGTTGGCCATGAAGAGGGTTAAGGAGGAACATGGAGAGAGGATATTGAGGCTGAACGCCCTACTAAAGGTGCTTGAAGCGCTCGAATCCGCAAAGGCAAAAGCAGCGGAAACGCCCAACGTTGCGGTTTTTTCGGGCTGGTTACCGAGGAAGTTCCTAAGGGCTCTTATTAGTATCGTGGAAAGAGAATGCAATGGATGTTATGTGATCAAGTATGAAGAACCGAAGCCACATCGAGAAGCTCACCAAGAAACTAAGGTTCCATCGCTGATGAGGAATCCTTCGTGGGCGAGAGTCTACGAAGGACTCGTGAAAGGCCTAGGAACCCTCAACTATAAAGAGATAGACCCAACAATCGTGTGGTTCTTCACCTTTCCCATATTCTTCGGACTCATGTTCCCCGATGTGGGACACGGACTTATCCTGCTCGCTCTTTCGATCCCTCTCTACTACCTCAAGAAGAAGGGCTACAAAGGAGGGGAGTTATCGAATTACATAGTCCAAGGGGCGCCAGTGCTAATAGCCTGCGCGATAACCTCAACGATATTCGGCCTAATCTTCGGAGAGTTCTTCGGCAATCCGCACTCCGAACACCACCCTTTCAAAATCCTCGGCTTCGACCCCTTTAAGGGCGGATTGGTAGCCCAATTCAGAGAGTCAGCGCTTTCGGTCCTAGGC
>DAIQQE010000179.1:0-2079 GCA_036786905.1 Candidatus Nezhaarchaeales archaeon | reverse complement strand
GCAAGAGAGTGCTCAAGGCTTCGTGGGACTGAACAAAGTGATAGCACAAGAAGCGATAGAGAGAGGCTGGATTAGGAGGCTTACGGGGCTAAGGCTCTATGGCGTTCCACGTCAACCTCTGGTAAAGTCGCTCACATACACCGTGGACCCTTTACTGCCCGGCTTGACCTACGACGAGGTGGCCTCTCAGCGATTCCTAGAGAGCTTAGGCATAGCCGTGAAGAAACCCGACGGCTCTTTAACGGCTTACAAGGACTTGAGCGTCGATGAGGTCTCTAAGTTAGCTACAGCGCTGATAAAGCACCTGTTAATGAAGGGGTTTAGCCCTCAGTCGACGAGCGCCCTATTTGGCTTTATCTACGAGTTCTTATACGAACCCGAGGATTCGTCGCTGAGGTATGCTCATGAATTCGCGCAGACGCTGAACGCGTGTGGTAGGTTGAGGAAGCATGGGGTCGGTCTGGCCATAGGCCTAGGGGATAGGGGAAGGGTCTTAGGCCAAGCCGAAGCTATATCCTTAGAATATAGGAGGAGACTAGCTCAATACCTGTCACTGTTGCGTAGCGACACCTCTTACATGCGGACACTGAGCAACGTGCAAGTCATGGATCTGAGGAACATCGTCGACGAAAGGGTGTTAGGAGCCGTAACCTCTATAGCCATGTCTTCTTATATGTGCGACATTTCCAAGCCATTGATATCGCTAACCAATTCAACTAGAGGTAGGATCAAGGTATCGGCTCGTATACATGAAATCACATCGAAGCGAGGTATCAACTTGGGCCTCATAATCAAGACAGCCGCGGAACGGGTAGGCGGCACTGGAGGTGGTCACGAGAATGCCGCAGGGGCCATAATTTCCTCCGAATCCCTCGACGACTTCATTAAGACCGTGGATATATTAGTCGGCAATGCTTTGAAAGCAGGTGTCCGGTCTTGAAGAAGAACCAAAGAAGAACAACACTAGAGCTTTTCATACCACTTCCAGAACTCATCGACGTTGTGATGAAGGCTTTGAATCCCGATAACGTAGGACTTCCCGAGGACTTAAAGCTAGAAGTCGAAAGAGTGGACGAAGGCCGTTTGAAAATAATCATCGAGGCTACAGACATAGGAACAGTCATAAACACCATGAACGACATATTCGCTTGTTTACAACCGCTCCTTAAGCTATTAGGCAAGGATAGCCCTCTAAGCGTCCATAATGAAAAGGTTTAAATTGACGTCTTTACGCTTTTAGACGGCGTCGTAGAGAAAGCCTCGACTATGTAAGTGAGAGGTGCTTCTGAGTGTCTTCAAAGAAGGCAAAAGCCATTAAGGCACAACCCAAGGTATGGATAACCATACTGGCGCCTAAGTACTTCGGGTTCGCTGAACTAGGCAGAACCATGGCATCTTCGCTTGGAAAAATCATTAGGAGGACTCTATGGACCACTCTCTATAGCATTACAAACGACTTTTCGCATCAGCACATAAAGTTGTGTTTCCAGATCGTCAAGGCCGAGGGAGATAAAGCCTATACTATATTCAAAGGACACGAGCTTGCTAGAGACTACGTGAGGAGTCTGATTAGAAGGGGCTCCTCAAGGGTTGACAGCATCTTCGACGTCGAGACTAAGGACGGGTATCGGTTAAGGGTTTTTATGCTGGCAGTAACCGTGAAGAGGGCCAAGACCTCCCAAAAATCTGCCATAAGGGCGATAATGAGGCAAGTAGTGGAAGAGAGGGCGTTGCAGTTAAACTTCGAGGACTTCGTTCAAGAACTAGTCCTTGGGAAGATTTCGTCTGACGCTTACAACAATGCCAAGAAGATATACCCGCTAAGGAAAGTCGAAGCTATGAAGAGCAAGCTCCTCCAAGTGCCGCCTGAGAGCGAAGAGGCAAAGGTACTCCAACAACAAGCTTAGTCTTTTGTCTCAACCTTTATGCTTCAGCGACACATATTACTTCATTGTAATCTCTAAGTCAGGCGGTCAGCCACCTCTTCAGATTAGGAGAGCTTTGAGTATGGACTTGACGAAGAAGGTTGATCTTCTTGAGTACAATGTGATAAAGAAGAGCTGGCGGAGAAGTAAGCTG
>DAIQQE010000040.1:0-9711 GCA_036786905.1 Candidatus Nezhaarchaeales archaeon | reverse complement strand
GATTATATACATGTTCTCGATGCTCGCCGTTAAAGAGGGGCCCGTGGGCATACACGTCCCCACGTTCTCCGAGTACGAGAGGGCCGTGAAGGCCCACGGAGGCAGGTGCCTCCTCACCAGACCTCACGTGTACGACCAGCCCAGCGTGGAGGAGCTCGTGGAGCTGATGGACCTTGGAGCGAGGTCCGTGTTCCTATGCAACCCCAACAACCCGAACGGCGCCGTCATGAGGCCTCAGGACGTCGAGGAGCTCCTTCAAGAGGCCGACGAGAGGGGGGTCTACGTCTTGTTAGACGAGGACTTCGTCGAGCTGGCCGACGAGGGCTCGACTAAGAGCTTCGCGAGCGAGGTGGAGAGGTTCGATCGACTATTGGTGTTGAGGTCCTTCTCGAAGAGTCACGGGCTGGCTGGCCTGAGGATCGGCTACGCCATCGCTAGCGAGAGGCTCGCAGAAAAGCTCGACTCTCTCAGGGTTAGGTGGAACGTGAGCCTGCTGGCTCAGGAGGCCGCCGTGGCCGCTCTAGAGGACGTTGAGCACGTCGAGGCGGCTAGGAGGCTGGTCAGGTTGGAGAAGCCGAGGCTGGTCAAGGAGCTGGAGGGCTTAGGTTGGCTCAGACCCATCTACGGCTACGCGAACTTCCTCCTCGTGGAGTTGAAGGAGAGGTTTAAGTCTCCAGACCTTAAAGCAGAGCTTGCTCAAAGGGGGTTGCTGATAAGGGACTGTAGCAACTTCAGAGGGCTCACCGACAAGTACATTAGGATAGCGGTCAAGAGGCCTTGGGAGAATGAGCTATTGATTCGTGCGCTCAGAGAGCTCGGCGACTGATCCCGAGGGGTCTTCATTGCAAGACCTAGGGCTTTGTCTTGTAATCGCCCTGACCATCACTTGTACATCTTTCGCCTTCGATGCCGTCGTAGGCGACCCTCCCAGCAGGCTCCACCCGGTCGTGTGGATGGGCTGCCTAATAGAGGCACTCAAAAAGCTCAATAGAGGTCCTCCTCGTTGCAAAAGGATCCTCGGTGTGCTGACCGCTATCATCGCTATAGCCACGTTCACGCTACCGATCTTCTTCGCCTTCAAGCTCCTTAGAGACGTGAGCCTCGTAGCCTGTGCGGTCTTAGGCGGCCTGGCGCTCAAGTTCACCTTCGCCTTCAGGTCACTCTCTGACTACACGAGGCCCATAGCCGAGATGCTCGAGAAAGGCGACCTGGAGGGGGCTAGGAAGTGCCTCCCCTTAATAGTCAGGAGGGACCCCTCGAAGCTCGATGATGAGCTCATAGTCTCAGCGGCTGTTGAGTCGATAGCCGAGAGTACGGTAGACGGCATAACTTCGCCCCTCTTCTACTACGCGCTCTTCGGCATAGCGGGGGCCTACGCCTTTAGGGTCGTCAACACCTTGGACTCCATGGTCGGCTACAAGACTGAGGAGCTCAGGGACTTCGGATGGTTCTCGGCGAGGCTTGATACGTTGCTCAACTTCTTGACGGCGAGGCTGACGGCCCTGTTCATCGCGCTAGCTGCTTGGACCTTGGGCATGAACGCTCGCCGTGGGCTGGAGATCGCCTTGAGAGACCATTCTAAGACCGAGAGCTTAAACGCCGGCTGGCCTATGTCGGCAATGGCTGGCGTGCTTGGGGTTAGATTGGTCAAGCTGGGCCATTATGAGCTCGGAGACCCCATCAGCAAGCTCGAGCCCGCTCACATACTCCAAGCCATAAAGGTTACGAGGGTCGCGGTGCTCCTCTTCGCAATCGTTATATGTCTTCCACTGATAGCTTTGAGGTGCGCTCTTCTGTCTGCATGGGTGGTCTAATTGTCGCCTGCAAAAGGTCGTTTTGAATTGAGGGTCACGGGGAAGAACCTCTTGGTCATATTCGACGAGCCAAGGAGAGTCGTAAGCTCGGCCGTCCTCAACGGCGGCCTCAAACTCGCAAAGGCCATTCTAAACCACCAAGTGAGCAAGGACTTTGACCACAAGGATCCCGAGGGCTACTTGAGGAAGGTCGTCAAAGAATTGGACATTGAGGGCGATGTCGTCGGTTTGATGACGGCGGCCGACGTGGATAAGTATGGCATGTCGACCCAGGAGCACGGGGATTTGTCTGTGACGGCCATCGCCACGGCCGGCGTCTCTAACGCCGCGGCGTGCGGCGAGCCCGTGAGCGGCGGCCTCTTAAGCACCATAAACATAATAGTGCTCGTCGAAGCGCGCATGACGGACTCGTGCATGATAGAGGCCGTGAAGACCGTCACTGAGGCCAAGTGCAGGGCCCTAGCCCACCTCGACGTCAGGAGCGCTTACGGCGACGAGCTCGCCACCGGGACCACGACGGACGCGGTGGCCATAGCGGAGCTCGGCGGTGGGAGGGAGCTAAGCTACTGCGGCTCAGGGACAAAGCTCGGAGAACTCATCGGCAGAGCGGTCTTCGAGGCCGTGGTTCAGGCGCTTGAGAGGGGCGATGGGCTGAGGGCCGGGAGGGGCTTGTTAGAGAGGCTTAGGGAGAGGGGCATAACGCTCGAGGACATGGTCAGCGCTGGCCTGGAGATGTTCGTTCCACACCCAGGCGTCGAGGGAGAGGAGAGGGCTGCCGAAATGCTGAGAGAGGAGCTCCTAGAGCTTGTGAGCGATGTCAACGTGTGCTCCTTGGTGCTCGCTGGGCTGAGGCTCGATGAAGACGCAAAGCGAGGCCTGATACCCGGCTTAGCGGCCTCGAGCTACTCCAAGGACCCCGTTTCCCTGGTGGCCGACGAGGTGCTGGGCATGTCGATAACCAACTACGCCGCTGGGACCTTGGGGCTCTTCGAGTACATGAGGTTCGACAGGGCCAAGCCGGGTCTCTTGAAGAGGCTGGGCCCCTTCGCTGACGACGTCATTGGGGCGCTGATCGCCAGCGCGTCGTCGAGGATGTACAGCAGAGCGCTGAGGACGAGCAGGAGGGCTTGAGGATGTCCCTCCTCAGGAAGCTCAAGAACGCCTTGGCCTTCTTGACGATAATCCCAGTAGGAATGGACGAGAGGACAATAGAGGACGCGGCAGACGTCATGTGGCTCTTTCCTCTCTATGGTGCCCTCATAGGCCTCGTAGCGGGCCTCGTGGGGCTGGCCTTGGAGCTGTTGGGGGCCCCTCACGTCGTGAGGGCCACCGCCGTCTATGCGTCGCTCCTGATAATCACGGGCTTCAACCACATGGACGGGCTCCTCGACTTCGCTGACGCCGCGGTCGCGCAAGTGTCGAGGGAGCGGAGGCTTCAGATAATGAGGGACCAGTACACGGGAGCGGCTGCGGTCTCCACGGGCCTGGTGGTGGCTCTCATGACCGTGGCCTCGCTGAGCTCTCTGCCCCGGAGTCTCTTGGTTCAAGCTACCGTGATCAGCGAGGCCGTGGCCAAGCTGGGGATGGTGGTCTCGGCCTTCATGGGCCCGCCTGCGAGGAGCGGCCTTGGAGAGCTGTTCATAAACAAGCTGAGAGAGGGGCCAAGGAGCGCTAAGCTGGTGGCTGGCGCGTCGATGTGTTTGGCCATCTCGTTGTTATTGGGGCCTCTGGGCTTTATAGCATGCACAACCGGCGTCTTGGCGAGCGTCACCATCGTCGGCGTTGCCAGAAGGAGGTTCGGGGGGCTGACGGGGGACGTGATCGGGGCCGTGAATGAGCTCTCGAGGTGTGCAGCACTGGTGGCAGTCGCGGTGGGCTTGAGATGAGGTTCGCCGGATTGGTCATGGCTGGTGGCAGGGGCTCGAGGCTAAAGACGGGGATCGAGAAGCCCCTGCTGCCCATTTGTGGAGAGAGCATGTTGAGGAGGGTCGTCAGAGCGCTGAGGTCCTCTAGGTTCATTGACCTTGTGTTCGTGGCAGTCTCTAAGTGGACCCCCGGCACGAAGAGAGAGGCCGAGGGACTTGGCGTCGCGGTCATAGAGACGAGCGGCCTAGGGTACGTCGACGACCTGAGGGTGGCTTTGAGGGTGGTGTGGACGAGGTACGGCTTCAAGGACGTCGTGGTCGCCAGCTCGGACTTGCCGTTGCTCGAGGGCGAGGTGGTCGACGATGTCGTGAGGGGGTACATGGAGAGCGGCAAGGAAGCCCTGACGGTAGTTGTCGATAGAGGGGCCTATGAGGGGCTGGGCTTCAAGGCCGAGTACTTCGTCGAATGCCGCGGCACACTCGTGGTCCCAGTGGGCCTCAACGTGTTGAGGGCGGACCTCGTCGACCTCAAGGACTTCTTAGAAGAGGAGATCTACCTTCACCCGAGGGTCGAGCGCCTCGTCAACGTCAACACCGTCGATGAGGCCATAAGGGCCGAGGAAATCATGAGGAGGCTATCCCTATGCCACGAACTTAGGCGCTAACCGCTCCTTCAGCGACCTTCGGACTCGGCTCTTTCTCGAGGAGCTCTACTAGATCGCTAACGGAGGCTACCTTGACGGCCCTCTTGGATATTTCGTCCAACATTTTCGTCGCCTCGCCACTCGTGTGATCTCTGCCGTTAACGGCCGACAGGCCAGCCCTTGTCTCCACGAGATATACCTTCTTCCCCATCTCCACTGCCGAGCTCGTTGAAGGGCCTTTCGGCCAAGTGCAGAGTGTTGGTCAGCTTCATAGCCTCGAAGGCTATCTCGTAGTCCCTCCTCGACTCTCCTCTGAGCCCACTCAAGTGGGGTTCCCGCCCATGATAACGCTGGACTTGTTCATCGAGGGTATGAGCATAGATTACAACGTAGTGAAATCGAACTGCGACAATATGCTGAGGGCTCTAGAGGGAGCTAAAGAGATAAGGGTGACGTCCCCTCTGGGCACGGACGTGGGGTTCTCGGTAGAGGGCAGAACGTTCATCGCCGACACGGGCATCCTGACCGAGAAGGGCTCGTTTGGCAATTTACCAGCTGGCGAGGTATTCGTAGCACCGGTTGAGGGTACTGCTAATGGCGTGGTAGTTTTCGATGGCGCGATAGCTGGAGTGGGCATGCTGAGGGCCCCAGTAAAGGTCTTAGTCGAAAATGGCTTTGCCGTCGGGTTTGAGGGCGGAGACGAGGCTCAGAGGCTCAAGCAGTTACTGGAATCTGTAAGGGTGAGAAGGGCATCTAATGTCGCCGAGTTCGGGATAGGGACAAACTCTGGAGCCAGAATTGTAGGGAACATACTGATGGATGAGAAGGTCTACAAGACCGTGCACATAGCCCTCGGCGATAACAGCACCATAGGCGGCAAAGTCAAAGCTGGCATTCACCTCGACGGGATAATCACTAAGCCGACCGTTTACGTCGACGGCAGGGCAGTCATGAGAGATGGGAAGTGGCTGGTTTAGTCGCAAGCCTTCTGACGTGCGAGGGCCAAGCGCAAACCTTCATTTTTTATTACTGGGCTGAGCGCTCGCTCCCCCGAAACTATGCATGGGCACTAAGCTCTGACCATGACGATCTGGGCCTCAGAAAGCACCGAGGGTATGCCTCTAACATTCAATGAGGCATCGATGGGGCACCTAGTAGCAAAAGGTCGTGGATATTACGAGAACCATGGACTTTTCTAGAAGGTCTAGTGTATGATCCTAAGAGGTCCTTCGAGCTTCGCTATTGCGCCTTGACTCCTCTGGCCCTTATCAGTCTCTCGTACTCCTCGTATATGGACTCCTCGATTTCTTCGATGCTCTTCCCTGTCAGCACGTGGGCGATAAAGGCCGTCCCGCCAGCCCCGACGCCTTCCTTGACGTAGCCCCTCTCGTAGTAGCGTAGCCCCTCGTGAGGGGCCTCAGAGAAGTCAAGATTCATGGAAACGATGGAGATCGACGGCTCTACGGACCTCACAAGAGCCGTTATGTTTGAGCTGGCGTCAGACGTTATCCACCTCGTGGTCGCTATAACCACGCCCTCGAGCTTCACGCTCATGTGCTTTGCAATTGCGAGGACGGAGGCCATCTGAGTGCCGCCAGCCAGCACCACCTTAGCTCCACTCTCCAACGCTCCTTGGAGGAAGCCAGCCATCGAGACGTGCACCGGATCCCCCAGCGCAGAGACCGCTTTGATGGGGTCGCGCCTAGCCTCATCGACGTCTAAGCCGGACCTCTGGAGGCCCTCTCTCACGACCCTCTCCTTCAATTGGCTGGGGTTTATCGGCGAGGCGCTACTGACCTTGCCCCATGCCTCGTAGCCCAAGGCCGATAAAATTCCCAAGGTCGTGGTCGTGCCACCCGGTATGCTCTCTCCGAGCAAGTAGACGTCGACCCCCCGTAACACGCGCGCAAGAGTCCTTGCCTCCTCGTATAGGGCCTTGGCCGTTGCGTACGAGAGGGCCCTCCCAGTGCTTATGGCCTCGCCGACTGTTTTGCTGGGCAACCTTACGTGCGGCACCTTGGGCTCTATCGCTGAGCCGGAGTCCACCACTATGTAGGGTATCTGGCACAAGCCTAGGCAAGATCTCGTTATTATCGCCGGCGTTGGTATCCCCTCAGGTGTCACTGGTATTGCATCGTAGCTCTTGGGCTCGCCGTAGACCAAGTACTCTATGTCGCAGGCGGGCGTGTAGAGCGTGAGCTCAGGGGTGGCGCCTGCTATGCTCAGCCCGGGTATTGTAGAGGTCTTGGTGGAGCCTATGAAGTAAAGGGCCATCACCCTTCCTTTACTAGCTCTCTCGACGACCTTGCTTACAGAGTCGAGGTCGCCTATGACTGAGAAGGCCATAACCTTTGGAGGCCTTCTCACACGCTCCAGGCCTTTTAAGCTTTACTACAAACCATGAGTTTGAGCTGCAGCTCGGGCCTAAAGCTCTCTGCGCACCAGTATCGCGTAGGCCTCACCCTTCTTCACGAAGTATCGCTTATCGATGATCGACGAGAGCAACTTCGCGTTGCTGGGCAATTTAAGGTTCTTAGGGCTCAAGGCCATGTCCTTGTCCGCCACCAGCTTTTCGACGACGGCCCTACCCCTGAGCCTAACGGGCCTTAGCAAGGACTTGTCGAAGTACGATCTCGCTAACAAGTCGAGCACGTTGTCCTCGCAGACCTCCCTAAGCGCTAGGTAGCTCGTAGTGAACCTAGAGTTCACCTCGACCACGTAGGGCTCGCCCCCCTTCAGCACTAAGTCGACTCCGAAGAAGCCTTTCACACGTCCCAGGGACTTTACGGCCCTGACCGCCGCCTGCAACACCTTGTCGTCGCTCTGATAGGGGACCACGCTTCCCGAGTAAGCAGAGGACTCCCTTGGTCCTCCCACGTGAACCATCTGCATGTTAATTGAGAGGGGTACGATCACGTCGTCTGACGCCAGCAGACAGGCGCTCAGGTTCTCCCCCTCAACGTATTCTTGAACCAAGAAGTAGGGCAAGCGCGAGCTCTGCTTGGCGAAGCTCAGGGCTAGCGGTATCTCCTCTGGCCTCGTGACGAGCGATAGGCCCGCGCATCCATCGCCGTCCGCGGGCTTGACTATCACCTTGCCGAAGTGGGCCAAGGCGCGCTCTACAGCCTTCAGTCCATCCTCGTACCTCGACACGAAGGTCTTTGGGGCCCTAACTCCATGGGCTTCCAGGTTCTTGCAGAGGAGGGCTTTGTCCGTCGCCACGAACACGGCCGTCGATGGCGAGTCCACGACGTCCAAGCCCTCCTCCTCGCACGACTTGACTAAGTTGTAGAGCGTCCTGCCCGTTGAAGGGGCTATTGCTATCACTAAGTCGACTGGCCTCTTGGGCGGTATGGAGTCAGCGACATACACCTCGTGTCCGGCCCTCTTCAGGTCCTCGACCACGGCCTTCAGCATAGCATCTCCTTCGATCCAGACCGGGCTGTAGAAGGCCCCCGTCGCGCTGAAGTGCTCGTAGACGGCGATTCTCAATACAGCTCACTACCTCGCAACAGCTCCAGCAATTCCCCTGACTATGTCCGTTTTAGTGATTATGCCGACTAGCTTGCCTTGCTCTACGACCGGAAGACCGCTGATGCCGTGCTCGAGCATTATTGAGGCCGCCTCGACCGCGTCCTCGCTTACTTCCACGACGTGGGGATTCGGGGTCATGACGTCCTCGGCTATCGGAACCGTATACACCCTCACCACGGTCTCCCTGCCCTTGTGACTCCTCACCCTCTGCTTTATGAACTTGTCCTTGGCCAGCAAGGACCTAGCTTGCTTGCTGAAGACCACGTCGGTCTCGGTTATGATGCCCACCGGCCTGTCGTCCTCGACAACGACGACCCTGGAGATGTTGTACTTGGCCAAAAGCTCTTGAACCCTGAAGATCGTGTGAGTCCTCTTGACCGTTATCGGGTTCTTGGTCATCAGGTCGCTGACCTTGTACACCCCCCTGTAGCCGTCGACGAAGGCCTCTAAGAGATCCGTCTTGGTGATTATACCCAGCAAGTCCCTCGAGCTCGGAGAGACGACGGGGAGGCCGCTTATCAGGTTCCTGATCATTATCTTGGCGGCCTTCTCTACAGTAGTCCTAGGGGTCACGAACTTCAGCTCTGTGGGCCCCTTGACGTCGCTCACGTAAATGGACTCCAGCGGCCTGTCCCTCCACTCCTTTGAGATCATGACCCTTATCATGTCCCCTTTGGTGATGACGCTTACCGGCTTGAGGGACTCATCGACTATGACGACCCTGCTTATGCCGTGCTTCAGCATCAAGTTCCTGACGTAGGCTAAGTTGTCAGTCATCTTGGCCGTGACCACGGGCGAGCTCATGTACTCAGAAACTCGCAAAACGGAGCACCACCACAGCCCTCTTGATATGGCCTAGTTTAACTGCTTTGCTGTGGCACTCACGACCTCTAGCCCTTGAGGTCTATCGTTGAACCGTTCTCGGGAACCTCTATCCTTTTGGCGTAACCCCCGACAGAATCCATCAGCTTATCGATGTTCCTCCTCTCGCCGTGCAACAACACTAGGGTCTCGGGCTTGACGGCGGCTATGAACTTGCAAAGCTCCGAGTGCATGGCGTGCCTCGATATCTCTAAGTGGTAGACCTTGCAATTCACCTTAACTTTTATCCTCTCTTGGACCACGAAGTCCACAACCTCCACTTCCTTGGCGCCCGAGACCAGCTCGCTGGCGGGGGTCTGAGGATCCACGTAGCCGCATACTACGACAGCGTTCTCAGGGCTCGGGGCTAGCTTGGCCAAGTACCACTGGCTCCACCCTCCCTTGAGCATGCCCGAGGGAGCTACAAACACGCAGGGCTCCTTGCCCTCGACGAGCTCGCGCCTCTTCCTCAGGGTCTTGGGCTCCAGCAACCTCTCCCACTCGAAAGGGTCTTGACCGTTGATTATGAGGGCCCTCTTGATGCTGTCGCTCATGTACATTATGAAATAGGAGTATATCTTGGTGGCCCTGAAGGCCATACCATCAAGGACCACCGGGGCGTCTGGCAATTTTGCCTCGTGCCTCTTGAGCGCCAGTAGTACCTCCTGAGCCTTGCCGACCGACATCGCCGGGATGAGGACCTTGCCCCTGCCCTCGAGCGTCGACCTGACGGCGTCCACTAGCTCCCTCTCCAAGGCCTCCCTTCCCTTCCTCTCCACACCGCCGTAAGTCGACTCGCATAAGAGCGCGTCCACTCCCCTTAAGGGCGACGCGTCCCAGTACTGGAGGTGGTTAGACGAGGTGCCGAGGTCGCCAGTGTAGCCTATCCTCAGGCCGTCGATCTCTAGCTCCACGAGGGATGAGCCAAGTATGTGCCCAGCGTCGTGTAGCACTAGCCTCGCGCCGCCGGGAAGCTTGAGCTCCTCCTCGTAA
>DAIQQE010000178.1:0-2089 GCA_036786905.1 Candidatus Nezhaarchaeales archaeon | reverse complement strand
CCTTCAAGGCTTTCGGCTCCGAGTACAGGGCCCGCTGCGTGCCGTCTCCGTGGTGTACGTCTACGTCCAAGACCATCACCTTCTCCACCTTCCACTTTTCGAGGAGATAGCGTACCGCTATCGCGACGTCGTTGAACACGCAGAAGCCCGCGCCTCTATCGCGGTCAGCGTGGTGGAGGCCCCCTCCTGGGTTGAAGGCATGGGAGCACCTCCCACTCATTACCATGTCGATGGCGACCAACGTCCCCCCGACCAAGTAGCGCGAGGCCTCGAACATCCCCTTAAAGGCCGGCGTGTCGCCGAAGTCCAGCATTCCGTAGCCCCTCTCGCTGAGCCTCTTCACCCTCTCTATGTACTCTCGACTGTGGACGAGCAGGAGCTCCTCCTCTGAGGCCATCCTAGGTCCTACGTGTTCTACCCTTTCCAACAATCCGTAACACCTTAGCAAGTCGAAGAATAGTTTGATGCGATAGGGGTTGAGGGGGTGTCCCTTCCCGAAATCGTACTTCAAGTAGACGTCGTCATAGACTATTCCCATCCTATTCAAGGCGTCCCCCTCCAGACTCGAGATCCTTTCAACCTATATCCGCAATGCTTTGTGGGTTTTTGAGGTTTCCGTCGGTCTACGAGGCCCTCTGAGGACCCATGTAACCCGCGTCATCTCGCGCGATATCGGGCTCCTAGGGGCTTGGATCACTATCTGCAAAAGACGCCAATGCTCTCAGAGCTATTAAGGCTTCCAGCGCAAAAATTGAGGGCGGAGGACGAGAAGTATGGCCGTAATCCCCGGGCACGAAGTCTTGAAGATAGGTGGGGTCTTGGGGTTGCTGGACCGTGCCCTACAAGTTCAACCCGCAGGAGTGGACTTGACCGTCGCCGAGGTCTACAGGTTTAGGGGGCACGGGCTCCTAGGCTTCTCTAACGAGTCTAGAGCGCTGCCAAGTGTTGAGAAGATGAAGTTCGACGACGACGGGAGGCTGTTCTTGGAGAGAGGGGCCTACAGGATCAGGTACAACGAAGTGGTGAAAGTTCCTAGCGATTGCGTGGCGATAGGCCTTCCGCGCTCGAGCCTCATGAGGATGGGGGCTACGGTGGTAAGCGCGCTGTGGGATCCGGGCTACGAGGGCAGGGGTGAGGGCCTCTTGATAGTCGAGAACCCCTACGGCATAGTCCTCGAAAAGAACGCTAGGGTCGCGCAACTGACGTTCATAAGGCTCGAGTCCAAACCGGCGAGCGAGTACAGAGGCGCTTACATGCGCGAGGGCCTAGCGCCTGCTTAAGACCCACCAGCCGTAGAACCTCCTCCAAGTCTCGATTACCTTGGGCAGTAGAGGCTCTATCGGAGGGCCTTTGTAAGCCCCTGGACATCGAACGTCTACGTATATGCCGTACCTAAACCCCACGTCGTCAACGTATAAGGCGTCGCCGTCTGCGGGATCTCCCGCCCTTACGTAGAAGGGGTATATCCTGCAAACGCCGGGTCTCTCGAAGTATATCATGCACTTCGCGAGCCCACCGTCGTAGTCCAAAAACACGCAGGACCCGTCTGGCCTCTTGGCCAGAGCTATCTTTCCATCGACTTGGACTATTAGGGGGCCGAAGGCCTTGTATATCTTTAGAGCCTCGTGAGTGAGCAACGGCACTAGGAATTCACGACAGCACTGTCCACACCTTATGCACGACCACCTACCCACATCCCTCCACGGAACGTAGTTGTGCCCGGACAATGAGGTCACCCTGTCCACTTCTTGGGGGCGTGTTTAACTTGCGCTGCCTCTTTTCTAAGCTTTTTGCGACTCAAGGCCGCCATCCCTTAGAGGTCGCTTTAGGGCTCGTCGAGCAAAAGAAAGCGTCCTGAATATATAATTCTTTTATCAGCGAGGTTCGATATTTTCCTAAAGAAGATTCGTTTCGCAAGGTGTGTTGAGAGATGCCCATGAACAAGGCCTATAAGCTTCACGTGGACGCGTGCAACGAGGTGTTGAGCGGAATCCTCGCGGGATCCATTACCAGCAGGGCCGAGGCCGTCGAAAAGCTGGCAGTGGCCTACAAAAAGCGGGGTATAGGGCCCATAAGGGGATGGTCGTCG
>DAIQQE010000039.1:5864-9761 GCA_036786905.1 Candidatus Nezhaarchaeales archaeon | reverse complement strand
GCGGGCTACGAATTCCCTGCGAAGAGGGTCTACGTAGATCGCCTCGAATCCGAGCTCCCTCAACGTCTCGGTGGCCTGCTTGAGCCAAGCTGTCTTGCCGCAGCCCTCGGGCCCGAAGACGACTATCGGGAACCTGGTGCCCTTCCTAGCGAAGTCCTCAACTTGGCGGACGGCCCTCTCTCTATCGCAGAACTCCAACTCGACGCCCGCGGCGAAGCTGAGCCTGACCCTCTTCACTCAAAGCCCTCTAAGGTCTCGCTAGCCCTCGAGAGCTCGCCAACAGAATTCTCGAGCCCTCTAAGGATTTAAGCATAGCACCGCGATGGTTAGAGGAGTCTCGGCCCCTTGAGCAGCGACGATTTCAAGAGAGCCGCCATGCGCGGGCTCGAGTAGGAGGGCCTCCGCTACAGACGCCCAACAGCTTGCTGCAGTAGTGGCGCACGAACTTCAGCTTCCTAGCGCTCGAGGCGCTCATGGCTCGTGTCTTCTCGGCCCTCGCGCTTACTTGCTCTTACTCGTTTAGCGGTCGGCTTAGAGCTTCAAGTCTCTGCCTCTTCAGCTCGATGGCTTCCTCTAAAGGGCTGCGTTAGTTCTCAACGTTGATGATGTCCGTTAGAGCTGACCTCTAACCCTTGGCGCTCTCGGTCAAAGCGGGGCTTTTAAACCGCTGAGAGGGCTCCAGAACCTCTTGGAGGCGGTTGAGCGGGCTTTATTAAGTTGTGTATTAATGTATAAGTAGGTGTAAGTGCGTGTCTGTAAACTTTACCGTGAGGCTCCCCAAAGAGCTTGCCGAGAAGATGAGGAGGTGCAGGGAGGTGAACTGGAGCGAGGTCGTGCGCGCGGCCATTGAGGAGCACTTGAGGAGGCTCGAGGAGCTGAGGACTGAAGAACCTACTTCAGAGGTCCTCGAGAGGCTTAGGAGGCTGGGCATCTCGAGAGAGGACCTCTTGCCCATGCCCCTTGCAGTCGAGGAGGAGCTCCGAAGAGCCTTGGAGAAGAGCGTGGAGGAGAGGAGGCGGCTGTTGAGAGGGTTGGAGGGTGCTTAGCGAGAAGCTCTACGATACGAGTGCCGTCGTAGACCTCGTCTTGCGTAGAGACTACAAAGTCGTGCCCGGAGCGATATCTATCATAACCGTCATCGAGTGGCCCCCAGCACTGAATTACGTGCACAGAGTCCTCTACCCTACTAAGAGCGACTACGCCAAGGCTATAGAGCTCCAAGTGAGATTGCGTAGAAGGGGGAGACCGTTGCCGGCCACTGACTTGATAATAGCGGCGATGGCCATTAACAACGAAATGGTCCTAGTGACGCTAGACGAGCACTTCCAAGCCATCAGAGAGGTGGAACCCAAGCTACTGCTAGCGACGTCGTGAGCGATGGCAATGGACGAGTGGCGGGCGCTAGCGACGTCAATGCGCCTTGATGTGGCCTCTACGTTCGCCGCGCCTCAGATTCACGGGGCGCTGAGCGAGCCCTCAGCCTCCTCTCCACTTCCCCGGCGACCCAGTAGGCCCTCTCGTCGCCCCCCATGGAGGCCCAAATGAAGGACGCGTACTCGTCGACGGCCCTCGAGTAGTCCCTGAAGGTTCTTAAGAACTCCTTGAAGCTTATCGTGGTCTTTGAGCCGTCTTCGAACAGTATTGTGACGTACCAGCCCTTCCTCGAGATCCAAGCCTTTATCGCTCTCCCCATCTCCCTCCCTTCGCTGAGGTCCTCAGCCCTCACCCCTGCCTCCGCCCTTATTACCCTTTCACCTCAGCTTGGAGTACGTGGTGCGACGGACCGTCGAGGGGCTTTGAGGTGCGAAACCGTGAAGTCGATTGAAGAGCGGGCAGAGGTGCTCAGCTCAACTCGAAGAGCTCCCAATCGTCGAGCCACCTCACGTAGCTTGAGGCCTCTTCAAGAGACTTGAAGCCCTTCGACCTCTCTATTACGCCTTCTTTACTCTTAATCTAAGCACCTCCTTAGAGGCCTTGTTGATGAAGGCGAACTCGAAGCCCTCTCCACGCTCAACGACTATGTCCCCCTCGCCCAGAGTGCAGCTCGTGGACGCCTGCACTCCATCAATGCTACACGAGTGGGGCACTCCATTCGGCACTCTGACGATGCAGTGGAGCTCGTGGAGGTTGCTCGGCTTCAACCTACTCTTAGCTATCTCCCCAGCTCTGCAGCCCATCAAGAGCCAGAGGCCTAAGTGGCCGTGGAACCTCACAGCCTCTTCGATTGCCAATCCCCAGCTCATTTCTTCATGCCCTCAACTCCGCGCTCTTACGTGATCTCTAGCGAGCCCTCGGCTTAAGAGGCTCTTCTCGCAAAAAGGAGCACGTGACCATCATGGTCCTCGGCTAGAAGCAAAGAGTGAGCTACAGGGCTTTCGGGTTGGCGAGCTTTAGAGCACGAGGAGACGGAAGTTTTCGAATAAGCTGTTTTGGAGAAGGGAGTCGTGGGAATGGGAGAAGCGATGGGCCTCGCGGCGTTGGGCTGCGAGCTGGCCCTAATAATCGCCATTTCATCACTGACCTCATTAGCGTGAGGACGAGCGTGAGGATTGGCGCGTGAGTCGAGGGTACCCCCGGCCGGCCTCAGTAGAGGGACAGGCTCAAGGCCCTTAAACAGGGGTCGCTCCCGCATGGGATGCGAGCTGGCAGAGAAGGTCAAGAAGGTCGCTCGGGAGATCGAGGGGTTGGGGACGACTGAGGGCTGGGGGCGCTTGGCCTTAGGGCCTCGTCAGCTCTCGTTGCGGACTCCGGCGGCTCTCCTCACGGCCTCTCTGTGCAACGGGCTCTGCCAAGCTATCCTCTTGCCGATGCCGAGCCCTAGGTCCTTCTGAGGGGGCGGTTCATCTATCCAGAGCTCCTGCCTCCTCTCGGGTATTGTGTCCACGATTAAGTTGAGCTCGACGAGCTTGTCGAGGAGCGGCATCCTCTCCCTGGCCAAGAGGGTGTCCGGGTCCTCTATAGCGTCCAAGAGGTACTTCCTCTCATCGTCGCTAAGCGACGACGCGAAGGCGTCGAGCCTCTTGGAGTCTATGAGCTGAGCGAGGACTGGCCCTCCCCTCCAGCCAGCCTCGTAGAGCTGGGCCAAGACCCTAGGGTTGCCGCCGGTCATCGCCCAGACGTCCTCTAGCCCCGGCTTGGGGCCCGGCAGCTTTTCGTACAGCTCCTCGAAGCCCCTCTTAGACATGTTCCACATTGGCGTTATCTTGGCCCACAGGTGCCTCCCTATCTCCCTCCTAGAGAAGCCCTCGCCGGTAGCGGCTATCGCGACGATCTTCTCGTAGCTCTCGGGCGGGTGCTCTATCAGCTCGAGCAACCCCTTAACGGTGAACGCGGCCTCCCTATCGCCTAAGTACTGGAAGGCGTCGTCGACTATCACCGCTAGCCTCTTCTTGCCCAGCCTCACAGCCTCTCTGGCGATGTATATCACCGAGCCCACGAAGCTGGCGAGGGCGTGAATTGAGGCGGCCCTCCTCAACATCTCCAAGGCCATGTCCTCCAAGCTCTTGATCCCCACCTCAGCGAGGAGCTCCTCCCTCATCGGGTTGAAGTAAATTACGTTGAAGCCCCGCTCCTTGAGGATCTCAACTGCTTGCCTGAGCCAAGCAGTCTTTCCACACCCCTCTGGGCCGAAGACCACCAACGGGAACCACGTGCCCCTCTCGGCGAGCTCCTCCACTTGCCTGACCGCCTTCTCCCTATCGCAGAACTCCACCTTGAGGTCGGCGAAGTCCAGCTCTACCCTCTTCACCGACGCCTCACTCCTCGGCTATGAGAGCTCGCGACCTCACGACTTTCAGCCCCTCTGGGGATTTAAGCTTAGTACTCGCAAAGGCCTTGGGCCCAGCAGGTCCAACTCGTGAAGCCAGCCCTGCGGCGCTTTCTCAAGGCAGCGAGCTC
>DAIQQE010000039.1:0-5764 GCA_036786905.1 Candidatus Nezhaarchaeales archaeon | reverse complement strand
GCGAGCTCAAACTTTTTATAGTAGTTGGATGGATTATCCAACCAGTGAGCTATATGAGTAGGCGTTGGGCCGTCTTAGCCGCTATAGTCCTCTTAGCCGCCGTAGTTGTGGCCGAGGCCTTCGCGATAGGCTACTTGGCGTCCACGAACAGCCAGCTGGGCGAGGAGCTCAAGAAGCTCCGAGGCGAGTACCAACAGCTAAGCGAACAGCTCAGGGAGCTCCAGGGCAAGTACCAGACGGCCGTGGCGCGGGCGAGCATGTTCACCGACGCGCTCGGCAGGGAGGTGAGGCTCGACGAAGTGCCGAGGAGGGTGGTCTCGACGCTGCCGAGCATAACGGAGCACCTGTTCGTCCTGGGCCTCGGCGATAGAGTCGTCGGGGTGGACTCGTACTCCAACTGGCCCCCTCAGGTGCTAGAGCTCGTAAATCGAGGGCAGATAGCTGTCGTTGGAGGGCCGTGGACCCTCGACGTCGAGAAGATAGCTTCACTGAGGCCGGACCTAGTGCTCATGGGCAAGGGCGTAAAGCCCCAAATGGCACAATTCGCCCCCAAGCTCGAGGAGAAGGGCATAAGGACGTTCTTCCTAATTAGCAATGTCGCAAAAGACCACTACGACATATTCGCGGACATCATGACCTTGGGCAAGATGTTTGGTGTCGAGGAGAGGGCGAGAGAGGTCGTGAAGAGCATTCAGCAAAAGATCGACAACGTGACCAGTAGGCTAGTCGGCGTCACGAAGAAGCCCAAGGTGTTGAAGCTCACAGGCCCACCCGCTTGGGGGCTCATCAGCGCTGGCGGGGACACTTTCATAGGATGGCTTATAACGACGGCTGGGGGCATTAACATAGCGTCTAAGTATAGCGGCTGGCCAAGGCTAAGTTATGAAGAGATACTGTCCAGCAACCCCGAAGTCATAATAGTCACCGTCATGGGCGTGGATCCGAAGAAGGTGATAGAGGAGATCTCGCAGACCCCGCTTGCCAACACAGACGCGTGGAGGAGTGGGAGGGTGTACGTGCTGATAGACGAGGCTGACGACCTAGTCGTCAGGCCCGGGCCCAGGATAGGAGAGGCCCTCGCGATGGTCGCACAAATAATACACCCCGAGATCTTCGGCGAGGTTCAGAGGCGCGACGTCGTGAAGATGGCCTCCGCTGAGCTGAGGCTTGTAAGCCAGCCATCGCTTATGAGCGTGGCTGACATAGTGGTCGGGATCTAAGCCATGGCCACGCCCCTGTACGAAAGAAAGGTGAAGTACTTCTTAATTTTCTTCACCTCTTTCGTAGCGTTGACGATCTTCGCATTCACATTGTCGCTTTCGATAGGCCCGTCTATGCTTGACCCGGTCAAGGTGTTTAAGGTCGTATTCCTCAAGCCCTTCGGCTACGCCGAGGAGAAAATGGTTGAGGTCATAGCTGAGCTAAGGGTTGTGAGGGCCCTAGCCTCTCTCTTTTGCGGGGCGTCCCTAGCTTTAGCGGGCCTCTTGATGCAGACGACCACGAGGAACCCCTTGGCGGATCCCTACATATTCGGCCTCTCCTCGACAGCGCTAACGCTGGTCGCGCTTGGAATCCTCCTAGCCCCCGACTTCATGGTCCACAAAGCGTGGGTGATAGCGGTCTCGTTCTTGGGAGCCATGTCGGGCTACGCGCTGACCCTCCTGCTCTCCAAGTTGGGTGGGGGCGGCAGCATGGCAATGGTCCTGGCCGGAATAGCGGTCGCGTCTCTCTTCTCGGGGGTTTCACACGTCCTCCTCTACCTAGTCCAGCAGATGACCAAGACCCCCTACGTCTACTTGCTGATGGGCAGCGCCAGCACGGTCTTGGAGAGAGACCTCCAGTTCTTGGCCTTTCCCTCGGCGACCCTAGCTGCGCTGACCCTAGCGCTGTTCAAGCCCCTCAACGCCTACCTCTACGGAGACGAGTACGCGAAGCAGCTCGGCTTCAGCCCTGCGTTGACGAGGAACGCGGCGAGCCTCATAGCAGCTCTCTTGACTGCGATCACCATTGCCTTCGTCGGGATAGTGGGCTTCGTGGGCCTCATAGCGCCGCACGTGGCGAGGTTTCTCGCGGGCTCAGACCACAGATTCTCCATCCCGCTGACCGCCCTCGTGGGGGCCTTCGTCACGTTGGTCGCCGACATTTTCGTGAAGTTGACGAGCATGCTCGCGAGGGGCGTAGGCGAGCTCCCGCTGGGCGTCGTCACGTCGATCATCGGAGCACCCTTCTTAGCCTACGTCGTCGTCAAGAGGGTGAAGAGAAAGTGAGGATAGTCGTCGAGAAGCTAGAGGTCTGGTACAACTCCACGCCAGCGCTGAGGAACGCCTCATTCGAAGTCGGCGGAGGCGAGATGGCCTTTGTCATCGGGCCTAACGGCTCTGGGAAGTCGACTCTATTAAAGACCATAGCCTCTATCGTAAAGCCGAGGGCCGGGGCCGTTTACATAGACGGGAAGGCCCTATCGAGGTTCTCGCCGAGGGAGCTCGGAAAGTTAATCGCCCACGCAGACCCTCACGTGAGTACGTCGATCCCCTCAACGGTGTTCGAGTTCTTGCTGACCGCCAGGTATCCTCATCAAAGTGCGCTGAGCTTCTCCATACCGCGACAAGACCTTGAGGTCGTGGACGAGGTCTCTAGGCAGCTGAACGTAAGCCACCTCCTCAACAGGAGATTGGACCAGCTCAGCAGCGGTGAGCTGCAGAGGGTCCTCTTAGCGAGAGCCTTCGTGCAGAGGCCTAAGGTGCTGTTGCTCGACGAGCCCTCGGCCTTCTTAGACCTCAGGTACAGGCTGGAGGTGCTGGACTACGTGAGGAGGAGCGTGGAGGAGAGCGGGATCGCGTGCCTAGTGGCCATACACGACCTCTACTTAGCATCTCTCTACGCCGACAAGGTCATCGTCATGAACGGCGGAGAGATCGTGGCCGCCGGCGCGAAAGAGGAAGTGCTAAAGGAGGATCTGCTTGAAGAGGTGTACCAAGTGAGAGTGTCCTTGTTGGACGTTAATGGGAGGAAAGTCGCAGTACCGCTAGAGCCAATGGAGAGGGCCAAACTATGAGGGGCTTAACATGGACACGCAAGTCTACCACATAACGTATTACGATTACACGGAATCGGCTTACGTACAATTCCTTGGCTGCAACTTTAAGTGCCTTGGCTGTATAAGGAAGAGGTTCGTGTGGGACCACCACCTCTATGAGGATGGCAGCTCTAAGGAGGTTATGGACGGAGAGCCGAGGACGCTGACCTTAGAGGAGCTCGAGGGCGTCATTAAGAGGGTCAAGAAGGAAATGGGTTTGAAGAGGGTCGTGCTGGGAGGTGGTGAACCGACCATAGACCCAGCGTTCTGTAGCACGGTCAAGGCATTGAGCGACATTGAGCTGGAAATCGCCCTCTTGACTAATGGCCTCTTGCTGGACAAGGTCATTGATTGTATGCCGAAGGGCTCCACGATAGAGTTGAGCGTAAAGAGCATATACCCAGAGAGGTTCTCCGCCTACACGAAAAGGGATAAGAGCGACTTAGACATGGTCCTCAGAAACATGAGATTAGCATACCAAAGCGGGTTTAAGGTGATCGTCGAGACGGTCTTAATACCTGGCTTTAACGAGCCCCAAGACGTAGAGGTGCTTGCAGAGTACGTGGCTTCTAGCTTAAGCGAAAACGTGCCAATGATCATAGATGAATACGTGCCAGTGCCCTCAGCTCCATGGAGGAGGCCTACTTTGAAAGAGCTCCTCGAGGCCAAAGAGAGGTCTGAGGAGCACTTGAGGAAGGTGCTTGTGAGGAGCTCGTACACGTGTGACCGCCTGAGCAAGGTCTACGTGATATACCCAGAGCCTAGTGAGCTTAAGACGTGATGAGTAGTTTATCTAGAGAACGTGGGCCTTGGATTCAGCCCTCCTCAGGACGAGGGAGGATCGAAATGTGCGGCGTGGGTGAGGTGTGGATCGTAGGCGTAGGCCCTGGAGATCCTGACTACCTCACGGTCAAAGCGATAAAGCTCATTGAAGGAGCAGATTACGTCGCAGGCTTTAGACAGGCTCTTCAAGTCGTGGAGAAGGTTGTAAAGGGGAGGGCGATAGCCATCGATTACAATAATGAGGGCGACGTCTTAAACTTCATAGCCTCAGAGGAAAGAGCTGGTAAGAGGTGCGTTATCTGCTGTTACGGCGACCCTAACTTCTCGGATAAGCAATTCGTTGAAAAGATAAGGTCTGTGTGCAAAAACGTCAAAGTGATCCCCGGCGTCAGCTCGGTTCAAGTGGCCTGCGCAAAGGCTGGGCTGGCCATGGAGGAATCTCTCTTTATAACCTTCCACAAGAGCGGTTCGATAGACGAGGAGAAGGAGGAGCTGCTAAGGGCCGTGAAAGAGGGACGTAGGAGCGTCATAGTGCTTCCCAGGCCTTGGGACTTCATGCCTAAAGACATCGCCAAGTTCCTAATAGACAATGGCGTCTCTAAAGACTTAGAGGTGATGGTGTGCGAGAACCTCACCCTCAAGGATGAGAAAGTGTGTACTTGTAGGTTGAGCGACCTCTTAAATGTCGAGCACGGCGACCTCTCAATCATCATTTTGAGGGGCGTCACCGTCATCGGCTCTAATAAACCAAGTGATGTTAGCGACGTCACGCGCTCAGAAAACGCTCGCTAACACATTGTGCATAGAGTTGGGCGAGCATGGCCGGTTATACCCTTGCAACAGGAGGGCCGTTTAAGTTCTTCGAGTTAATAGAAGTGCCGCGGAGGGAAGCCATCTATGGTTGAACGATGCAAATTAAATCTTATACCATTTTGACGGAGGTGGATCAACGTGACGAGAGTTGCGGTTTCGTGGAGCGGCGGCAAGGACTGCTGTCTAGCGCTGTACAAGGCGCTTCAAAAGGGCCTAGAGGGCTCCTACCTCTTGAACTCCGTGTCCAAAGACCGGAGGTGCATGGCCCACGGGGTCAGCTCCAAGCTCATCGCCGCCCAGTCAGAGGCCATCGGCATCCCCCTCATTCAGAGAGAGACCACGTGGAAGGCTTACGAGGAGGCGTTTAAGGAGGTGGCCAAGGAGCTGAAGAGAGCGGGGGTCGATGGAATAGTCTTCGGCGACATAGACGTCGTGGAGCACTTGGACTGGGTCATCAAGGTCCGCAATGAGGTCGGCTTCTACACATGGGGCCTCTGTGGCGCCTCGAGCGCAGGAGAGTGCTCGAGGAGTTCGTGGGGCTCGGCTTCGAGGCGATAGTCGTGAGCGTCAAGGCCGATCTGCTGGGGCCCGAGTGGCTCGGTAGGAAGATCGACGAGTCCTTCATAAGCGACTTGTCTAAATTGAGCGAGGAGACGGGCTTCGACTTGTGCGGAGAGCTCGGGGAGTACCACACCCTGGTCCTCGACGGGCCCATCTTCAATAAGCGCATAGGGATCCGCTCTTGCCAGAAGACCTTCAGAGAGGACATGAAGAGGTGGCTCTTGGAGGTCGCCGACTTCTATCTAAAGGAGAAGCCGAAAGCTCGACCTCACAGGCCCTGAGAGCGAGGTCCGACCCCCTCCTGCATCGTAGACGAAAGGCCGAGCCCTATGAAGCTGGAGTCGTCGCCCTCGACCATCTCGCGCAGAGGTGCGTGAAGCGAGGCCCTTGAAGGTCTTGAGCCCTTTGCAGCCCTAGCCCTTTAGAGGTCGATGACCTTGACCGCTGGACCGTCCCAGCCTCTCGTCCGTCTAAATGGGGCTTGGGGCTGGGGATTCTCTCGACGCAAGCCTTAATCGAATAGTATATTGC
>DAIQQE010000177.1:0-2099 GCA_036786905.1 Candidatus Nezhaarchaeales archaeon | reverse complement strand
GTGTCAGCGCCGAAGCTCGGCGGGTAGACCCCGTGGAGCACGACGATGACAGCGGTCAGGGAGAGGGCCATCGCGACGGACGCGGAGGAGCTGGAGTCTGAGAGGGCCGAGGCCGTGAAAGCAGCCATCAGCGCGATCACCGAGAGAATCCCCAAGTGCCCCAAAGACCATATCTCGAGGGAGGCGCAGGTGAATATGACCGCCGGCAGGGCATAAGCGGTCATGCCCAAGCTCATCTTCGGCATCCATCCCTCATCGCGAGGGGGCTTTAGCATCAACGCCAGCGCCGGGATCGACAACGCCGCCGCCGCGGTGGCCAACGCGAAGTATACCTCGCTCATGTAGCGCTCGTAGCAGCAGTAGTAAGCGAGGAGGGCGTACCCCAACACCACGCTGGCGATCAGGAACTTGCAAAGCCACCTAGACCTGGTGCGCATCGACGCGCCTCCGCCGACCTCTGATGCCGGATTCATCACCATGAGGGTCTCACATTAGCCTTCAGAGTATCACTTCCGAGTAGTCCCCGACGTTAAGCTTCACGAACCTCCTATTGCCCTCGCCCTTAATTATCTTGGCGTTCCTCCCGATCAGGCTCTCCTCAAGCCTCTCGACCCCGATGATGGAGGCGTTCTCTAGTATCACGCAGTACTCGACGGAGCTCTTCAATATCTTAGAGCCCCTCCCAACGCTCGTGTACGGCCCCACGTACGAGTCCTCTACGAGGCAGCCCTCACCTATTATAGAGGGCCCCCTAACTACGCTGTTCACGATCTTGGTCCCCCTGCCGACCTCGACCCTGCCCTCGATCTTGGAGTTCTGGATTTCTCCCTCGACCCTCTCCCTAGCCCTCTCGTCCAGCACCTTGGCGTTGACGGCCAATACGTCGTCGCTCTTCCCGACGTCGAACCACCACCCGTCCAGCACTTCGTGGCCCACCTCGTACCCGCGCTCGAGCATGAGCTGGATCGCGTCGGTTATCTCCAGCTCGCCCCTCCAGCTGGGCTTCAAGTCCTCTATGATGTCGAAGACTACTGGCTTGAAGAAGTAGACGCCGACCAAGGCGTACTTGCTGGGAGGGACCTTGGGCTTCTCGACGAGCCTCACGAGCCTCCCCCCCTCGTCGAACTGGGCGACCCCGAACCTAGTCGGGTCCTCGACCTCCTTCAAGAGGACGAAGGCGTCGTAGTCCTCGCTCGCGAACTTCTCCACGTACCTCTTGATCCCCTTCTGGAGGATCTGGTCCCCTAGGTACACGACGAACTTCTCGTCGCCGACGAAGTCCCTGCAGAGCTTGACGGCGTGGGCTATGCCGAGGGGCTTGCCCTGGTAGACGTAGGTTATCCTCGCGCCGAAGGAGGAGCCGTCCTTGTAGTACTCCCTGACGAGCTCCGGGTACGTCTCTCCGAGGACTATCGCCACGTCCCTGATTCCGCTCGAGACGAGGTCCTCGAGCACGTACTGACTGACGGGTTTATTGGCTATTGGTATGAGCTGCTTGGGGCCAGTGAAGGTGAGGGGCCTGAGCCTCGTCCCAGCCCCGCCGTGCAGGATCACGCCCTTCACGCCATCACCACCTCAACCTCCACGGCGTCGGGTGGAGCACCCTCTCGTCGACCAGCGGCCTCCACCACCACTCGTTCTTCAAGTACCACTCCACGGTCTCCTTCAAGGCCTCTTCGAGCGTGTGCCTCGGCCTCCACCCAAGCTCCCTCCTTATCTTCGAGGAGTCCAAGCTGTAGCGGACGTCGTGGCCGGGCCTGTCCTCGACGAACTCTATTAGACTCTCGTCCTTGCCCATAATGCTTAAAATCTTCTTGACGAGCGTGAGGTTGTCCAGCTCGTTTCCCGATGAGATGTTGTATATCTCCCCGGGCCTCCCTCTCTCCAAGACTAAGTCCAGGGCCTCGCAGTGGTCTAAGACGTAGATCCAGTCTCTTACGTTCCTCCCACTACCGTATATTGGAACCTTCATCCCCAGCTTTGCCCTTATTATCGCCTTCGGGACCAGCTTCTCAGGGAACTGGTAGGGGCCGAAGTTGTTCGTGCACCTCGTGACTATGACGTCGAGGCCGTACGTCCTGTGGTAGGCGAGGCAGAAC